>JAFSBN010000166.1 GCA_017437265.1 Clostridia bacterium
AATAAACAAGCAACGCAATAAGATCTCACAAGGAATACCTACACCGTTACCAAGCTTTTGTACGAAATCAATTATTTCCTCCTTTGGCTCTGAGGTCAAATCATCTCTGAACTCATCAAGCATAAATCTCGATAAATCAAATACAGGGTCGCCTATTACGCCTTTAGGGTCAATAACCGTATATCCGCCATGTTCATTTTTAAGTATATTCTCATGGTGTAAATCACCGTGAAGCAGAAGATTGCGAGAATACTTTTTGCATATATCTGCAAGCATTCGCTCTGCACTGTCAAGATACTGATACATATCTTCACAATCCTCACGATTTTTCGCACCTTCCTTGCCTTCTTCAAACCAATCGGTGTATGTAGGGAATGTACCATCGGGCAAATCATTCTTGTGCAGTTCTTTGAATATTTCGGCTGCAATTTGAATACGTTCGTTGCGGGGAGCACCTTCATATAAAGTATGGGCAGGCATAATTCGTTCCATGATGTATGCCTCATCTTCAAATGAATACTCATAAAGTTTACAGAAGTTCTTGCCTTGAAACAATTTCAATGCCAGTATTTCATTGTCATAACCATTGTTAATACGAATTTTGAGGATAACCTTACCGTATCGTTTTGAAACCGCATAGAAAATAAGGTTGTTATTGGAAAGCTCTGACTGAAATTCTATTTCAGTCAGCTCCCATTGTTTTTTGTATTTCTCCACAATACTGATTCGTTCGTTATAGCTTTCTGTACCCAACTTTTTTATAAATTGTTCTGCTTGAATATCGGTCAACAATTTTAATTTTCCTCTCTATAGTTTGTTAAATACAAGTTTGTCGTTTTTATTCTATCACAGCAGTATGAAAAACCGCAAGCCAGTCAAGGCTTGCAGTTTTGTATTTGTATGAAGGATAAATGCATCCTTGCTATCACTCTCACTGTAAAGGGAGGTGGCAGCCCGAAGGGCTGACGGAGGGATTGTTACCTACCCTGTACTAGACACGCAGAAACACATTGGCAAAAGAAGATTGCAATATTTTGAATTGGCTGCGGCACGGCCGCACACGGGCACGGCGGCAAAATGCCGCCAACCGGATGCAAAGCATCCGGGGAAAACGAGAAAAAACCGGCAGGAAAGTAAACTTTCCTGATCGGTTTTTTCTTCGTTTTCATGTTGCCCGTGGGCTCTGTTTTCGTTTCCTCAATCAACATGCGGAAAATACTTTGGTTAATACGATTGTGTGTCGCAAAATGGGTCCAGGGCCGATGGCCCTGGTGCGGGGTACAGGGGCCGCACAGGCCCATGACCTGGTCTTATTCCACGGGTATATTTTCAAAGAAATCGTTCTTTTCCACATCGGGGCCCACGGTGGTGTGGGCCAGGCCGAAGCGGTAGCAGCTGTAGTCGCTGTCCCTGGGTTCCACGATGAAGTATTCAAATTCGCCGGTTGCCTTATTCTTCTGGCCCTGATCGTGCTGAGAGAAATGCCAGTTGTAGCCTTCCACCGCCATTTCATAGCCGGTTTTGCCATCGAATGCGGACAGGGGCTGATCCCAATCCATTTCGATCTGGTTTTCCGGGTACAGGTGCAGGTACAGCTTTTTCACTTCCCAGGCACCGTATGCGTTATAGGAATCGGTAAATTTTTCGCTGCCGGCAGCCATGGGGATGCATTTGAGCATCAGATCGGCGCAGGTCTTATGGGCACCGTGGCCGTATTCGCCGTTGGTATCATGGGTAACCACTACTTCCGGTTTGAACCGGCGCAGTTGCTCCACAATGAATTTCTGGGAAGCGGTTTTGCCCCAGGCATCGTAGATCTTGTCCACCTTGGTGGCGTATTTATCCCAGAAATCACCGATGACGGGATAGGTTTTCACGCCGCAGGTCCACAGGCCGTTGAGCAGCTCGCTTCTGCGTTCCATCATGTTGCAGGTGGCATACACCACTACCACATCCATTTGCTTTTCGCCGGCGTAATAGGGAATGGCACCGCCAAAGAACAGTACCTCGTCGTCCGGATGGGCGGAAAGCACCAGCAGATCCGCCTTTTCCGGGGCAGGCTGCCAGAACTGGACGGTGGAGGGCAATTCACCTTCGCCGTAGACAAACATTTCGCCGATGCAGAGGGTGGTTTGCTTATCGGTCAGGGGCAGGATGCGGATTTCCTTTTCTCCGTCCAGCGGGGCAAATTCATGAGCATACAGCCCTTCGCTTTCAAACACCGTTACCCATTCGCCGCCCTGCTTTGCCTGCACCTGCCAGGGGGCCAACTTATCCCCGAAGCAAACGTATACGCCGTGCATGGGCGTATCCTTGGGGGCCTTCACGGTGACGGAAGGTTTTTTCATTTTGTTGCTGAGATAGATGGTGTGCCAGTCCCGGTCGCAGATACGATCCAGGGTTTTATATTTGCCGGGGGAGAGGGTGATCTCGCAATCGGCAGTGATATCCGATGCTTCCTGCGCAAGGGCAGGGATGCACATCACCAGCATCAGCAAAAACAGCGGAATGAACTTTTTCATTCGGTTCCTCCGAAAAGAACAGGGCTGCCCCTGCGGACAGCGGCAGCCCTGCTGTTTGATTTTTTAGATGGAATTATTCTTCCACGGGAGCTTCTTCTTCAGCGTACACTTCTTCAGCTTCGCCGGGGATTTCCATATCGTCGCCTTCTTCGAGAGCGGTATCGGCCAGGGCTTCACGGATGCTCAGGCTGATGCGCTTGGCTTCGGGATCAACGGCCAGCACCTTCACGGCAACCAGCTGACCCACGGTCAGCACGTCTTCCACCTTTTCCACGCGGGTCAGGGCGCACTGAGAAATGTGCACCAGGCCGTCCACGCCGGGTTCCAGTTCGATGAAAGCGCCGAAGGGACGGATGCGGACCACTTCGCGTTCCAGAATCACGCCAACGGGATACTTTTCTTCGATGTTATCCCAGGGCTTGGGCTGGAGCTGCTTGTAACCCAGCTGGATGCGTTCGCGTTCGCGATCCAGAGAAAGCACCTTCACTTCCACTTCCTGGTTGATCTGAAGCACGTCAGAGGGATGACCCACGCGGCTCCAGGCCAGGTCGGTGATGTGGATGAGGCCATCCACGCCGCCCAGGTCCACGAAAGCGCCGAAATCGGCAAAGCGGCGGACGATACCGGTAATGGTTTCGCCTTCAACCAGCTTTTCCCAGGCAGCAGCCTTCTTGGCAGCGTTTTCTTCTTCCACAACCTGCTTGCGGCTGGCAACGATGCGCTTCTTCTGCTTGTCCACGTCGATGATCTTCAGCTTCATTTCCTGACCGACGAACTGAACGATCTTTTCCACATAGCGGCTGGCCAGCTGAGAAGCGGGCACGAAAGCGCGGATGCCGCCTTCGATGGTGGCGAGCAGGCCGCCCTTAACGGCTTCTTTACCCACGGCGTCGATATATTCGCCGTTTTCGAACTTAACCATCAGCGCATCCCAGGCCTTGCGGTTGACGATGTTGCGCTGAGAAAGCAGGACGTTGCCTTCACCATCGTTTACTTTGACGACTTCAACTTCGATTTCGTCGCCCATCTTTACGTCCTTGTCCACCAGGTCGGCTTTCTTGATGAGCCCATCAGACTTGTAGCCAATATTGACGCATACTTCGTCTTCGGTGATCTGTACCACGGTGCCGGTAACCGTCTGGCCGTTGTGAATGCGGACCACGGTCTTTTCGATGTCTTCCATCGTGAAGGCAGGGGTATCATTGGTGGCGGTGGGCTCCTGAAGGGTTTCCTGGTCGATGTGTTCCATGTCGTTCATGCGTGTGACAACCTCCTTAAATGACCAATCCGGTGTGGATGCGCCGGCGGCTATTCCTATGTATTCCGTGTGGATATTTCCAAAGTGCGGCGGTATTTCCGCTGCACGTTCCACCAAACAGGTGCGTGGGCAAAGGGCCAGGCAGGCTTCGTAGAGCTTGCGGGTGTTGGCGCTCATTTTACTGCCTACAACAATCATGGCATCTGCCTTTTCGGCCAGTTCCCTGGCCGCTTCCTGCCGCCTTGCGGTGGCCAGGCAGATGGTGCATTTCTTTTCCAGACCGGGGATTTTTTCTTCCAGAATGCGTGTGATGCTTTCCCATTTTTCCATGGGGAAAGTGGTCTGGCACACGCACAGGGCCTGATCCGTTTCAGGAAGCAAGCGGGCATCCTCCTCGCTTTCCAGGATGGTGCAGCCGTTTTTACAC
>JAFSBN010000167.1 GCA_017437265.1 Clostridia bacterium
AGTAATTGAGATGGGGGAGAATGAAAATGAAAGAATACAAGACTGATATCCAGATTGCCCAGGAATGCGAAATGGAACACATCCGTGTTATTGCCGAACGTGCTCATGTGGATGAAAAGTATGTGGAACAGTACGGCAATTATAAGGCCAAGATTGACCTGAGCCTTCTGAACGAAACAGACAAGAAGGATGGCAAGCTGATTCTGGTTACCGCTATCACGCCCACTTCTGCCGGCGAAGGCAAAACCACCACCACCATCGGTCTGGCCGACGGCCTGCGCCGCATCGGCAAGGACGTAACCGTTGCCCTGCGCGAGCCCTCCCTGGGCCCCGTGTTCGGCATTAAGGGCGGCGCTGCCGGCGGCGGCTATGCCCAGGTAGTGCCCATGGAAGGTATCAACCTGCACTTCACCGGCGACTTCCACGCCATCGGCGCTGCCAACAACCTGCTGGCTGCCATGCTGGATAACCACATTCAACAGGGCAATGCGCTGAACATCGATGTGAAGAAGATTACCTGGAAGCGCTGCGTGGACATGAATGACCGTCAGCTGCGCTACATCGTCAACGGTCTTGGCGGCCGCATCAACGGCGTGCCCCGTGAAGATGGCTTCGATATCACCGTTGCCAGCGAAATCATGGCCGTGCTGTGCCTATCCACCTCTGTGACCGACCTGAAGGAACGCCTGTCCCGCATCATTGTGGGCTACACCTATGACGATAAGCCTGTTACCTGCGGCGAACTGAAGGCCGCCGGTGCTATGACTGCCCTTTTGAAGGACGCTCTCAAGCCCAACCTGGTGCAGACCCTGGAAGGCACCCCTGCCTTCGTGCACGGCGGCCCCTTCGCCAATATCGCCCATGGCTGCAACTCTGTGATGGCTACAAAAATGGCCCTCAAGATGGGTGACTACACCGTGACTGAAGCTGGTTTTGGTGCGGACCTGGGTGCTGAAAAGTTCCTGGACATCAAGTGCCGCATGGCCGGCCTGACCCCTGATGCTGTGGTTGTGGTTGCTACCGTGCGCGCACTGAAGATGCATGGCGGCGTGGCCAAGGCTGACCTGGCTACCGAAAACATTGAAGCACTGGAAAAGGGCGTGCCGAACCTCCTGCGTCATGTGGGCAATATTAAGAACGTGTACCAGCTGCCCTGCGTGGTGGCCGTGAACCGTTTCCCCACGGATACCGATGCCGAAATCGACTTCATCATCAAGAAGTGCCGTGAACTGGGCGTGAACACCGTGCTGAGCACTGTGTGGGCCGACGGCGGCAAGGGCGGCGAAGAGCTGGCCAAAGAAGTGGTGCGCCTGTGCGAAGAAGAACAGGGCAACTTCACCTTCTCCTACACCGATGACATGAGCATCGAAGAGAAGATCGAAGCCGTGGTGAAGAAGGTTTATGGCGGCGATGGTATCAACGTGCTGCCTGCTGCCAAGAAGCAGATCGATACTCTGACTGCGCTGGGCTTTGACAAGTGCCCCATCTGCATCGCCAAAACCCAGTACTCCTTCTCCGATGATCCCGCCAAGCTGGGTGCTCCCACCGGTTTCACCGTGACCATCCGCAATGTGAAAATCTCTGCCGGTGCCGGCTTCATCGTGGTGCTGACGGGCGATATCATGACCATGCCCGGCCTGCCCAAGTCTCCTGCCGCTGAACGCATTGATGTGGATGCCGACGGCAAGATTACCGGCCTGTTCTGATTGAAATAACAAGAAAAACGGAAGTCAGGCTTTGGCCCGGCTTCCGTTCTTCTTTGGAGGAAAAAGAGGATGGATCATAAGAAAATTGATCTGCTTTGGAGCATCAGCCTGATGGTGATCAGCCTGTCTTCCTTGGCTGTCAGCATTACCAATGCCTTTGATGCCAATGTGCCGGATGCATTGGCCATTATTCTGTGTATCATCATTCTGATTGCAACGGGCATTTTGGTATATACCAGCCTGAAAAAATGGCAGCAAAAACTATAATGCAAACCCCGGAGAAAGTAATTTTCTCCGGGGTTGTTTTGTAAATGGATTGAATCAGAAACTTCCTTCCTCCAGCAGCTTGCGTACATCGCCGGGAAGCAAAGCACCGTTTTCGCCGTGGATTTGCACCGGCAGATCAATGGGCAGCCCCTTTTGCCAGGGGGGCAGGATTTCGGCGGAAGGAGATTTTATTTCCATGGGCCTTTTTTCAAGAACGACGGAAACATAATCCTGAATGGATGTCAGGGGGCGATCCAGCAGGATACCGCCCAGCTTTTCAAAGCACATGTTGGAAGCATCGTGATTATCCGACCCACTGGAATAAGGAAGCTGCAGCTGTTTCGCATATTGCAGGGCCAGGGTATTCCAAACGGGTACATTGCCGTAATTGACAGCTTCGATACCATCCACAAAATCGGGCATCAGGTGAATGGCGGTGTTATAAAAGCGGGAGCGGAAGGGATGGGCCTGCACCATGCACCCGCCGGCGGCATGGATTTCTTTATACATGCGAACCCGATCCCATTCCTTCATATCGGGATGGGCCAGCAGAAAAGCTTTATCAATGCCATAGATCAGGTATTCGTCGCCTTCGAAATTTTCCTCAATGCCAAAAAAGACTGGGAAATTACGTTTGTCGCCCTCGTTTTTTGCGTCCTCATAGCCGCTGCAGAATTGGTTTACCCATTCGGTCCAGGGCAGTGAACGCTCCGGGCGGGTGTTTCCTTTATAAAAATGGTCGGTGATGATGATGCCGGTATAGCCAAGATCCATATAGGGTTTGATATATTCCGCACCTTTGCTGCGAGCACAAGCGGAGCCCTGAGAGGTGTGCATGTGAGTTTCGTAAAGATACTTTTGCATAAAGGAACCTGCTTTCCTTCGTTTTTTAATATTTTACCATTTGAATTGTCACAAAGCAAGTGGGTTTCGGCAAAGACGGACAAGGAAAAGTTTGTTATAATATACGCAGTGGAAGGTAGGTGTAATAAGAATGTATCAGGTTTATGTCAATCAGGCGGGGTATTATCCCGGAGAAAAGAAAATGGCCGTTATTTGTCAGCCTGCAGAACATTTCGCTGTTGAGGATATGCAGGGGAATATTTGCTATTATGGGAAATGGGAAGTGTTTGGTCTGGATGAATTATCACAGGATACTGTTTATCAAGGGGATTTTTCGGATTTTCAGGTGCCGGGAAGGTATGTGATCCGGTGCGATCAAGGCGTATCTGCGTCTTTTGAAATTGGTACCCATGTATACGATAAACTGATGTATGATGTGATGCGTGCGTTCTATTTTCTGCGTTGCGGCTGCGCCCTGGAAGAAAAGCATGCAGGGGTATATACACACGATGCATGTCATACAGGAATGGCTGCGGAATGGGAAAACCACGATGTGAAAAAGCGCATATTGGGCGGCTGGCATGATGCCGGGGATTATGGCCGTTATGTAACCCCCGGGGCTGTGGCAGTTGCACAATTGCTGTATGCATTTATGTTTTTTCCGGATGTTTTCGTAAATCTGGAGCTGAATATTCCGGAAACGGGCAACCATTTGCCGGATATTCTGAACGAATGTAAATGGGAATTGGACTGGCTGCTGCAGATGCAGCGTGAAGACGGCGCAGTGTACCACAAGCTGACAACGGCAAGGCATGCACCCTTTGTGATGTCGGAAGAAGATAAGGAACAGTTGTATCTGCTGCCGATCACCACCATTGCAGCGGCGGATTTTGCGGCTGTATGCGCACTGG
Organism: Clostridia bacterium; assembly: GCA_017437265.1. GTDB lineage: Bacteria > Bacillota > Clostridia > Christensenellales > Aristaeellaceae > RUG563. Next base: position 3,728 of record JAFSBN010000167.1, read on the forward strand.
CGAGCAGAGTGTATCGTGCCTATGATGTGGCATATGCCAACACGCTTTTATTTGCGGCCCAGAAGACATACAGGTGGCTTGAAGAAAATCCGTATTTCATCAGTGCGCAGAATCCGCGTGGCTGCGGCACCGGCGGATATGGAGAAAGGGATGATCTTTCTAACCGCTACTGGGCAGCGGCGGAAATGTTTGCAACAACCGGTGAACAGACGTTCTTTGATCAGGTTGTCAGGTTGCGGAAACTGCCGTTCCCCCGGCTTGCTCTTGGATGGGGCGAAGTGGCCGGAATGGGGCAAATGGCGCTTCTGACCAGCAAATTTCCTGTAGGAAAAGGCATGCTGGAGATGATTCGCAGCGAAATCATTCAGGAAGCGGAGCGGTTGCAAAAGGTTGCGGACGGATGCGGCTATCGCGCAGCCATGACAGAATATGATTATGTGTGGGGCAGCAATATGCCCCTGATGCACCATGGCATGACCATGATAGTGGCTGATTGGCTGGAAAACGGCGATCGTTTCCGGGCGTGTATGCTGGAGCAATTACATGTATTGATGGGCGTAAATGCCATGGGCATCAGCTATGTGACCGGGAATGGAGAATATGCATACAACAATCCCCATTTGCGGCCGGCGTATGCAGATGGCATAGACGCCTGTATGCCAGGCATGGTCAGCGGCGGTCCCAACCGCCATCCCGGCGATGCCGTGGCAAGGGAGTATATTAAGCCCGGCACGCCGCCCATGAAAAGCTATATCGATCATTACGGCAGCTATTCCATGAATGAAATTACGATTTATTGGAATTCGCCGGTTGTGTTTGTGCTGGCGGCCATTATGCATCAAGCGTAAAAATCAGCCCGACCGTGCTTTTGAGATGCATGGCCGGGCTGTAATCATTTATTCTTTCAGGAGTTTTACCAGCGCCTTACTGATTTTCTGGTGGGCTTTGATGCCGGGATGGGCGCGGCTGCCCATTTGTGCAGCGGTCATACCATCCAGCGTCAGCGGAACGGAAAGGCGGATATCCACGCCGGCTGTCTGCATTTGATTGACCGCGGAAGAAACGGCGCAATAGATGGGGCCGTTATCGTAAAAGAGAATCCAGTAGAGCTGAGCATCCGGATTTTTTTCTGTGAGCAAACGGATAAAGTCGCAGCAGGCATCCGTCAAACGCTGCATATCCTGCTCGCTGTCGGTCAGTTTATAGGTGATGCCTGTTTCAGGATCTGTGAAAGCAGGGGAGCCGATGGCACCGGCATCGTTTGTGCCCAGAGCGATCACAATTTTATCGGGCCTGAAGGAGAAATCATATGCTGCCTGCGCATTCTGGGCCTGTACCGGGCCGCAGATCTTCGTATATACTTTGGGGATGCTGCCGGAAGGATTGTTATCCCATGCCCCCAGCACGCCCCAGCCGCTCTGGCTGATCACCTGATAGCAGGCGTTCAGGGCTTCGGCTGTCAGTTTTGCATAAGTATCGGAGGAGGAAAACGCCATGGGCACCCATTCCATGAAGGAGCGGGGGCCTTTGCAGCCTTCACCACTGGTGATGGAATCACCGATGAATTCAATGCGCATTTTTTCCTTTTCCAGAGGAAGCAACGTACCGTTGGTGCGGATGGCAATCAGGGAAACAAATCCTTCGCTGTCACCGCCAAAGGGTTGGGTTTCCTTGGCAATGCGCACCATATGCGGTGACTTGCTCAGGTTCAGAAAGACGGGATACCAGTGCTTTCCTTTCTGCGGAACGAACACTTGGCTGCGGACACCATCCACCGTGAAAGAAAGATAAGGTGCCATGGATGTGTATTGACATTCGAGCTGCACTTCCAGATGTGAGGCTTTAAGTTTCATTTCAGCAGATGCGCTGCTCCACATCATGGGGAAATGGGGCAGGGAAGGATCAAAACGACCATTCAGGCGAATATGTTCATGGCTGCGTATGGCAATTGTTTTCATTGGTTTTCGCTCCTTTGATGAGGGATATCGGTAAGTTCATATATAGCATTTCAAGTTAAAAATGTCAAGAATTTATCGAATGTGCGCACTTGTCAATGAACGAGATGAATGGTATGATAATGAAAAAGGTTTCGGAGGATACAGATGAGAAAAAAACTGCCAATATATGAAAATGTCAAGGCGCTGGGGCGCACAATGGTAAAGAATGATAAGCTGTGGATGTGCTATTCCGCCACAGGGGCAGCATTCCATTTTGAAGGAAAAATGCTGAACATCGTCCTTTGCGGTGATGATCGTGCTGCTGATGACGGAATGGGCGGAAACCATGCCCGGGTTCGTGTGTTGATTGATGGCGAATATGCTGCGGAGAAAATGGTGGATCAAAAAGAAATTCGTTTGGAAGTGATCCGCTCTGAATGCAAAAAAGCATGCCTGGTTGAGGTGGTTAAGGTGTCCGAGTCTGCCATGTCCACCGTTGCGCTTTCTTCCATCGAAACGGATGATGAAGCCAAAATCCGGCCGGCTGAGAATAAGAAACATATCATTGAATTTGCCGGAGACAGCATCACCTGCGGCTATGGGGTGGATGACGAGGTGGCAGAGCACAATTTCAAAACCGATACGGAAGATGCCACAAAGGCATATGCCTATTTGACGGCAAAAAAACTGAATGCTGATTATAGTCTGGTATCGCTCAGTGGCTATGGGATTATTTCCGGTTTTTCCGGCGATGGAGAAAGAAGGCCGGATCAGCTGCTGCCCACGTATTATGAGAAAATGGGCTTCTGCTATGGCAGCATGAATGGTGTTTATCCGCAGGATGTGCAGTGGGATTTCAATCAGATTGTGCCGGATGTGGTTGTTATCAATCTTGGTACCAACGACCAGAGCTTTACCCGCGGCAAGGAAGAACTGTGCGAAGAATATTGCGCCGAATATCAGCGATTTATCAGGAACATTCGGAAAAACAATCCGAACGCATACATCCTGTGTATGCTGGGGGTGATGGGCGAAGCGCTGTGCCCCATGGCACAAAAGGCTGTGGATCAATACAGGGCCGAAACCGGTGATAACCGCATCAGCTTCCATGGTTTTACGGAGCAATTGCCGGAAGACGGCCGGGCGGCTGACTGGCATCCGTCGCAGCTGACTCACCGGAAGGTTGCAGAAAAATTGTCGGCGATCATTCAAGAGATTATGAAATGGTAATATGACTTTAAGGAGGAAAAAACAATGGACAAGTTTGCGGCAAGAAAGGCAAAAGCTCCTATTTTGGTGCGAGGCAAGGACGGCACGCCTCTTGTCAATGAACAAATCAGCCTGAAGCTGAAGAACCATCAGTTTCTCTTTGGCTGCGGTGCATTTGAAAGCGTTGCTCTGATGCAGGTGCAGGACGAAGAAAAGAAGGCTTTCCTTGCTGACCGCATGGAAAAATGGCTGAATCTATTCAACTACGGTACGCTGCCCTTCTACTGGGGCCGCTATGAACCTGTACAGGGAACTACCCAGGAAGAAGCTACCCTGAAGGCCGCCAAATGGCTGAAGGAAAAGGGCGTTACGGTGAAGGGCCATCCGCTTTGCTGGCACACTGCCTGTGCAAACTGGCTGATGCAGTATGACAACAAGGAAATTATGCGGCTGCAGCTGGAGCGCATTCATCGCGATGTGGGAGCATTCAAAGGCGTAATCGATATGTGGGACGTAATCAACGAAGTGGTGATCATGCCGGTTTTTGATAAGTATGATAATGCCATCACCCGTCTTTGCAAGGAAAAAGGCCGTATTCAGCTGGTAAAGGAAGTGTTTGAAGCGGCAAAAGAAACCAACCCCGGCGCAACACTTTTGATCAATGACTTTAATACTTCTCAGGCATATGAAATCCTCATCGAAGGGCTGCTGGCAGCAGGGGTGCCCATCAGCGTGATTGGCATTCAGTCCCATCAGCATCAGGGTTATTGGGGACTGGAAAAGCTGCATACGGTGCTGGAACGCTTTTCTCATTTCGGCCTGCCCATTCACTTTACCGAAAACACACTGATTTCCGGCGATCTGATGCCTGCACACATTGAGGATCTGAACGATTGGCAGGTGCCCGAATGGCCCTCTACCCCCGAAGGGGAAGAACGCCAGGCCAGGGAAGCTGCGGAAATGTATACCGAGCTTTTTGCCCATCCGCTGGTGGAAGGAATCACCACCTGGGATCCGGCCGACGGTGCATGGCTGGGCGCACCCAGCGGGCTGATGCGCAAGGACAGCAGCCTCAAGCCTGTCTATCATAAGCTGCATTCCCTGATTCACGGCGAATGGAGCACGGACGTAACGCTGAAAACGGATGAAAACGGTTATGTGACACTGGAAGGCTACAAGGGCGAATATGAAGCAATGTGCGGCGGCAAAAAGGCGGCTTTCAAGCTTTCTGACAGCCAGGAAATTGTGATTACACTGGCATAATGCATAATAACAAAAACGGGCGGTAATGCCCGTTTTTTTCGCAAGAACGGAAATGTTTTTAAGGGAAATTGTGTTAAGATAGCATTGCAGCTGCAAGATGAACAGAAAGGGGGGGGAGACAGCATGAAAAAGGCGCTTCAAAATGTGATCGACTATATTGAAGAAAACCTGAAAACGGAGATAACGGCAGACGAGCTGGCACAAATGGCAGGTTATTCTGTGTTCCATTTTTATCGATTGTTCTTGGCGGCAACGGGGATGCCGGTGATGCAGTACATTCTGCACAGAAGATTATTGCACGCAATATTTGAAATGCAGGGCAGGAAAAACAGAATGGGCGTTATTCTCAGCTATGGCTTTGATACGTATGCCGGTTTCTACCGTGCGTTCAGGCGCAGTTTTTGCTGTACTCCTTCCGAGTATATCAAGAAAAACAGGGTAAAAAGACCTGTGAAAATCAATTTGTTTCAGGAGGCAGCAATGCAAATTTCACACAAAAAAGCATCTTCAATGCTGAAAAAATGGGGTTTGGATAACGAGGCGATACAGGATATCTTTTATGATAACGGCAACAGAAACGATCATGCCTATTATGTGGGCAATGAATATGTGCTGAAGTTCACCCGAAATTTAGGATCCGTGAATGCGCACGTCGCTTTGACCAACGCTTTGGCTGATGCAGGTCTCAATGCGGCGACGGCCGTGAAAAACAATGAGGGGACAAACTATGTGCAGGATGGAGATATGTATTTCTATCTGACACGCCGCATTCAGGGAAAGCAGCTGAATGCCATGGATGCCTATGACAGAATGACTGCCGGCTATATTGGTGAGATCATCGGGCAGATGCATAAAGCATTGGTTGATATGGATGCCATTGTTTCTGAAGAAAATTTTGTGGATACGGTAACGGGATGGGCGGTGAAAAGCGAAGCGGTAAAAGCCCGAATTGATCCGGAATTTTTGAGGGAATATACCGACAAATTGGCTTTGTTCAGAAATTGTTTGCCGGTGCAATGCATCCATCGGGATCCAAACCCCGGGAACATCATTTTAAGCGAGGATGGATGGGGCGTGATTGATTTTGAGCTGTCGCAGAAAAACATTCGTGTCTATGATCCTGTTTACGCATCCACTGCTGTGCTGTCGGAAACGTTCAATACCGACAAGCGTGATGCATGGTTTTCCGTCTACCAGGAAATTCTGTGCGGCTACGACCGGACGGCGAAGATGACAAAGGATGAAAAGGAAGCTGCGCCGCTGGTGGTGCTGGGGAATCAATTCATCTGTCTTGCGTTTTTTGCCAGCGATGAAAAGTATCGGGATATATTTGAAACCAATCTTGATATGACCAGGTGGCTAATCAAAAACTTTGATAAGCTGAAAATTCAATAAAATGCAAAAAGCGGCAGCAAATCGACGGTTTGCTGTCGTTTTTCTTTCTGAAAGCTCTCGACGAATTTCTATCTTTCAGGTATAATATATTTTGTTTGAATAACTTTGGAGGAATGGTTTTTATGAAATGGGTAATGAAGATGATTCAAGGCGCTCTGATCGGCGCAGGTGCATTGCTTCCGGGCGTTTCCGGTGGCGTTCTGGCTGTTCTCTTTGGCGTATATAAGCCGTTGATGCGGCTGCTGGCCCATCCTTTCAAGGAACTGAAAAATACCATTGTGGAATTGTGGCCCATTCTGGTGGGGTTTGTATTTGGTTATTTGCTCAGCTCGCTTCTGCTGGGTCATTTTCTGGAAAACTATGAAAGCCAGTCTCTGGCTGTGTTTGTGGGCATGGCCATTGGTATTATGCCGTCCTTGTTCCGTGAAGCCGGCGAACAGGGCCGGGACAAGAAAAGCTATATTTCCCTTGTGGTTGTGTTTGCAGTGGCCTTCGCCGTGCTGCTTGCCTGCAGGGTGCTGAAGCTGCAGATTGTTCCTAATTTCTTCTGGAATATGTTTGGCGGTGCCGCCCTGGCGCTTTCTGTGATTGTACCTGGCATGAGTTCCTCCATTCTTATGCTGCCCCTGCAGATGGAAGGCAATGCCACCTTCTATGGCCATGTGACCGGTTCCATCGGCAGCATTTTGAAAGGGAATGCTGATATGGTGGCCCTGATTGCCATTTTGTTGGGTGCTGTGGCTGCTTTTGTGCTGCTGACGAAGCTGGTGGACTATTTGATGAACAAGCATTATTCTGTTATGTTCCATGGAATCATCGGCATTGTGATTGCGTCAACCATTTTCACCATCCCTTATGACGCCTTTACTGCCAGTGTGTCCGACTGCCTCATTCATCTGGCGCTGGTGTGCGCCGGTTATGTGGCTACAATGCTGCTGGATAAAATGAATTCCAAGGTGGAAAAGCCTGAACTGAGCTAATGTAAAACGAAAGGAAAGATAAATATGTACCGTGAAAACGCATGGAAAGCATATGACGAAACTGCGCTGGCAAAACTGGAACAGACTGCAAAAAACTATCGTCATTTTCTGGATAATGGGAAAACAGAACGGGAATGTGCCGCCTATACCATTGCTGCCGCCAAAGAACAGGGGTATCAGGATCTGAAGGATATCATCAAGGCCGGAAAACGCCTGCAGCCCGGCGATAAGGTGTATGTGGATTGTATGGGCAAGGCTGTGATGCTGTTCTACATTGGCAAAAACAGCATGGAAAAGGGGATTAACATCGTTGGTTCCCACATCGATTCGCCTCGTATTGATATCAAGCAGAATCCCTTCTATGAAGACAGCGGCTTTGCTTATGCCGACACCCATTATTATGGCGGCATTAAGAAATACCAGTGGGTAGCCCGGGCACTGGCACTGCACGGTGTGGTGGTGAAGAAGGACGGCTCTGTGATCACGCTTGCCATTGGTGAAAAGGATGATGATCCCGTTGTTGGCATTTCCGATCTTCTGATCCATCTTTCCCGTGATCAGATGGGGAAGAAGGCCAGTGAAGTGATCGGCGGCGAAGATTTGGATATTATGCTTTGCGGCAAGCCCCTGGCCGGAGAAGAAAAGGAGCCTGTAAAGGCTGCGCTTTTGAAGATTTTGAAAGAGCAGTATAACGTGGAAGAAGAAGATTTGGTTTCCGCTGAAATCGAAGCCGTTCCCGCCGGCCCTGCAAGGGACTATGGCCTGGACCGCAGCATGATCCTGGGCTATGGCCATGATGACCGTGTGTGCGCATATGCTTCTCTGGAAGCGCTGTTTGGCCTGGAAGAAGTGCCTGAATACACCTGCTGCTGCCTGATGGCAGATAAGGAAGAAATCGGCAGCGTTGGCGCCACCGGCATGCGGGCCATGTATTTTGAAAATGCCATGGCAGAGCTGCTGAACCTGACGGAAGAAAGCTACAGCGATCTGATGCTGCGCCATGCGCTGGCTAACAGCCGAATGCTGTCCTGCGACGTGAGTGCCGGTTTTGATCCTTTATTTGCAGGTGCTTTTGAAAAGAAGAATGCGGCTATTCTGGGCAATGGCGTCTGCTTCAATAAGTTCACCGGCTCCGGCGGCAAGAGCGGCTCCAATGACGCCAATGCGGAATATATCAGTAAGCTGCGCAAGATTATGGATGATCACCAGATTGCCTGGCAGACGGCAGAACTGGGCCGGGTGGATGTTGGCGGTGGCGGTACCATCGCCTATGTGTGTGCGCTGTATGGCATGGAAGTGATTGACAGCGGCGTGGCCGTGCTCTCCATGCATGCTCCGCTGGAAGTGATCAATAAGGCGGATCTGTATGAAGCCGTAAAGGCTTATGCGGCGTTTATGAAGGATGCCAAATGATTTGTAAAGGGTGCAGCCGAAACTGCATCCTTTTTTGTTTGAAATGGTGAAATATTTGGTATAATAGATAAGGATAATGAAAGAATGGAGGGAAGGAAATGAAGATTGCCTTCTTTGATGCAAAGCCTTATGATATGCCTGGATTTGAAAAATACGGCAAAGAGAACGATATTCAGTTCAAGTTTTATGAATCCATGCTGAACGAGGATACGGTGGCGTTGGCCAAGGGAGCAGACGGCGTTTGCGTTTTTGTGAATGACACGCTGAATGCCGCCGTGATTGATAAATTGTCCGAAATGGGTGTTAAGATTGTGGCGTTGCGCTGTGCCGGTTATAACAACGTAGATCTTCAGCATGCCTTTGGCAAGGTGCACGTGGTGCATGTGCCGGTGTATTCCGCTTATGCTGTGGCAGAGCATGCCATTGCAATGTTGCTTACGTCTATTCGTCGTATTCATAAAGCCTATATCAGAACAAGAGACTTTAATTTCAGCTTGAACGGCCTGACCGGTTTTGATTTGCACGGAAAAACCATCGGGATTATCGGTGCCGGAAAAATCGGCCGGGTGATGATGGATATTTGCAAAGGATTTGGCATGAAAGTGATTGCGTATGACAAATATCCGTCGGGTGATGATATTCAATTTGTTCCACTGGAAGAGCTGTTTGCTCAAAGCGATATTATTTCCCTTCACTGCCCGTTGACGAAGGAAACATATCATATGATTAATGAAGAAAGCATTGCAAAAATGAAAAAGGGTGTTGTGATCATCAATACGTCAAGAGGGGCACTGATTGATGCGGAAGCGCTGCTCAGCGGCATCAAGGCACGGCAGGTGGGCGCTGCATGCCTGGATGTGTATGAGGAAGAAAGTGATGTTTTCTTTACGGACTATTCCGGTCACATCCTGGATGATGATACACTGGCAAGGCTTATCTCCATGCCCAATGTGATCGTTACATCTCATCAGGCATTTTTAACCAACGAAGCATTGGAAAACATTGCGGAAATCACAACGCAGAATCTGTTGGAATTTTTCCGTGAGGGCATGTGCCGCAATGAGCTTTGCTATCACTGTGGAAAGGACGAAAAATGTAAAAAAGACAGAAATCATAAATGTTTCTGATATAACAAACGGAGAGAAGATTTACTTCTCTCCGTTATGTTATTTGTTTATTACAGCTGAACCTTGATTTCGGTATCCTGAACGATGAGCAGGATGCCTTTTTCGTTTTCTTCAGCCACAGCACCGGAAACGCTCTTGATGCTGTGGATGCCCATCAGCTGCAGCCGCAGGCCCTTGGTTTCCTTACAAATGGAGAAAGAAATCTGATCATCCGCCTTTTCAGCCTTTACGCAGAAAGCCTTTTTGCCGTTGCGATCGTAGACGGTGCGGCAGGCCTTGTCCTTCAGGGCATATACCTGCATCAGCACGTTTTCTTCATAGGCATAGTCCGCCTTGTCGCAGCACTGACCGATGGGTAGCAGCGTGTTTTCGCGCACATAGAGGGGCAGGGAGAAGAAATCGTATTCATCGCGATGCCAGCCGTATTCTTCCGTTTCTTTGCCGGAGAAGAATTCAGTCCAGCAGCCGCGTGGCAGGTAGTATTCGCCGATATTATCTTCCCGCAAAACAGGCGCCACCAGCAGAGAATCACCCAGCATATATTGCCTGTCGCAATCTTCAGCGCCCAGATCACCGGGGAATTCCAGCACCATGGCACGCATGGCGGGAATGCCTTCCTGATTGGCTTCCACGGCCATGCCCCACAGATAGGGCATAAGAGAAAGCTTCAGCTTGGTGAAAGCACGGCACACATCCACGGCCTCATCGCCGAACAGCCACGGCACACGGTAGGAATCGCTGCCGTGCAGACGGGAATGGGTGGACAGAAGGCCAAAGGCCAGCCAGCGCTTATACACATAATCGGCTGCAGTGCCTTCAAAGCCACCCATATCGTGGCTCCAGAATCCGAAACCGGACAGGCAAAGGCTCAGGCCGCCGCGGATGGATTCTGCCATGGAGGGGAAGGTGCTGTTGCAATCGCCGCCCCAATGGACAGGGAACATCTGGCCGCCAACGGTGGCACTGCGGGCAAAGAGGCAGGCTTCCTTTTCGCCGCGTTCTTCCTGAATGGCTTCGAAAACGATCTTATTGTACAGGAAGGTATAGTAATTGTGCATCCGCACAGGATCGCTGCCATCGAAATATTTGACATCGGTGGGGATTCTTTCGCCAAAGTCGGTTTTGAAATAGTCAACACCCTGGCGCATCAGCTTTTTCAGCTTGTTCTTGTACCATTCCACAGCGGCAGGGTTGGTGAAGTCGATCACGCCAAGGCCGTACTGCCAGCGGTCCCACTGCCACACGTCTCCATTGGGGGTATTGATGAAGTAATTGCCTTCCATGGCTTCATCGAAGATTTTGCTCTTCTGGCCAAGATAGGGATTGATCCACACGCAAATCTTCAGGCCCTTATCGTGCAGGCGCTTCAGAAGGCCTTCCACATCCG
>JAFSBN010000168.1 GCA_017437265.1 Clostridia bacterium
TACGAAGCACAAAGCAGTATACTGTTTGTGCGAAAGCAAAGGAGGTAAATGAAAATGAAAAGAAAATCGATGGTTATGGGTCTGCGAGGCATTGTAATGATGCTGGTGATCCTGTGCGGATTATTTTTCTTTGTGCTGCTGCCGGCAGAGGGCAGGAACCTGACGGAGCTGGAAAAGGATCTGGCCTGGGCGTACTGGCCCTGCCTGATCTGGGCGTGGCTGTTTGCATTGCCTGTCTTCGGGGCAGCGGTGCCTGCCTGGCAGATTTTCGGCACGTTGAAGGAAAAGGGCAAGGCGTTCTGCCATGAAAACAGCCGCCGGTTCCGGCTGATGGCCCTGTGCTGCTGGTGTGCAGCCTTCATTTTTCTGGCCGGGCTGGTGGTGCTGGGCAGTATGGGCGTGGGCAGCGGGCCGCTGTGGTTTGCGGTGGCGCCGATGCTGTTGCTGGGATTGTGCGCCTTTGGCTTTGCCTGCTATGCCATGAGCCGGCTGGTGCAGGAAAGCGCTGAAATGAAGGAAGAAAATGAACTGACGGTGTGAGGCGGATATGATTATTGTAAATATCGATGTGATGATGGCCAAGCGCAAAATGAGCCTGACGGAGCTTTCCGAAAAGGTGGGCATCACCATGGCCAATATGTCCATCCTGAAAACAGGAAAGGCCAAGGCTGTGCGCTTTGAAACGCTGGATAAGCTGTGCCGGGCGCTGAACTGCCAGCCGGGGGACATACTGGAGTATGCGGATGAGTGAAAAGAAAGAGCGACAGAAGAAATGTACATTAAGCTGATACAGCCCAGGATGATCAAAAGGCCCATGGATACGGATCTGAAAATTCATATGGCGCCGCCGCTGGGACTTCTGACAATAGCAAATATCCTTCGAAAAGAGCATCGGGTGGTGCTGGAAAATGAAAATGTGCAGTTGCTTCATTTGGATGATAAGCCGGATCTGGTGGGGATTTCCGTTACGGTGGATGTACTGCCAAGGGCGATGGAGATTGCTGCGTGCTATCGGAAAAAAGGTGTAAAGGTGGTTGCCGGAGGTATTCATGTGACCTGCGCTTCTCATCTGATCCCTGAGGATGCATTTGACGTTTTGTGCATTGGTGCAGCTGAAGGAACCTGGCCGCAGATCGTCCGGGACTTTCAACAGGGTACTTTGCAAAAAACGTATCGATGCACAGCACGGATGCAGGGAAGGGATATTGTATCGCCAGCCTACGATATGCTGAAAACAGAACCATATTTGTATTGCAACGTGGTACACACCAGCCGGGGATGTCCTTTCCGATGTGATTTTTGTTACAACAGCAGCAATGCTCAGCCATATCTGAATCGGGAGATTGAGGATGTTTTGGCAGATATCAAAGCCATTGGAAGCCGCCACATCATGTTTATCGATGATAATTTTACGGGGAATCCTGTATGGACAAAAAAATTTCTGGAAGCCATCCGGCCGTTGAAATTGAAATGGAATGCGGCGGTTTCCATCAATGTGGCGCAGGATCCTCAGTTGCTGGATTTGATGAGGGAATGTGGATGCGAAAGCCTCTTTATTGGTTTTGAAAGCGTGAACCCGGCATCTGTTGCCAATGTGCACAAAAATCAAAATACGATGATTGCATACGAAAAGGCGGTGGAGGCCATTCACAGCCGCGGCATCATGATCAATGCCAGCTTTGTGTTTGGTCTGGATGGCGATACAAAAGAAACATTTCATGCCACTTTGAAATGGATTGTGAAAAACAGGATAGAAACGGTCACATCCCATATCCTTACGCCATATCCCGGTACTGTTTTGCATCAGCAGATGCAAAAGGACGGGCGCATCCTGACAGAGGATTTGTCGCTTTACAATACGGCGCACGTTGTGTTCAGGCCGATGCACATGACGCCCGAGGAATTGTATGATGGGTATGTTTGGATCTATAAAATGGTATACAGCTGGAAAAATATTTTGCGGCGGATGCCCAAATGCCCGAGCCAGAGAATGCCCTATCTGTTGTTTAATTTGCTTTACAGAAAATATGGACGTTTGACGGATTGGCTATGCAGAAAAATCACCTATCAGCGTATCGGTTATATTGCCCAGCGGTTGACACGGTATGTGTGAAATAAATGAAAATGAGCCGGAAAAAATTCTTGACGGAAGGGGGAAAGGGGCGTATAATATTTTTCAATTCAGGAAAGGAAAGGGCTTGTACATGACAGGTAAACAGCGAAAGCGGCAACCTGAAAAAATGTGTGTATGGGGCCTTTCTGCGCAGAATTTGTGCGCCTGTTTTGAAGCGGAAAATTAAGCATATTCGGGTGTCGGTTTTTTGTTCCGACGCCCGTTTTTTATGCTTTGCCAGGGAAGGAGGGAGCAATAAATGCAGGATATTTTCATCCGTCAGCAGGGGCAGGTGCCGGAAGGGTTAAAGGCTTATCCCGGCTGGATGGGCCAGCTTTTATATACCCGGGGCATTGAAACGGAAGAAGCGGCGCAGGCATTTCTGAATCCCTCCCGGGACCAGATTTTGCATTCCCTTCTTTTGCATGATATGGAAAAGGCAAGGGATATATTGCTGGATGCTGTATTGCAGCATTTGCCCATTGTGATCTATGGGGATTACGACTGCGACGGCGTTTGTGCCGGCGTCATTTTGCTGGAAACGCTGGAGAAGATGGGTGCGGATGTGCATCCTTATATCCCGGACAGGCATCGGGAGGGCTATGGACTGAATGTGGATGCAGTGGCACGGCTTTCGGAAGCGTACAAAGTGCTGGTGACGGTGGACTGCGGCATCACCTCTGTGGAAGAAGTGGCCCTGGCCAAGGAAAAGGGCATGCAGGTGATTGTGACGGATCACCACACGGTGGGGGATGCATTGCCCCCGGCGGATGCGGTGGTAACGCCTCATCTGGGGGGTTATCCCTTCCCCGGGCTGTGCGGCGCCGGGGTGGCGTGGAAACTGGCGCTGGCATTGGCCGGCCAGGAAGCGGAAGGGCTGATGGAGCTGGCGGCTCTGGCCACCGTTGCGGATATGGTGCCCCTTTTGCAGGAAAACAGGGCCATTGTGAAGCTGGGCCTGGAAAAGATGGGGAATACAAACCGCCCCGGTCTCGTTACATTGATGAAGCTTGCCGGTATTTCCGGCGCTGTTTCGGCCCAGCAGGTGGCTTTTCAGCTGGCGCCCCGGATCAATGCCTGCGGGCGGATGGAAAGCGCCATGATTGCCCTTCATATGCTGCACATAAAAGATGCGGCAAGGGCGCTGGAGTTTGCGACGAAGGCCCATGAACTGAACGAAAAAAGAAAACAGCTGGAAAACGCCGTGATTGAAGAAGCGGCGGCCCAGGCAGCAGGGATGGATCTGCAGAAATACCATGCGCTGGTGGTGCAGGGGGAAAACTGGAACAGCGGCGTGGTGGGGCTGGCTGCCGGAAAACTGGCGGAGCAGTACGGCTATCCCACGGTGGCGCTGGCCAGGGACGGCGAAAATTATGTGGGCAGTGCCCGCAGTGCCGGAGATGTGGATATTTACCGGGCACTGAAAAGCTGTGAGGATTTGTTCCTGCGCTTTGGCGGCCACAAGCAGGCCGCCGGTATGACGCTGAAAGCAGAATGCGTGGCAGAATTCAGGGAAAGGCTGTCGGACGCGGTGAAAGCGCAGCTGCAGGGAAAAGCGCCCCGGAAGCAATATATCTGTGACGGGGAAATGAATTTTTCCGATGTGACGGTGGAATCGGTGCAGCAGCTGAACCGGATGGAGCCCTTTGGGATGGGAAATCCTGCCCCCCAGTTTTTGTGCCGGCATACGCTGGCACTGAATTTGCGGGCGGTGGGTGCGGAAGGCAGGCATTTGCAGTGCACCTTCCAGCAGGGCCAGGAAATACGCAAGGGAATTTTCTTCGGTGCAGGCAAAAATCAGGGACAGGAAGGCACGTTTTCACTGGTGTTTTCCCCTGATTTGAACGAATTCCGGGGTCAGGTGACGGCGCAGTTGCAGCTGAAGCACATGGCACCGGAGCCTGAAAGAATGAAAAAGGATGATACCCGGGAAAGCATGTGTTTTGCGGCGGCAGCGGTTGAAGAAGGAAAGGCTGAAAAACTGTCCCCTGCGCAGCTGGATGTGCTGATGGATGGGGAACAGGGCACACTGCTGGTGTGCCGCACGCTGGAAACGGCACAGAAAATGCTGTCAAAATATCCCCAGACGGTGTTTTCTGCGGGCGATGCATCGGATTCCCGGGCGTATCACACGGTTTTATTGTATGCAATGCCGGGGCCCGCTTGCGCACCTTACCGGCATGTGGTATTATGCGACGGAGAACTGAACGAAAGCGCTGCATGGCAAAGGGCCTGTCCGCAGGGGAAAGTGTATGCGCTGGAAACGACGGCAGAAATAAGACAGCTGTGCGTTAGGATGGCCCTTGACAGGAACATGCTGCTCACCTGCTTTTCCCTGATGAAAAACAGGCTGCCAAGGGACATGGTGTCTTTTACGGAACAGGCGGGCATTACCGGTGCGCAGGGTCATTTTGCCCTGCAGGTGTTTGGGCAGATGGGGCTCATTGCATATACCCCCCGGCCGTTTTCCGTTTCTGTTTTACCAAAGGCAAAAAGTGATCTGAACGAAAGTGTGCTGTATCGTCTGGTGCATCGATTGAAGGAGGAAGCAAATGGCGTATTCGGCTTATGAATGCATGACGCTGGAACAGATTCTGGAGCGGATGCAGAAACATGATATGAATAAGCAAAGCTGCGATCTGGTGGCCAGGGCCTGGGCGTTTGCAGAAAAGGCCCATGAAGGCCAGAAGCGGCAAAGCGGCGAGCCTTATTTTATCCATCCCGCCTATGTGGCTTCCATCATTACCGAGATGATGCCGGACCCTGCCACCATTGCCGCCAGCCTTTTGCACGATACGGTGGAAGACTGTGATGGCATTACCAGCGAAACCCTGACCCGGGAATTTGGTGAGAAAGTGGCCCAGCTGGTGGACGGCGTGACCAAGATGGACAAGCTGGATTTTGCAGACCGCGAAGAACGCCAGGCAGAATCCCTGCGGAAAATGTTCCTGGCCATGAGCCGGGATATCCGTGTGGTGATGATCAAACTGGCGGACCGGCTGCACAATATGCGCACGCTCAATTTCCAGCCCCGGCACCGGCAGGTGGCCATTGCCCGGGAAACTTTGGATATTTATGCCCCCATTGCCCACCGCCTGGGTGTGTACACCATCAAGCAGGAACTGGAAGATTTGTCCCTTCGCTACATTGACCCGGAAGGGTATCAGGATGTGGCAAGGAAGGTGGGCATGAAGCGGGCGGAGAGAGAAGAAAACATCCGTCTGGTGATTGATGAACTGAGCCACAAGTTGGAAGAAGCGGGCATGGAATTTGACGTGGCGGGGCGGCCCAAGCACCTTTATTCCATTTACCGCAAAATGGTGATCCAGAATAAGCCTTTTGACCAGATTTATGACCTGATTGCCATCCGCGTGATTGTAAAAACCGTGCCGGAATGCTATGCCGTGCTGGGCATTGCTCATACGCTGTGGAACCAGGTGCCCGGCCGGTTCAAGGATTATATCTCCGTACCCAAGGCCAATATGTATCAGTCCCTCCACACCACGGTGGTGGGCGGCCGCAAAGTGCCCTTTCCCTTTGAAATTCAGATCCGCACCCGGGAAATGCACCGCATTGCCGAATACGGTATTGCGGCCCACTGGCGCTACAAGGATGGCGGCAGCCGGGACGAATTGGATAAAAAGCTGTCCTGGCTGCGCCAGATTATGGACTGGCAATCAGAAACCCAGAACAGCACCGATTTCATCGAGGGCGTGATTTACGAGCTGTACCCCGATGATGTGTTCCTGTTTACCCCCAAGGGTGATATCATTTCCATGCAGCGGGATTCCACGCCGCTGGATTTTGCTTACCGTATCCACTCCCATGTGGGCAACACCTGCGTGGGGGCCAAGGTGAACGGCAAAATTGTGCCGCTGGATACGCCGCTGAATACCGGCGACCAGGTGGAAATCCTCACCTCATCTTCCTCCAAGGGCCCCAGCATGGACTGGATGAAGATCGTTAAAACGCCCCAGGCCAAGGCCAAGATCCGCCAGTTCTTCAAGCGGGAGCTGCGGGGCGAAAACGTGCAGAAGGGCCGGGATATGCTGGAAAAGGAAGCCAAGCGCCGGGGTGTGCGCCTGGGGGACTATACAAAGCCCGAATACTACGAGCCGCTGCTGAAAAAATATATGTTCCAGGACCTGGACGACCTCTACGGTGCCATTGGCTACGGCGGGGCGGCAGCGGTGTATGTGCTCAGCCGGCTGATGGACGAAAAAACCAGACAGGAAGCGCCGGTAATGCCCAAGGTGCCCATTGTGGAGGAAGCACCGGCGGTCAATACCGCTTCCAAGCCCACTCAGGGCGTATACGTCAACGGCGAAGCCGGGATGCTGGTGCGCTTTGCCCGCTGCTGCAATCCGGTGCCCGGGGACGATATCGTGGGCTACATTACCCGGGGCCGCGGCGTGACTATCCACAAAGCCGACTGTGTCAATGCCCTCAACAGCGAGCCGGAGAGGGCTGTGGCCGTTGCCTGGAGCCATGAAAGCACCGGCAATTTCGATGCCAATATTCATCTGATGTGCTACGATCATTCTGCGCTGCTTGGCGAACTGACCGGCTATATGGAAGAAATGAAAATCCCGCTGACGGCCATTGCGGTGAAGATGACGAAAAACAAGATGATCTCCATCACCATGACGCTGAAAGTGCAAAGCAGGGAGCAATTGGACAACGCCATCCGCAAGCTGCAAAAACGCAGCGACGTGGCGGAAGCCTACCGCAGCCCCAATTGATATTGCAGAGGCCGGCAGGCATTTTGCAGGAATTTTGCCATGGCGTGTCGAATTAAATTAGGTTATCACATTTATGGGAGGAAGCCATGCAGCCACCCCAAGATCCTTTCCGTCCCACGGGCATCCCCAATGAACAGGGCGGGCAGCCCCAGTGGACCCAGGTGCCTTTTCCCGGTCAGGCCAATTATGGCCAGCCGGCGTATCCTCAGCCCGGCCAGGTGCCGCCGCCGGCACAGCTGCGGCCGGAAGTGAATTATCAGCAGGCACCGCAGATGTATGCACCCCAGCAGCCCCAGGCGCAGCAGCCTGCCCCGGCGCAGCCCCAGACGTATACCCAGCCGCAGGAGCAGATGGCGCCCCAGCAGGCTTATCAGCCCCCCAAGACGGGCATGCCGGGCACAAAAAAATCGTCTAACCGCACGATGTATATCGTGCTGAGCGTTGCTGTGCTCATTTTTGCCGCCATTGTGATTATCCGCATGGTAGCTCCGAATCAGGTGAATTTTGCCCAAGTGGAAGCCGGTTCCCTCAGCGCCCGCTATACCGGGGATGCGGTGGTGGTGCGCAATGAAACGGTGTACACCCAGGACGGCGTTTCCCAGATTGATTATAAAGCAGCCGAGGGCGCTTTCGTCAAAAGAGGCGAAGAGGTGGCCACGGTGTATTCCAGCGGCTTTTCTGCCAAGGAATGGACCACCCTGAACAACTACCGCACTCAGATCAAGGAAAAGCAGAAGCAATTGATGGCCGATGCCGCCAGCGACGCCAAAATGCTGAACCTGATGAGCCAGGTGACGGAGCGGGCCATGGAAGTGCAGCGGCTGGTGCAGGGCACCCCCGGCAGCCTCATCCGTCAGGAAGAACTGCTGTCTGAGGTGATTTTGAACCGTCAGGTGTATATGAAGCAAAAGTACAATGAGGATCAGAAGCTGATCCGCCTGTACGATGATGAAAATACCCAGCTGCAGCGGATCTCTTCCTGGACCAAGCAGTATGCCCCCAATACCGATGGGCTGGTAAGCTTCTATACCGACGGCTTTGAAACCGCCCTGAATATGAACAACTATACCCAGTTTTCTCCCACGCAGGTACGCAAAATCTATCAGGGTGAAGTGCCTCAAACGGATGTCCAGCTCAGCCGGAAAGCGGTTTCCATTTATCGTGTGGTGCGGCAGGAGCCCTGGGTGGTGCTGATGCTGTGCAATGAAATGGAATGGACCCCGGTGGAGGGGAGAACCTATAAACTGCTGATCGAATCCTTCGATAATACCATTGTGGAAGCTACGGTGGAATCTTTTACCCGGTCCGGCGGAGAGCTGCTGGTGCGGCTATTGATTTACGATACGGCGGAGCTGCCCAACGTGCTCTATATTCGCTCCTGCAAGGTGCAGCTGGGGGAAAGCGTGAACAGCCTTTCTGTGCCTTCCCGGGCCATTTACCTGCGTGAAGGGAAAAAGGGCGTGGTGATGACCACCCAGGGCGGCGAATACTGGACCGGCGTGGAAGTAATTGCCGATGACGGCCAGACGGCCCATATCATTCCCGAAAATCCCGGTGCATTGTATGAAGGCGTGCGTGTGCGCCTGTTCTGATGGAGAAAAGAAAATGCTGAAAGAAAATGTGGAAGCGGTACAGCACCTTCTGGAAAAGGAAAGCGAAAAGTGGGGTCGGGTGCCCCGGCTGATTGCCGTGACCAAGTTTGCCACGCCGGAAATGATTT
Source organism: Clostridia bacterium (assembly GCA_017437265.1). Lineage (GTDB taxonomy): Bacteria > Bacillota > Clostridia > Christensenellales > Aristaeellaceae > RUG563. The sequence goes on from JAFSBN010000168.1 coordinate 8,576, forward strand.
TGCCCCTGTATGATCTGGGGGTGAAGGATATCGGCGAAAACAAGGTGCAGGTATTGCGCGAAAAGCTGCCTCAATTGGAAGGAAAATTTCAAATTCATCTGATTGGACGGTTGCAAAGTAACAAAGTTAAATATATAATAGATGATGTGTGCATGATCCACTCTCTGGACAGGATGAGCCTGGCACAGGAGATTGACCGGCAGGCACGGATGCGGGGAAAACGCATGGATGTGCTGGTGCAGGTGAATGTGGCCAGGGAGCCTCAGAAGGGCGGTGTGGCGGAGGAAGAATTGCTTCCTTTCCTGCGTGCATGTGCCGCTCTGCCCGGTTTGCAGGTGAAGGGCCTGATGGCCATTATGCCTCTGGATGCGGACAGGGAAGAGCTGAGCGGCTATTTTTCCCGGATGCGCACGTTGTTTGATGATGTTACGAAAGAAAACATAGAAAATATTCAGATGCAGGAGCTTTCCATGGGCATGAGCCGGGATTTTGACCTGGCGGCCCGTTACGGCGCCACCATGGTGCGGGTGGGCTCCCGTCTATTCCAGTAAAGCAGGAGGAACAATTTCATGGCATTTGGTGATGTGTGGAACGGAATCAAGAAAAAGGTGGAGGATATGCTGTATAACGGCGAAGCAGAGCCGGCACGGCAGCCCCGTCAGCAGGCAGCCCAGCCCCGTCAGGAAGATATGGGCGCCCCCGCTCCCGATATGGGCTTCACCCAGCAGGGCCCTGCGCCGCAGTATGGCTATTATCAGGAAATGCCCCAGCAGCCCTACCAGCAGCAGCCCTACCAGCAGCAGCCCTATGCTCCCCAGCAGGGGTATCAGATGCCGCCTCAGCAGCCCCAGCAGGCTCCTCAGCCTCAGCAGCCTCAGTATCATGCCAATTATCAGCAGCAGGGCTATCAGCCCCCCCAGCAGCCCCAGCAGGGCGGCCGTTTCAGCCGCTTTGGCGCCAAGGGCGATAATGTGGTGGATATCGGCGATTATCAGCAGAAAAACGGCGAAAGCGCGCCCCAGCAGCCCGTGGAAAATGCTCCCCAGCAGGCCCCTGTGGCCACCCGTGTGATCTGCACCCGGGGCATGGCGGACTGCCGGATGGCCATCACGCTGCTGCGCTCGGGCGATGCGGTGCTGGTGACCATGGAAAATGTGAAGGATCCCGCCGAAATGCGCCGCCTGGTGGATACCCTCAGCGGTGCCTGCTATTCCCTGAATGCGTCCATCACCAAGGTGAGCCGCTTTGGCGTGTATCTGCTGGCGCCCCATACCATGCCGGTGTTTGCCGATCAGATGATCAACCAGATGAACGGCGCACGCCCCCAGCAGGCCGCTCCTGCTTATCAGCCCCAGCCCCGGCCCCAGTATCAGCCTTTGGGTTACGAGCAGCAGCCCCGTCAGGCTGCCTACGACCCTCAGCCTCAGAACGCCTGGCAGCCGCCGCAGCAGCAAAGGCAGCAGGACGGCTTTACCCAGCGCACCGCGGCCCCTCAGGAAAATCCCGGTGCCTTCTATGCCCGGCCCCAGCAATCCCAGCCGGTGCAAATGCCCTCTTTCTCTTCCCAAAGCGCCAACGCCGGCTATGTGCCGGATGATATGGAAGCGGCTGAATAAGGCTGCGATATAAACAAAAGGAGGAAAACTACCATGATCGTACTCAAACTGCTCTTCCTTGCCTGGGATCTGTACACCCTGGCTCTGCTGGTGAATTTCCTGGTACCCTTCTTCACGAAGAAGGAACAGCCCTGGATCAAGCTGCTGGCTCAGATTTGCGAACCCGCTGTGAACGTGGGCAAGATTGTGACCAAGAAGATCTTTGGCGACAAGGAATTCAGCTTCGATATGGGCGCCCTGATGGCCGTTATCGTGTGCATCGTGATCGGTGTTGTGGCCAGCGCCATCGTGTTCTGATTTTTTTCAATCACCTGACACACTCTACCAATGAGAGGAGCTCAACGGCATGCCTATCAGTATTACCGCGATCGAGCAAAAGGAATTCCGGACGGCCCGCAAGGGGTATGACCCGGAAGAGGTGGACCTGTATCTGGATGAGATCTGCGATCATATCGACCTGCTGAACCGGCAGATTGATATGCTGCAGCAGCGTCTTGCCCAGGCCACTCAGGGCCCCGGCTATGCCCGTGCTGCTGTGCCCCCTCCTGCGGCGCAGATGGATTATGCTGCTCAGGCCCAGACGGAGCTGAATCAGGCCCGTCAGAAGGCCCGGGGCATCATTGAAGAAGCCCAGCAGGATGCGGCCCAGATCCGTGAAGAAGCGGAAAAAATGATGGAAGAGGCTCAGCAGGTGCGTGCCCAGGCAGAAGAAATGCTGCAAAAGGCCAACGAACAGGAACCTTCTGTTCCTGCTTCCTGGCAGGATGCGGAAGATATGCAGGGCGAGAAAGACGCTCTGCAGGAGGAAATTGACATGCTTCGGGCTGCGGCCCGGGATTACCGCCAGCGTTTTTTGCGCCTGGTGGAAGATCAGAAGCATGTGCTCAATGCTGAAGAAGAGCTGTTCGACTGATTGAAAAGCATAAAGGCGCTGGCCCGGTGGAAGCATCAGGGTCGGCGCTTTTTTACAGGAAATGAGGAAGAAAAATGCATTTGGGAGCCATTGAAGCCGGCGGAACCAAAATGGTTCTGGCAGTGGCGGATGAAAAACTGAATATTCTGTTCAGAAAAACGCTGCCCACCCAAAGTCCGGAGGAAACCATGCCGCAGATGATTGCCTTTTTCGGGGAGCACCCGGTGGAAGCTCTGGGCATCGGCAGTTTCGGCCCGGTGGACTTGAACCCTGCTTCTTCCACATTTGGCTATA
>JAFSBN010000169.1 GCA_017437265.1 Clostridia bacterium
ATCGAGGAGAACATTCCTCTGGGCCCCCTGCACAACCCCGCCAACCTGCAGGGCATTCTGGCCTGCGAACAGGTTATGCCCAACACCCCCAATGTGGCTGTGTTCGACACCGCTTTCCACCAGACCATGCCCGCCAAGGCATATATGTACGGCATTCCCACCGAGTACTATGAGAAGTACCAGATCCGCCGCTACGGCTTCCACGGCACTTCTCACCGCTTTGTGAGCAAGCGTACCGCCGAATTCCTGGGCAAGAAGCCGGAAGATCTCCGCATCATCACTGCGCATCTGGGCAACGGCTCCTCTCTGGCCGCTGTGGAATACGGCAAGTGCGTGGATACCTCCATGGGCCTCACGCCTCTGGAAGGCGTGCTGATGGGCACCCGCTCCGGTAACCTGGACCCCGCCGTGGTGGAATTTGTGTGCGACAAGGAAAAGCTGACCGTGAACGAAATGCTGAACCTGTGCAATAAAAAGAGCGGCTTGCTTGGCATCAGCGGCATCTCCAACGACATGCGCGATGTGGATAACGCCGCCAAGGATGGCCATCCCCGTGCTCAGCTGGCCCGGGATATGCTGGTTTACGGCATCCGCAAGTACATCGGCTCCTACGCTGCTGCCATGAACGGTGTGGACGTGATCGTGTTCACCGCCGGTATCGGTGAAAACAACTATGGCCTGCGTGAAGACATCATGGCCGGTTTCGAATACATGGGCGCCAAGCTGGATAAGGAAAAGAACGCTGCTCTGGCCTGGCCCAATGTGCATGAAGCCGTTATCTCCGCCGATGACAGCAAGGTGCTCATCTGCGTGATCCCCACCAACGAAGAAATCGCCATTGCCCGGGATACCCTGGAACTGGTGAGCAAGTAATTTTCTCATATTCAGAAAGCATCTGTTTTCTACGGAAAGCAGGTGCTTTTTTTCTGTGAAGGTATGGAAAACGATGGGTATATATGATAGAATATGATCAATGCATGAAAACAAAGGAGAAATGTGCCATGAAAAAGCTTCACATGGGCCCTGCCCATTGCGCATTGGATTTGGGCGACGGCAGCGAACGTGCCGAATACGTCAATCAGGATTATATCCTGCATAAGATGGGCCGGCCCCACCGTGCCGTGAATATTATGTACACTTACTATCCCCATGACAAGGAATGGCCTGCCCGTATTTCCGAAGCATGGAAGGACAAGAACGTCACCTTCCAGTGGGATTATCCCTATGATGATTATTTCCCCTACAATGTGAACGGTCAGCCCTTTGAACAGATGAAGGACATCCGTCGTCACGGTCAGGAAGTGCTTCTGACCCTGACTCTGGACTGCGGCTGCACCGATGAAGAACTGAAAGAAATCGCCCTGCAGCTCAAGCCCTTTGGCCGGATGTGGATCCGCATCAATCATGAATGCTGCGGCACTTGGTTCCAGCACAACAAGCGCTACACCTACCCCGAAGTGGGTGCGTTTTTCAACCGTTTTGCCGGCATCATCAAGGAATATGCTCCCAATGTCAGCGTGATTTTCTGCGGCGGCTGGGGCATGCCCGACGGCCATGTGGAACAGGAAGAAGCGTTCAAGGATTGCTACAAAGTGGCCGATGCATGGAGCTGCGACGGGTATCTGGCGCTGCACTACGGCTGGCCTTATGATATTGCAGAAGTGGGCGGCGGCCGCTACAAGGGCGGCTGCGTGGCGGACATGGTGCAGCAGTTTGAACGAACCTACAAGCGTGCCTGTGAGTTGGCAGGAGAACACCGGCCCATGATCACCGCAGAATTCAATACCGACGGCGACGTGACCGGCCCCCGGCTGCAGGGTGAATCCATTGTGCGCTTTGCTCATCACTGGCGGGACAACAAGGTGGAATGGTTCCGCGCCATCAGCCTTTATCAGTTCCGTGACCGGGGCAGGCTGGGTCTTGAAATTGAAGACCCCAACAATAAGGGCGTGGGCATTGAGCAGCCCATGCTGGCAGAGTACCGGGACAAGGTGCTCCACGATGATTGGTTCATGCCGCAGATGACCGAAGGGGAAGAAGCTTCCGTCCCGGCACAGCTGCGCTGGGGCGGCAGTGAAGATGCTGACGGCCTGGCCATGGAAATTGAGTTTGAGGGCAATCCGGAATTCTGCGAAATGACCGTGGAACAGAAAATCGGCCTGATGGTGGAGCTGAACGGCCGCTGGTTCTACAAAGCCCCCGGTACCAAAACCATCGATTTGATGAGCGCTTTCTTTGATAAGCCTCTGTCCGGCCCCTGCAAAATGACCATGAAGATTTTTGCACCGCCGGCTGACGGCGTGAACGTGGACGACGGCAGCGCCGACTGGACGGAAAACTATCGCACCGTGCTGGAGGAAGCGCCTAAGATGCGCATCCGCTACGAACTGCCCGGCAGCGTGACCTGAACGAGGCAGGGGGCTTACGCAGCCCCCTGTACCCCCGGCAGCAGGGCCATTGGCCCTGCACCCGTTCTGCGATACAGAAAACTGATTAAACAAACTTTTTTCCGCATGTTACTTGAGGAAACGGAAAGAGAGCCCACGGGCGCAATGAAAACAAAGAAAAAGCCGGAGGAAAGTGTACTTTCCTGCCGGTCTTTTTCTATTGTTTTCCCCGGATGCATAGCATCCGGTTGGCGGTGTTTCACCGCCCAGCCCGTGGCATCAGTGCCGCAGCCAACCGAAAATGTTGGGCCTCTCTTTTGCAAGCCTGTTGCTGACGGATACTTGCAACAGCGGGCAATTGCTTGTTGGTCACGCCAACTACTTTCGCTATTGGGTCCAGGGATGAAATCCCTGGTGGGGTGCAGGGGCGAAGCCCTGCATAGGGTTTACAATTCAATAATGGAAAGGCCCTGTTCCATGGCGTCTTTTACTTTCAGCAGAGCCTGCACAGCTTCTTCCTTGGTTTTGTAGGCGCACAGGTTGTTCCAGCTGCTGATGCGGGTTTGCACCTGTAAGGTGGTGCCGTCGATACGCAGGCCGCCGTAGCAGGGATACAGCCTGGTTTTGTCCGGGCTGAGCACTTTGGTGCGCTGCCGGGGCTGAATGACCGTGCCGTCCTTGAGAACAAACTGATGGCTGTGCAGCACCTCTTCCATGCCTTCGGCGAAAAAATCGCTGATGGAATCGCTGACCAATTCCTGCAGCTTGTCTTCCATTTCTTCCCGAATAACTTCCAGGGCATCTTCCAGCATGGCTTGCAGATCATCCATCATTTCGTTATCCATACTCGTTCTCCCTTACATCCTTTCGATCACAGCGGTGACGAGGGCGGCAAAGCTGTCCCGGGCCTTCAGGCCCATTTCCATCACTTCCTGATGGTTGATGGGCTGATCCAGTACGCCGGCGGCCATATTGGTAAGGCAGGAAATACCCAGCACTTTGATGCCGGAATGGTTGGCCACGATGGTTTCGGGCACGGTGCTCATACCCACGGCATCGCCGCCCAGCGTGCGCACCATGCGGATTTCCGCCGGAGTTTCGTAGCAAGGGCCGCTCATCCAGGTGTAAACGCCCTGCTGGAGCTTGAGCCCCATGTCCTGCGCACAGTCAAGGGCCGTCTTCCGCAGATCCTTGTCAAAGGCATTGCTCATATCGGGGAAGCGGGGGCCAAATTCGGAAAGATTTTTGCCGATGAGGGGGTTCATGCCGGAGAGGTTAATGAAATCGGTGATGAGCATCAGGTCACCGGGATAGAAAGCGGTGTTCACAGCGCCGGCAGCATTGGTGACGATCAGCTTCTTCACTCCCAGCTTTGCCATCACCCGGACAGGCAGGGTCACGTCCTCCATGGGGTGGCCTTCGTAGGCATGGAAGCGGCCGCTCATCACCAGAATGCGCTTGCCGCCCTTGATGCCGGTGGACAGCACGCCGGCATGGCCCTGCACGGAAACGGAGGGGAAGCCGGGAATTTCGGAGTAAGGGATGGACTTTGCGTCGGAAAGGGTATTGCCAAAGTCGCCCAGACCGCTGCCCAGGATGATGGCGATTTCCGCCGTGCCGATTTTTTCTTCAATGGCTTTTGCGGCCAGATTGATGCGTTCCATGTAATCCATTGTTCAGCCCTCCATCTCTTTTGCAAAGGATACAGCGGGGAAGGAGGCCTTTGCCCCCAGGTAATCGCAGATGGTTTGTGCAATATCGGCAAAGGAAGTGCGGGTGCCGATGTCACAAAGGCCCTTCATGCCCTTTTTCCAGCAGAGGATGGGGATATATTCCCGGGTATGGTCGGTGCCGCGGTGGGCAGGGTCGCAGCCGTGATCGGCGGTGATGATGAGAAGATCCTCTTCTCCCATCCGGGCGGTGAATTCGGGAATGCGGCTGTCAAAGTATTCCAACGCCTTGCCGTAGCCCTGCACATCCCTTCTGTGGCCAAAGAGCGTATCAAAATCTACAAGATTGACAAAGAGCAGGCCGTTGAAATCGGTTCTGAGGTATTCCAGCGCCGCATCGATGCAGGCGGGATTGCCGGATGCATGGTTGCTGCCGGTAATGCCCCGCATGGCGAAAATATCTTCGATTTTGCCCACGGCCAGGGTGTCATAGCCTTGTTCCTTCAGCACGTCCAGCATGGTAGGGGCAATGGGTTCCATGGAGAAATCCCGGCGGTTGCCGGTACGGGTGAAGGCACCGGCCTTTTCGCCGATGAAGGGACGGGCGATGACCCGGCCCACACCGTGCTCGCCCTGCAGTTGTTTCCTTGCAATGCGGCACATGTCATACAGCTTTTCCGGGGGATAGAGCCTTTCATGGGCGGCAATCTGGAACACACTGTCGGCGGAGGTATAGACGATGGGATAGCCGGTACGCAGGTGTTCTTCTCCCAGTTCATCCAGAATGGCGGTGCCGCTGGCAGGCTTGTTGCCCAGCACTTTGGTGCCGATGGCCTGTTCAAAAGCGGCGATCACGTCCTCCGGAAAGCCGTCGGGGTAGACAGGGAAGGGCCGGTGCAGAATGATGCCGCTCATTTCCCAGTGACCGGTGGTGGTATCCTTGCCCATGGATTTTTCCATGGCACGGCCGAAAACACCCTTCGCCTTTTCTGATGCTTCCAGATGCAGGCCGGGCAGATGACCAAGGCCCATCTTCAGCATGTTGGGCACTTGCAGGGGCATGCTTTGGGCAATATGGCCGATGGTATTGGCGCCTTCATCCCCAAAGGATGCGGCATCGGGCAGGGCACCGACGCCGGCGCTGTCCAGTACGATCAGGGTTACTTTTTTCATAACAATACGCTCCTTTCGGGTTAAGGAACAAGGGGTTCTGTTTCTTCTGCCGGTTTATTGTCATCCGGCGGGGCGGGCAGATCATTCAGCGAAGAAAGGCCAAAGTGGGAGAGGAAAAAATCCGTGGTGCCGTACAGCATGGGGCGGCCCAGGGTTTCTTTTCGGCCCACCACTTCGATCAGGTTTTTGTTCACCAGGGACTGTACCGAATAATCGCATTTCACGCCGCGGATGGCCTCGATTTCCAGCTTGGTAACCGGCTGGCGGTAGGCAATAACGGCCAGGGTTTCCATGGCGGACTGAGAAAGGCTTTGCTTCTGGATGGGCTGCAGAAGCCTTTCCACATAGGGGGCGTAATCCGCCCGGGTGGACAATTGGATGTGGTTGCCAAAACGCTTCAGGCAAATGCCCCGGCGGTGGTAGGAATAATCGCTGTCCAGCGCATCAATGGCCTGCCAGGTTTCGTCTTCCGTCACTTCCAGGGCCCGCTGCAGTTCATGCACCTCCACCGGCTCCCCGGCAACAAACAGGATGGCCTCAATCACATGGGCCAATTCATTCATATCCATCGATTTTCATGTCTCCTTCCCCGGGGTGTTCCGGTTGTCTGGGCTCCAGCAGGATATCACCGAAAACGCCGTCCTGCACTACGCCGGCCCGGCCCAGACGCAAAAGCTCCAGCACGGCCAGAAACAGCGTTACCACTTCGTCACGGGAGGGATGTTCGCTGAAGAGTTTATCAAAGTGCACCGGGCCTTTTTTCAGATGCTTCAGAATGTGGGCCGTGCACCGGGGCACGGTGTATTCATCCCGGATGATACGCCGGGCTGTCTGCACCGGCTCTTCTTCCGTGTCCTCCTGAATACGGGCCATCACCCTTGCAAAGGCGGCCAGCAGCCCGTCCATGGTGAGCCCGGTCAATTCCAGGGTGGGGGGCGGCAGGGGGTATTCCTCCGGCAGCTTCTGGTACATCAGCGCCGCTGCCTTTTCAAAGCCCTGCATGTCCTGAGAAATCTGCTTGAACCGCTGGTATTCTTCCAGCTGACGGATGAGGGCAGCTTCCGGATTTTCCTCTTCCGTCTCATCCTTGGGCTTTGGAAGCAGGGAACGGCTTTTGATTTCCAGCAGCGTGGCCGCCATGGCGATAAATGCACTGGCATCGTCCATATCCAAATCCGGCGCATCCTGTACGGACTGGATATACTGATCCGTTACCTGAGAGACGAAAATATCCTTGATATCAATTTTTGCCTTGCCAATCAGGAACAGCAGCATATCCAGCGGCCCTTCAAACTGATCCAGGCGTAATGTAATGGCCATTTACAGCCCTCCGATAATCCAAAGTAAGAACCAGATCACCTTGTCCTGCACAAAGAACAAGGCGGTGGACAGCAGACCGTCCAGAAAGCTGGTGAATGCCAGCAACAGCATAAACACCAGGGTGATGCCCCGCACCGCTTTGGCCGGGATGTGCAGTTTGCCCCGGAAGAGGATATCGTTGAAAAGGTGATACCCATCCAATGGGGGAATGGGCAAAAGGTTAAACAGCGCCAGGCTCATATTCACCATGGAAAACCGCATCAGAAACCGCTGCACATAAAGCAGCCATTCGTTCTGCAAAAAGGGCGTCAGGCCTATTTCCGCAAAGATGGACAGGTTGTGATCCTGCATCAGAACAAGGGAATAGACGTCCTGGAAGGAAAGGAAGCTTTTGTTTGACAAAAAAGGAGCGGCGGTAAACAGTTCCGGCTTGAACAGGAACATTTGCACGATCACCATCAGCACGCTGGAACAAAGGAACAGGAACAGGTTTACTGCAATACCGGCAAAGGACACCAGAATATCGTCCCGTTTGAAATTCTTGTAATTCCGGGGGTTCACCGGCACCGGTTTTGCCCAGCCGATGCCAAACAAAAACATGCACACGGTGCCGATAGGGTCCAGATGGTGCAGGGGATTGAGCGACAACCTGCCCAGCATCTGAGCGGTAGGGTCGCCGCATTTCATGGCCATATACCCATGGGCCACTTCGTGCAGCGTCAGTGCAATCAATACTGCGGGAATCTGATATAAAAGCGTGATAATAGCATTGATATCGCCGCTTAACACATTGGATAGTATGCCCAATTGATACGGCCTCCTTTTGCTTCTTTACCATCCACATTATACTATATCCGCATCAAAAACACAAGCAAGAAGCATGGGGGATGCATTATATAGAAAGAAGTATGAAAAATGTAGGAAATTCGACACAATTGATGGTGCATATCCATTGATTTATACTACAAAATGTGGTATTCTTATCGTTGGATAAATTTGTAATTTGAAAGCGTGGAAAATAAAGCGTATATCCGCATGATTTCTTTGGAGGAGGCGTCATCCCCTATGCGTAAACACCGCTCGCTTGTACTGGTATTGATGATGATCGTTCTTTGCGCCACCATCATTGTAGGCTCCACCATGGCCTACTATACCGACGAAGTGCCCGCAGGTGAAAATCTGGTCACTTCCGGTGATCTGGAAGTGAAATTTGAATGGGCTGATAAACTGGGTGAAGGGTGGCAGGACGCCGCCTCAGCCGGTCCGATTTTCAATCAGACCCATTGGGAACCCAATTTCACCACGGTGAAATACATTCGGGTTTCCAACACGGGCGATATGCCTTTCCAGTATGAGTTGAACGTGGTGCCCACGCTGGTGCCGGAAAACGGCGTGAACCTGATGGACGTGATCGACGTCTATTTTGGCGTTGTAGACGAGAATACGCCTGCCATTACCGCTGCCAACTATGCCGATGAACTGCAGAAAGTGGGCAATCTGACAGCGCTTCTCAAAAATGAAAACGGTGCCGGCTATGGCATTGTGCTTCCCAAAGACGCCAAAGGCACGCTGCCTCAGGGCGCAATAGCCTATAATGAATCCGTCACCGTCTGTATTGCGCTCCATATGCAGCACACCGCCGGCAACGAATATATGAACCGGTCCGTGGGTGAAGGCTTTAACGTGCAGCTGGCAGCCACTCAGTACACTTATGACGATGCTTTCGGAACGCTTTTCTCCGGCGGTGCGCAGCTGCCTGAAGTGGAATATGCCACCAGCAAAACCGTCTCCGTCACGCCCGATGAAAACGGCCTTGTGCCTTACGATATCGTATTCGAAAGCGATACCGGCGTCATTGCCGTCGTGCCCAAGGGTGCCAGGATGGAACAGGGTGCCAATCAGCTGATCCTGATCGTTTACCCCAAAGCCAAATCCGATGCCAATCTTACCCTTTCCGAAAATGAACAGGTGAAGGCCTGGGAAGTGGAAGTGGAAGGCCTGGCCGATGACAATACCGTGCCTGTCCGCTTCACCCTGCCCGAAGCCATGCAAAAGGGCCTGAACATCGGCAACTATTCCCTCTACCATGTGGAAAACGGCACTTCCGTTCCCATGACCCGTGTGGAAGAAATCACTGCCTCCTCTGCTCACAACTCCTTCTCCTACAACCCCGCCACCGGTGACATGGGCCTTGCCCTGGCCACCTTCAGCGAAGTGGCGATTGTGTCTGATACCACCAAAGCCTGGGAAGGCAATTTCGATTATTCCTGGTACACCAACGCTGTGGTGCCGGTTGCTGAAGGTGAGGCTGATTATATCATCGCCAATGCCGACCAGCTGGCCGCCTTCGGCGCCATCGTAGGCGGTATGGACGGCCAGACCCAGGATTCCTTCTCCGGCAAAACCGTCAAGCTGATTGCCGATATCAATCTGGGCTATGATGAAGAAAATAAAGATGAAGAAGGCAATAGTAAGAATATCATCTTCTATCCCATCGGCTACTACAACAGTGAGAAGTCTTACGAAAAGGTCAGCGGTGGTTCTGTTACCAGCAGTGTTTCTTCCTTCGAAGGCACCTTCGATGGCAACGGCCACACCGTCAAAAACTTCTACCAGAACACCTGGGAGATGTTCGGTGACTATAATGATGGCTATTCCGACACGCCCAACCACTACAAGGATGCCATGGGCCTGTTCGGCTATGTGGTGAACGGCACCATCAAGAACCTGACCGTGGACCATTTCTCCTCCGACGGTGAATTCACCCCCACCGGTGTGATCGCCGCCTATGCGGTGAACTCCACCTTCGAAAACATCGCCATCACCAACTGCAACCCCCGTGTCTACAACACCGGCAACGGCGGCATCGTGGGCATCGGCGGCAATTCCGACGATCCCGATACCTACAAGCTCACCTTCAACAATATCACCATCGATAACACCAACAAAATCTCCGCCCTCTGGGGCAGCTGGGACGTTGCCTGCGGCGGTCTGGTGGGCATGTTCCGGGGTGCCGGCCATGTTTATATGACCAACTGCCATGTGGCCGCTCAGATGGACGTGAACAATGACGTTTGCGGCAACTATCAGTACTATTGGTACCGCTACTCCGGCATGATGGTGGGCACCAACAAGAACATGACCACCGATGCCAACGGCTACACCGTTCCCGAAACAGAAAAATTCCACGCTGAAGGCTGCACCGTCCATTTCGGCGACTGGAACGATTATTACTACTGCGAACTGGTGGCCAATTCTCTGGCTTCTTACACCCACGATCATCAGTTCAGCCGTCTGACCGAAATCAGCAGCCTTGACGAAATCAAGTCCGGCGATACCTGGACGAAGGCGGGCAACTTCCTGCTCATCAGCGACGACACCAAGACCTGCTACCATATCGTAAATAAAGACGGCACTCTGACCCAGCACCTGCACACCGATGCCGGTAAAGAAACGGTTGCGGGCATGTCTGGCATATTGAAGGAAGACAAGCAAATCATCTACTTGCCTTTCAATCAGCTTTTTACAGGTTATGGCTGGGGCGTGAAGCACATCCCTATTTACGATGATGGTACGCCGAATCCGTTTGTCGGGGTAACCATTCATGAGCGAAAGATTGCCAAGTCTGTTGAAAAATTTACCGCTAATGGCAATGTGCTGAAATTGAAGAAAGATACATCCTATACGTTGGACGTGTTGTTCTCTGCAATTGAAGAGGCAGAAGTGCCGATCAACGATTCATCTGTGACTGTTGGTATTACCAACCATTCTGAGGAAAATCCCGTAACCGCGACATTTGACGGCACGCCTACAAATTGGCAAGAAAAAACCATTACCTTTACCAGTAATGGAACAATTGATATTATCATTCAGGACTATCAGTTCTGTATTCCCACAAAATTGACTGTTGATATTGCTGATGCAGAAGAAATTAAAAAAATTGAAAAATTCGAAGTTGCATTTGATCATGATACAATAACAGATGGTAATCAAAATTATACCGAAAAATATATGTATCGTGTAGGTAATGCGAATCCCGTTTCGATGAGTTCACTGTTTGAAGCGAAGCTTGATGCAACAATCGGCACTGTAGAAGTGACAGTTGAAACGATTGATGGTAATGCTTCCGGCACTTACACCTCCAATGCCACCGATTGGACGAAGGGCACCATCCAGTTCAGCGGCACCGGTGTGGTGAAGGTGACCATCACGGATAACGTTTACTGTATTCCCACCGAACTGACTCTGGAAGTGGTGGATGCTGTGAACGCCACCACCGCCGCCAGCGCAACCAAGAACAACGTGGTGCTGCTGAATGACTGTGGGTTCGGTTCGCTGGAGGTGTCCGGCGGCTATACGCTGTACGGCAACGGCTTCACCATGACCTGCGGCAGCGACTCGGCTGCGCTGGATATGGGTTATGCTTTTGTGACGCTGAACAATGGTATACTGGACAATGTGCAGATTGATTGCCCCAACTTCGATTATGCAGTATTGTACAAGTCCAATATGACCGAAAGCGGTAACCGTAGCGAAACTACCGACAGAACCCGTTACTTCAATGTGAAGAGCGGTGTGATGGTCTCCGGCAACAGCCAGATCCTGAACAGCCGCATTTCCGGCGGCCGTGCTGCTGTGAACGTGACCGGCGGCAATGTGGTGATCGATAATTCCCGCATTGAGCTGGGTGCTGTGGCCAGCCTTCTGGTGGGTAGCGCCAACAGCCTGACCCTGCGGGATGTGACCCTGGTGCAGAAGCCCACTGCTTCCACCTATGACAGCAACAAGACACTGATGGGTTTCAGTGTGCTGTTTGTCTGCGATGCAAACGGTGATGCGGCCCCTGTAACCCTGGAAGGCACGCTGGTGCAGAATGCTTGGGTTGATGAAAACGATAAGCAGTATGTGCCCAGCGCCGGTCAGAGCATTATCAGCACGGTGCTTGGAAAGACGGAATATCTCCATGACCTTGACGGTAACGGCACAAAGGAATCTCTGAACCTTGGCTTTGCCTACATGCCGGAATCCCTGACTTCCAAGGTGAATACCACCACCATCACCGATAATCGTACCAACAAGGATACTGTTCCTTATGATTATGCGGAAGTGAGCATTCTCAATGGCAAAACCTATGTGTACTCCTACAAGAACACCCATGGCACGGAAGATTCCTTCAAGACGGAAAGCGAATATAAGCCCAACAAGTATGGTGATATCATCACGGTAAACTATTCCGATACGGCGGATGGCCTGATCACCGGCAAATCCTTCGGTACGGATGGCTGGGTGTACGAGCTGAATGTGGATCTGGACAAGCTGAGCGGCTATGCGCTGGATTTCAGCAAGCTGAGCATGAGCGTCAATGGCGTGACGGTGACCGACTTCAAGGTGAATGGCAATGACAAGCCCACTTCCCCTGTAGCAGTAACGGCAGGCGGCACCACCTACACCCTGACCGCTACCATTGACGATAAGGAATACACCGCCACCTATAAAGTGACCGGCACCGAAACCAGTAAGGAATCACCTTCCAAGATTTCGGGACCGACTGCAGAAGGCTTTGGTGTGGCCAAGAGTTATGGCGGTGACTGGAGCGGGGCAGCAGATGTGCTTACCGGTGTGAAGGTAAAGTATTGGAGTGTTGCGGAAAACAAGTATGTTGAGTTTGATTTCTCCCAATTCACAGTACCTGGCAACGCTGGAAAGCTGAATGGAACGAATAACTATTGGGAGTATACACATACCAATAATGACTTCACATTGAAGGTTACCAATACAGTGGCGATCCATTCCGGTAAATCCGTTTATGGTATGCCGATTCGCGGTACTGATGGAAAACTGTATTTTACAATTTCCTCTACGAATGGTTATGTGGGCTCTGGTACTACAAGCCGAGCGATTACCATGCAGTATGAATTCACTGATAATAACGGCGGAGAAAAGCTCACATTTACACACACATTTAACATTTCCTATAGTAAAAACGGGCAGTATAGCTATAGTGACTTGTCGGGGAGTGGCAAGCTGACGGAGTTGACAGACAACAGTGGTGGCGGTATCACAGAATGCGTCACCCCCGACACGCTGGTCACGCTGGCGGATGGAACGCAGGTGCGGGTGGATAGCCTGACGGGGGATGAAAAGCTGCTGGTGTGGAACATGGAAACCGGCAAGCTGGACGAAGCGGGCATCCTGTTTGTGGATCATGACCCCGAAGCGGAATTTGAAATTGTGCATCTGTACTTCTCCGATGGCACGGATGTGAAGGTGATTTACGAGCATGGCTTCTGGGACTATGACCTGAACCGGTATGTGTATCTGGACAAGGATGGGGCAAAGTACATCGGCCACAGCTTCTTCAAGCTGAACGGCAACGGCGGCGAAAAGGTGCAGCTGACGGATGTGGTGATTGAAAAAGAAATGACCACGGCCTGGAGCCCTGTGACGGAAAACCATCTGTGCTACTTTGTGAACGGTATGCTCTCTATGCCCGGCGGTGTGGGCGGATTGTTCAACATCTTTGATGTGGACGCCGATACCATGATGTATGACATGGAAGCGCTGGCGAAGGATATTGAAACCTATGGCCTGTTCACCTATGAAGAACTGAACGCCATTGTGGAACTGCCGGAAGAAATGTTCAATGCGGCCGGCGGTGCTTACCTGAAGATTTCCATCGGCAAGGGGAACCTGTCCATGGATGAACTGATCTACATGATCAACCGCTACAAGCCCTTCTTCTGAGGGATTCAGAAAACAAAATAAGGAACGCCCTGCATGGCTGGAAACGGCTGTGCAGGGCGTTTTGTTGTGGGTGTGAATAGGAGGGGGCAAGGGATGGGAAAGACGCTGTGATGCGGTTGTAAAGGGCAGAGAATGGGCTGGAGGGGAGGGACGTTTGGATGGTGAGGATAAGGCTGAAATAAAGGCTGTGAAGGGATTTTTGATGGGGAAGGAAGAGGGGACGAGAGCGAGAGAGGCGGCTTTGGGAAAGGCTAAAAAAGGGTACAAAAAAAGCTGCCGTATGCTTTCGCACACGGCAGCATTTTTATAAAAGGAAAGAATTACTGGGCCATAACATCGAGGTTGTACTGCAAGGGGGTTTCCAGTGCGTACACCGTACGGGCAGCCACAACATAATGGCCGGTTTCGTCTTCGTTATTTTCATTGTTCATGGTGTCACCCTGCAGTTCGTAGAGGCGAAGTTCCACGGTCAGCTTCGTGCCTACGTTTTGTTCGTCAAGGTTGAACACACCGCACATGAATTCGCCCACATCGCTGCAGATGGATTCATAGCTGAACTGGATACCGCGGCCGCTGACATCCTTCAGCAGACGGTATTCAACACCGGGAACAGCATCCTGGGGAATCAGGAAACCAAGAGAACCGTAGGAACCATAACCGCCTACCAAACCAGCAGACTCTGCTTTGATCTCCTTATCAACAGTGATAACATAGTCAGCATGCCAATCGCCATAGGGGCCAGCAGCTGCTTCTTCAGCAGTTTCAGTAGCTTTGAACAAATAAGCTACGTCTGCCTTCAGATCCTTACCAACGGGCTGGAAGCTGGCAAGGTTATAAAGAGTGAAGTCGGGATTGGTATTATCGACAATGATGTCAGCCTTGGGAAGGTCGTTGTCATAATCGGCTTCGCCATCATAGGTATGATCGAAGTCGTCGTTTTCCCAAGTGTACTGGGTGGCCAGCAGTTCGAGAACAAAGCCGTCGCCGCCGATGGACAGGTTCTGGTATTCGTTGCCGGCAGATTCCTGCATCTTCAGAGCGATGATCATGCCCACTTCGCCACGAGGAGAAGTATCGTCTTCATTCACATCCGTGGAGCCCACGCCTTCAGCAGGCAGCAGCACACCGTGAGCAGCGCCATCGATGTCACCCATCAGATCGGCGATGGTGCCGACAGGGGCGGTAGAAGCGATGACGTCACGGTCGACGGTGGTGCCGGCGGGGAAGGTGTATACATCAATTACTTTGGCCAGCTGATATTCGCCGGTGGAAGCAACATCTTCCTTCACGTTCAGCTGATATTTGAAAGCCAGGTCGCCCAGGTTGGCAATCTTTACGTCACGAACCTGAACATAGCCGGGTTCCCAATATTTATAGTCAAAGATGGCACCGGTAGAAGCATCTTTGTATTCATCGGAACCATGCTCGGCCCAGGTGAAGCCCAAATCCAGCGTACCGGACTTGATGATGTTGCCGGTGGATTCTTCGGAATCCGTGAACCAGGCGAAGGTGCCGCCGATGGCAGTGGCGAAAACGGCCACGATCAGCAGGGCAACCAGCAGGGTGCGGTTGTACTTTTTCATAGTGTCGTTCCTTCCTTTCATGTAGGCAGAAATTTACATATACACATTATATAGTAGAAAGCAAGGGATGTCAACCAGTACTGATAGGTTTTGAATGGAAAATTTTAGGGAAATGGGGCGTTTTTATCTGCGATTGATTACATGAGGGGAAAGAACGGGAGACAGGGGGAACAGGGAAAGAAAAAAGCCCGGCAAAAGCCGGGCGGGAAAACGGATGGTGTGATGAGGGTCAGGGCTGATTTTCGGTGGTTTCGGGGGCGGTTTTGTCGATGCAGTGATCGAAAAGGATTTCACCGGTGGTGGGGTTTGTGGTGTAACCGGCAATGAAGGTGACTTCCTGGAAGGAGCCGTGGCCGGTGAAGAAAAGGGCGTTGGGGAAGACGACGCCGTCGATTTCGATATCGTAGCCGGAGAGGGTGGCGTTGGTGATTTCCACATCGGTGTCCATGGCGAAGATGCGGATGCCGTTGGGCAGGGTTTCCGGCAGGGTATAGGTGCCTTTGTAGAGGCCGATGCGGGTGTTGTAATCGGATGCGGCGTTTGCAATGGCGGTGTCCAGCTCATCCTGGGTGGCGGCGAAAACGACCGTCTGCCAGGGGTGATGGTCTTTGCCGAAGGTTTCCAGCATGGCTTCGTTGGCATTTTCGAAAACGATGGCCTGGCTGGCTTCGGTGGCCACCAGAATGTTAAAGCTTTCGCTGGTGCCCAGCGGGATAAGCGTGGAACCGTCACGCCAGACATATTCTGTGCCGTCCTGGCTGACCTTGGGGGAAACCGTGTAGCCCATGAGAGAGGGAGTGGTGGTTTTGCCGGGGTTCAGGGGCGTGGTATAAGTGGCCACGTAGATGTCATACAATACGCCGTCAATGGATTGGCCTGGAATGGGAGCGTCGCTCCATACCCAGCCGTTGTTTTCGGCTTCGTTGACGCTCAGCTCAGCCAGAGACTTGCCTTCGCCGGCAGTGGGCACGGCAATGAAGGTGCGCACATAAGCCACGTTTTTGCCGATGTTCTCCACGGTGACCACCTTATTGACCGATACACCGGGATAGATCATCTGGCCCTGGGTGTAGGGCGTGCAGGCAGCGGGATTGGCAGCGTCGTAGACGTCGTATTCGTGCTGCAGGATGCTCAGTTCGCCGGAAGCCGCCTGGCCATAGCCTTCCACGGTATCGGTGAAGTAGGCGATGGTGCCGGAAACGGCCGCCAGCAGCGTGATAACCACTGCGCAAATCAGCAAAGCTTTTTTCATCTGCGTTTCTTCCTCTCAGTTATTCGGATGGCGCAAGAAGGGGTTTACTTAAAATTCCGTGGTGCCGGGTGCATAGTCGGCATTGACGCGGAGATTGAATGTCAGCGGGAGCTGTTTGTTGGCATATTCGTTGGTGGCGCTTTCGCTCATATGAAGGCCAACGGCGAAATAAACGGTTTCGCCTGCATTGAGAACGGTCAGGGGGTAGGCGGGCAGTTCACCCTGAATCATGTTGTTTTCCTGCTGGAGGATTTTGAAATCTGTAGAATTTTTGAAGCCGTTCCAATCCTGGGGATGGTTTGCATCATTGCGCTGCAGGTTTTTCAGTACGGCGTAGGTGAACACATCGTTCAGTTCGCTTTCGCCTGCTACCATTGTCAGGCCGCATTCCACAGGAAACTTTTCGCCATTTGTGAGCTTCAGGTAGAGAACTTCGGTACGACCGGGACACCAGGCAAAGGTTTCGTCAAAAACCTTGTCCAGTTCTTTATAGCCCTGAGGTTCATTCCAGTAATCGTAATATTCCAGGGTTACATTGAAAGCGTTTTCGGATGCTTCTTCATCGCCTTCTTTATTGACCCCGGTGGCGAAAGTTCCGCTCAGGGCAGTGACGCCCACGGCCAGCACAACCAGGGCAATGAGCAGGAATAACTTTTTACTTTTTTTCGTCATGGCAGATGCATCTCCCATCTATGGTTCATGGCCCGAAAAGGCATAAATACACCATATTTACAGTATTACTCATGTATTATATCACTACATATAGTAAATTGCAATCGGAAATATACCATATTTTAGAAAAAATATTACATGAATGATTACATAATGAGAAAAAGTCGATTTTGACAATTCAACATGCTCTCTCTTGTCAAGCGGAAGGGTTTGTGATAAAATAACTTGTTCCCTTATACACAAAAGGAAACGTAGGAGTGGAAAAGAAAGATGACGCACATTTATCTGGATGCCATGGGCGGAGACAATGCGCCGCAGTGTACCGTGGAAGGTGCCATGGAAGCGCTGCGGCTGAATAAGGAACTGAAAATCACGCTGGCAGGGCCTGCGGCGGAAATTGAACCGCTTTTGAAGGAATGCGACGATATCCGGGACCGCATCCTGCTGGATGATGCAACGGAAATCATCACCAACCACGACGCTCCGGTGATGGCCGTTCGGCAGAAGAAAAATTCTGCCCAGGTGAAGGGGATGCTGGCGGTGAAGAACGGCGAAGTGGACGGCTTTGTGTCTGCCGGGTCCACCGGGGCCACCCTGGCTGCAGGTATGTTCCGGCTGGGGCGTATTGAAGGGGTGGAGCGGCCTGCGCTGGCGCCGCTGCTGCCCAACGGCAAAGACTTTTTCTGCCTGATCGACTGCGGCGCCAATGTGGACTGTCTGCCCCATTATCTGCCCCAGTTCGGTATCATGGGCAGTGCCTACATGAAGTGCGTGCGTGGTCTTGAAAATCCCCGGGTGGGCCTTGTGAACAACGGCGCCGAAGCGGAAAAGGGCAATGAAATGACCAAGGCTGCCTATCCGCTGATGGAAAAAGCACCTTTCAATTTTGTGGGCAATGTGGAAGGCCGGGATATTACGGCGGACGTGGCCGACGTGGTGGTGGCAGACGGCTTTTCCGGCAACCTGATCCTGAAATTCATGGAAGGGGTGGCCGGGACGCTGATGGGCATCATCAAGAATGAAATGTATGCAGACCTCAGGGGCAAGATCGGCGGCCTGATTGCCAAGCCTGCCTTCCGCCGGGTGAAAAAGATGATGGACTATACCGAAGTGGGCGGCGCACCGCTGCTGGGCGTCAAGGGCGTGGTGGTAAAAGCCCACGGTTCCTGCAATGCCCATGCCATTGCCTGCGCCATCCGCCAGGCGGTCATTATGAAGGAAAACCATGTGGTGGAAACCATCACATCGGAAATTGAAAAGCAAATCAAAGCAAATGAAAATGCTTGAAAAGCAAGGAGGAAACAACCATGGTATTTGAAAAAGTGGCCGGTATGATTGCAAAGCAGCTGCGTCTGGACGTGAGCGAAGTGACCGCCGACAAGCGGCTGGTGGAAGACCTGAAGGCCGACAGCGCCAACGTGATGGTGCTGATCATGGACCTGGAAGACGCTTTTGACATGATGGTGGACGATACCGCTATCAACACCCTCAAAACTGTCGGAGACGTGGTCAAGTACATCGAAGATCATCAATAATGGATTTTCATCAGCTTCGGGGCCGGATGTGTTTCCGGCTCCGGAGCTGATGCTATGAGGAAAAGGCAATGACGGATCTTTCCAAACTGGAAAAAACGCTGGGATACCGTTTCCAAAACCGGCAATACCTGATCACCGCCCTCACCCATCCTTCCATGGGAGGCGAGCATAACCAGCGCATGGAATTCCTGGGGGATGCGGTGCTGGAAATGTGCGTGAGCGAAAAGATATACGAAATGCACCCCGAAATGAAGGAAGGGGCCATGACAAGGCTGCGGCAGAAGCTGGTGCGTGAAGGCAGGCTGGCAGAAGTGGCCAAAGGCATGCAGCTTGGTGAATACCTTCTGATGGACCGGGGCTGTGCGGCCGGCGGCGGCAGGGAAAACCCTTCCGTGCTCTGCGATGCGTTTGAAGCGGTGCTGGCGGCGGTATATCTGGACGGCGGCATGGAAAAGGCCCGGCAGATGGTGATGCGCTTTATCGGCGATTGCACCGAAAAAGATGAAATGGACGCAAAATCTGCTTTGCAGGAATATCTGCAGGGCCGGAAAAAGCCCCTGCCCGATTATCTGGTGATCGGGGAGGAGGGGTTGCCCCACGAAAGGGTATTCACGGTGTCGGTGCAGCTGGAGGGCAGGGAAATCGCTTCCGGCAGCGGCACCAGCAAAAAGCGGGCGGAACAGAATGCGGCCATGGCGGCATTGCAAAAGATCAAAGGCTTGGGGGAAAAAGCATAAATGCGGCTGAAAAAGCTGGAAATACACGGGTTTAAGTCCTTTGCGGACAGGACGGAGATCGTCTTCCATGAGGGCATCACCGGCATCGTGGGGCCCAACGGCTCCGGTAAGAGCAACATCGGCGACGCCATGCGCTGGGTGCTGGGGGAACAGAGTGCCAGGGTGCTGCGCGGCACCAAGATGGAAGATATCATTTTCAACGGTACGGCAAAAAGAAAGCAAGCCTCCTTCTGTGAGGTTTCTTTGGTGTTCGATAATGAGGACGGGGCGCTGAAAAGCAATTTTGCTGAGGTAATGGTCACACGGCGGGTGTACCGCAACGGCGACAGTGAATATTACCTGAACAAAACCGCATGCCGCCTGCGTGATATTCTGGA
This sequence comes from Clostridia bacterium, assembly GCA_017437265.1. GTDB lineage: Bacteria > Bacillota > Clostridia > Christensenellales > Aristaeellaceae > RUG563. The sequence goes on from JAFSBN010000169.1 coordinate 19,451, forward strand.
ATTGTTCCGGGATACCGGTATCGGCCGGGAAGGCTATTCCCTGATCGGTCAGGGCCGCATTGACGAAATTTTGTCCGTAAAAAGCGAAGACCGCCGGCAGGTGTTTGAAGAGGCTGCCGGTGTGATGACCTTCCGTGTGCGCAAGGAAGAAGCAGAACGCAAACTGGCCAGAACCCGTGAGAACCTTTCCCGTGTGAACGATATTCTGGCCGAGCTGGAAGCCCGTGTGGGTCCCCTGGAAAGCCAGGCGGAAACGGCCCGGGAATATATTGAACTGGCCCAGCGGCTGAAGGAACTGGAAATCAATATTTTCCTGATCCGCCATGATAAAGTGAAAGAAAAAATTGCTGCCCTGGACCAGACGCTGGAAGGCCTCCGGGATATCCTTTTGCACCATGAAGCCCGGCTGAACGAAAGTGCTCAGGAGCGTGAGAAGCTGGCAGAGGCGATTGCGCTGGTGGAAGAAGAACTGTCTTCCGCCCGGCAGGAGCATCTTGCCTGCAGCGACAGCCTGATGGAAGCCAGAGTGGAAAAGGAAAGAACGGACAGCCAGATCACTTCTCTTTCCGAAAACCTGGACAGGCTGCGCACCGAACAGGAAAATACCCGCACAAGGCGGGAAAATCTGCTGCGCCTTTTTGAACAGGGAGAAGCCGATACCCGGGAAAACGACCTGGCCCTGTCTCAGGCCCAGCAGGAAATGGAAAAGGAACAAAAGAAGCTGGATGCTTATCTGGAAAAGGCACAGGAAAGGGAAGACGAGCTGGACGAGCATAAGCAGAACATCCTGCTGGCGGTGAACCGCTTGTCCGATGCCCGGAACCAGCAGGCCCGGCAGCAGGCCATCTGCGCCCAGATGAAAAAGCGGCTGGATGAAATTGTATCTGCCATTTCCGAAAATGAAGAAAAGCAGAACGAGGCGGTGGCCCAGCTGCGTGCGGCCGAAAAGCAGGCGGCTCAGGTGGAAGAAGGGCTGCAGGCGCTGAAAGACGACGCCGCAAAATGCGAAGGGCAATTGCGTGCCCTCACCCTGGAAACCCAGGAAAAGGCCGAAAAGGCACAGAACCTGAACCTGCAGTACCAGCAAAATATCAGCCGGCTGAAGCTGATGGACGAAATGAGCCGGGAAATGGAAGGCTACAATCAGGCCGTGCGCAGGGCATTGCAATATGCCCAGGGCGACAAGAGCGTCCGGGGCGTGGTGGCCCGGCTGATGCAGGTGCCCCGGGAATTGGAAACCGCCATTGACATGGTGCTGGGTGGCGCATTGCAGAATATCGTGACAGAAGACGAAAATGCCGCCAAGCGCATGATTGATTATCTGCGTAATAATAGACTGGGCCGGGCTACGTTCCTGCCCATGACCAGCGTGAAGGGCCGGGTATTGAACAACGAAGAGCGGAAACTGCTTTCCGTGCCCGGCTGCATCGGTGTTGCCAGCGAATTGATTTCCTTTGCTCCCGAATACCGGGGTGTGATGGAAAACCTGCTGGGCCGCACTGTGATTGCCAAAGATCTGGACAGCGGTATCCCCATCATGCGGGCAGGCCGGCATGCTTTCCGGCTGGTGACGCTTTCCGGCGACGTGATGCACTCCGGCGGCTCCATGACCGGCGGTACGGCGCAAAAGAGCGCTGTGAGTTTGCTGGGCCGGGAACGTGAAATGACCGACCTGAAAAAAACGCTGGAAGACCAGAAAAAAACGCTGGTGTCCCTCCGGGATGAATTGACAAAAATGCAGGCGGAAAGGGAAGAACTCAAACGCCTGCGCAATGAAGCCATGGAACGGGTGCATCAGGAAGAAATCGGCGTGGCAAGGGAACAGGAGCGTGTGTTCAACGCCAAGGCGGAACTGAATGCGGCCTCTCAAGCACTGGAACGCACCCTGGCTGCCCGGGATCAATTGACTGAGGGCATTGCCGAAATTGAACGGGATCTGCAAAATGTGCTGGCCCAGACGGAAAACGAGGCTGTGGACCGGGAAGCCATGGATCAGAAAACAGAAGTGCTGCAAAAGGCGCTGGTGCAGGCCCGTGAAGAAGCGGAAAGGCAGCGTGAGCTGGTATCTGCTCTGCGGCTCAAATTTGCCGAGCTTTCCCACGCGCTGGATACCCTGCGCCGGGACAAGGCACGGCAGGATCAGGAACTGTCTTCCATGGCCCTTTCTCTGGAAAAGCTGGGCCTGGAAATTCAGGAAAAGGAAACGCTGCTTGCTGATCTGACGGAAAAGGCAAGAAATCAGGAAACGGCCTGCCGGGATCTGGAAAGCGCCCTTGCCCTGCGCCAGCAGCAGGTGGACCTGCTGGAGGGCCAGCGTCAGGAGAAAGTTTCTCAGGAACGTGCGCTGGTGAACCTGTCAGAAGAATTGCATAAAACCTACGACGAAGACAGCCAGAAGCTGCATAAGGCGGAGCTTTCCCGGGATCGTGCGGAAAATGACCTGCGGGTGATGACGGACCATATCTTCAACAGCTATGAGCTGACCTACGCCATGGCGGAAGAACTCAGGAGCCAGGAGCCCTTTGAATTGACCCATGGGGAGCGGGAAGCTGCATCCCTGCGGGGCCGTATCCGGGCCATGGGCACGGTGAACGTGAACGCCATTGAAGAATACGCAGAAGTGAAGGCCCGCTTTGACGAAATGACCACCCAGCAGCAGGATCTGGATAAAGCCCAGCAGGATCTGCAGCAATTGATCGAGCGGCTTTTGAATCAGATGGAAAAGCAGTTTGTGGTGGAATTTGCCAAGATGGGCGAATATTTCAAGGAAACCTTTGCCCGCTTGTTTGGCGGCGGCCAGGCGGAACTGAAATTGATCGACCCCGACGATGCCCTCAACTGCGGCATCGAAATTGTGGCACAGCCTCCGGGAAAGAAGCTGCAGCTGCTCAGCCTTTTGTCCGGTGGCGAAAGGGCATTGACGGCCATTGCCATCATTTTTGCCATGCTGAAGCTCAAACCCACGCCCTTCTGCGTGCTGGACGAAGTGGAAGCGGCTTTGGACGAAGCAAATATCGGCTATTTTGCCGATTATCTGGCGGAATATGCCAAAACCACCCAGTTCGTGGTGGTTACCCACCGCAAGGGTACCATGGAACGGTGCGATTCCCTGTACGGCGTGGCCATGCAGGAAAGGGGTATTTCCGGGATGGTATCGGTGAATTTGCAGGATTACGAATAATGTGAAGGAGGCTTCGGGTTATGGGATTTTTTCAGAGGCTGAAGCAGGGCCTGACCAAAACAAGGGGCGGGCTGACCAATAAAGTGGACGAGCTGGTGAAAAACACCCGCGAGATTGACGAGGATTTTTATGAAGAGCTGACGGATATTCTGATCCTGGCTGACGTGGGCGTTGCTGCCACCACGGAAATCATTGAAAAACTGCAGCAGGAAGTGGAAAAGCTGGGCGTGAAGGACGCCGATGCCGCCAAGGAGATTTTCAAGCAGATTCTGGTGGACGAAATGAACATCCCCCGGCCGCCGCTGAAGTGGCCCATGGTGATGTTTGTGGTGGGGGTCAACGGCGTTGGCAAAACCACCACCATCGGCAAAATGGCCCTGCGTTTTCAGGAAATTGGCCGAAGCGTGATGCTGGCCGCTGCCGATACCTTCCGTGCCGCTGCCGATGAGCAGCTGGCCGTTTGGGCAGAACGTGCCAATGTGCCGATCATCCGCCATCAGGAGGGGGGAGACCCTGCTGCTGTGGTGTTTGACGCCGTACAGGCAGCCAAGGCCAGAAAAACGGACCTGCTCATCGTGGACACCGCCGGCCGGCTGCATAACAAGAAAAATCTGATGGACGAGCTGTCCAAAATGCGCCGCATCATTGACCGGGAATACCCCGAAGCCAATGTGCGCTGCATGCTGATTCTGGACGCCACCACCGGCCAGAACGGTATTCAGCAAGCCAAGCAGTTCAAGGAAGCGGCGGATATCGGCGGCAGTGTGATCACCAAGCTGGACGGCACCGCCAAGGGCGGTGTGGCCATTGCTATCCGAAAGGAACTGAATGTTCCTGTGTGGTACATCGGCGTGGGTGAAGGGATTGACGATCTGCAGGCCTTTGACGCCAAGGAATTTGTGGAAGCCCTGTTCTGATAAAACATAAAGGAAGAGCAAAAAGCATGCGCTGGTTTTCCAAGAAACCCATGTTTACCGACGGTGAAGTGGACCTGGTGCTTTCCAATGAAGATGTATCGGATGCCATATGCGGCATTGTGGATGGGTTCACTTTCTATATGTACAAGGCAAAAACCCGGCATTATATGGGCTATGTGAGCCTGCGCCTTGGCGAGAGCCCCGCTCTTTATTACCTGGGCCATATCGGTTATCGGGTGGAGCCTGAGTACAGGGGAAGGCATCTGGCGGAAAGAAGCTGCCGGATGATGCTGCCCTTGATCCGCAGGCTGGGCATTCGTTCCCTTGTGATTACCACCAATGTGGAAAATGCGCCTTCCCGAAAAACGGCGGAAAGGCTGGGATGCCAGCTGGAAAGCATTGTGCCGGTGCCCCAGGAATACCGGGCTATTTGTGCCGGGGCAACCCATAAATGCCGCTATATCTGGCGGGTGTGAAAAAGCGCATGCTGGAAAAGAAAAGACATATACTAACAATGGCTGAACAGGCCATGAAGGGAGGCCGGAAAAGATGATGCTCACCGCAAACGGCGCACAGGTGTACTGTGAGCAGACGGGAGAAGGAAAGGACGTTTTGCTGCTCCATGGCTGGGGCTGCACCACGGAGCATTTCCGGCCCATTATCAGCGATATGCAGGAAAGCTACCGCCTGACGGTGATCGATTTTCCCGGCCACGGCAAAAGCGGCAGGCCGCCCGAACCCTGGGGCGTGGGCGATTATGCAAAATGCGTAAAAGACGTGCTGCAGCAGCTGAAGATCGAAAAATGCTCCCTGATTGCCCATTCGTTTGGCGGGCGGGTGAGCCTGCATCTGGCAGCCCATCACCCGGAAATGATTGATAAAATGGTGCTCACCGGCTGTGCCGGCCTGAAAAAGCCCCAGACGGAAGAACAGAAAAAAAGAAGCGAAGCTTTTCAGAAGAAAAAGAAGCAGCTGCAGAATTTGCAAAAGCTGCCGCTGGTGGGAAAAATGGCGGAAAAGGCCATGGAAAAGCTGCGCAGGCAGTATGGCTCGGCCGATTATAATGCGCTGGACGAAGAAATGCGCAAAACCTTTGTGAAGGTGATCGGCGAAGATCTGTCCCCGCTTTTATCAAAAATTCAGGCATCCACGCTGCTTGTGTGGGGGGAAAAGGATCAGGACACCCCCCTTTGGATGGGACAGAAGATGGAACAGGAAATCAAGGATGCCGGGCTGGTGGTGTTTGAAAATGACGACCATTTTGCCTATCTGCGTCAGTGGCCCCGGTTTGTAAAAATCGTAAGGACGTTTTTGTAAGAAAGGAAGGCCGTTATGGAAAATCTTGTGAATATTTTCCTGGCGCTGCAAGCGCCTGTGGCCATGCTGTTTGTTTCCCGGCAGCTGATGCACTATTTCCAGCTGGAAAGCTATCAGTTCCAGGGTTATTTCCGCACCCTGTGGCGGCAGAAGAAAAAGGTGATTGTGCCGCTTTTGCTTTTGACGGCGGTGCATATTGCGGCGTATCTGGTATCCACCTATTTCATTTATCAGACACATGATATCCGCACGGAAAACCCGGAAATCAAGCGGATCCTTTATGCCGGCATTTCCTTCCTGCTGGTGGCGGCAATGGGCTTTTTGCTGCGCCGTCAGGCAAAAAGTGCCCCGGCCAAGAAGCCTTTTGTGGTCACCAGCCGGGTGAAGCGGCTGTATGCGGTGCACCTGATTGTGGTGGTGGGCATCGGGCTGTTGATCGGCTTTGCGCAGATGAATCTGCCGCTTTTGCTTTTGTATTTCTTTTATCCACTGCTGCTGCCCTTGGTGGTGGCGCTGTCTGCCGTGCTGGCTCTGCCCATCGAGAAGATGATTTTCCGGATGTATTTTAAGGATGCGGAAAAGAAGCTGCTTCAAAACAAGTGGCTCATCCGCATCGGCATTACCGGCAGCTACGGCAAAACCAGCACCAAATTTGTGCTGAACACCATTCTTTCTCAAAAGTATAATGTGCTGTGTACGCCGGCCTCCTTCAATACCCCCATGGGTGTGACCAGGATCGTCAGGGAGCGGCTGCAGCCCTCCCATCAGGTGTTCATTGGCGAAATGGGCGCCCGCCATGTGGGGGAAATCAAGGAGCTTTGCAATCTGGTGCACCCTGAAATCGGCATTCTGACGGCGGTGGGGCCCCAGCATCTGGACACCTTCCGCACCATTGAACGCATTGAAAAAACCAAGTATGAACTGATTGAAGCACTGCCGGAAGACAGCTATGCCGTGTTTTTGAACGATGACGGCATCGTAACACGGCTGTATGAAAAGACGGAAAAGCCCAAGTGTCTGGTGGGCAGGGAAGGCAGCGAAGTGTGGGCGGAGGATGTGCAGGTATCTGCCACCGGCTCCTCTTTCATGCTGTGCTTTAAGGATGGCGAAAAAATCCCCTGCGAAACAAGGCTGCTTGGCGAACATAATATTCTCAATATTCTCACCGCTGCCGCTGTGGCAAAATATCTGAAGCTGACCGGTGATCAGATTGCCAGGGGCATTGCCGCCCTGCAGCCTGTGGAGCATCGGCTGCAGCTGCTCAAATCTGCCGGCGGCGTTACCGTGATCGACGATGCCTTCAACACAAACCCCCGTTCCGCCAAGAAGGCATTGGATGTATTGAAAGCCTTCCCCGGCCGGCGCATCATCGTTACCCCCGGTATGGTGGAGTTGGGTGCGGAGGAAGAAAAGTATAACGAAGAATTCGGCAGCTATATGGCCGATTGCGTGGATATTGCGGTGCTGGTGGGCAAAAAGCATACGGCCCCCATTGTGAAGGGCTTGCAGGAAAAGGGCTTTAAGGCAGAGAATATCCATGTGGTTTCTTCTTTGGATGAAGCCATTCGCCTGAACCAGACCATGCTGCGCTCCGGCGACGTGGTGATGTATGAAAACGATCTGCCCGATCATTACAGTGAGGGCTGAGGGGAGTAAGAACAATGAGCAAAATTCAGCTGGGCGTCATTTACGGCAGCCGCACCTGCGAACACGAAGTATCCATCATCAGTGCAGTACAGTTGATGAAAAATGCCGATCCCGAAAAATATGACGTGATCCCGATTTATGTGAGCCAGAAGGGCGAATGGTTTACCGGCAGTGCGCTGCTGGATATGAAAACCTATACCCCTTTTGATCCTTTCAGCAAGGGTATCATTCCCGTCCGGCTGGATATGACCGCCGGCAGCGGTGCCCTGATCCGCTTTGTGCCCCCCAAGGGATTATTTGGCGGCGGCAAAGAAGAAGTGGTGGCACGGCTGGATGTGGTGATTCCGGTGCTCCATGGCATGCACGGGGAAGACGGCTCCGTGCAGGGGATGCTGGAACTTTCGGATATTCCTTATGCTTCCAGCGGCATTACGGCTTCTGCCGTGGGCATGGATAAGATCACCATGAAGCGTTTCTTCCGGGGCATGGGCTATCCCATTTTACCCGATTGCGCCGTGACCCGCGCCCAGTGGGAACAGGATAAAAACGCCGTGATGGATACCATCGAAAAGGCGCTGCCGTATCCGGTGTTCACCAAGCCTGCGTATCTGGGCTCCTCCATCGGCGTCAGCCGGGCCGGGGACAGAAAAGAGCTGGAAGAAGCACTGGAACTGGCTTTCTCTTATGACCGGCGGGTGCTGGTGGAAGAAGGACTGGATATGCCCATCGAGGTGAACTGCTCTGTGCTGGGCTTTGATGGGGATGTGAAGGCCAGCGTGCTGGAAATGCCCAACACCGGCTCTGCTTTCCTGGATTTTTCCGAAAAATATCTGGCTGGTACCGGCAGCAAGGGTATGGCCAGCCTCAAGCGCATCGTGCCTGCCCCCATCGGCGATGAACTGACAAAGGAACTGCAGCAGCTGTCCTGCCGCATTTTCAGCGATATGGATTGCAAGGGCGTGGTGCGTATCGACTATATGCTGGACCGCCACAGCGACCATTACTACATCACCGAAATCAACACCATCCCCGGCAGCCTTGCCTTCTATCTGTGGGCAGAGACGGGGCTGAAGTATCCGCAGCTGATTGATGAAATGGTCAAGTGCGCCATCAAGGCTCACGAAGAAAAGCACAAGAACAATTTTGCCTTCACTTCCGATATCCTTTCCGGCGTGACCCTTGGCGGTACCAAGGAAAGCAAGCTGGGCGGTGTGAAGGGCGGCAAGCTGGGCTGATAAAACAGGAGAGAACAGGAAACAGGGGCTTTCGCAGCCCCTGAAACCCTGCGGCAGGGGTGTCACCCCTGCACCCGATCTGCGATGGAGAAGTTTTATCACTCTCAGTTTATTCCGCATGTTACATGACCTGCGGAAAAAAGCGATACCACGGGCTAAATGAAAACGAGAAAACGCCGTGGGAGAAAGTGAACTTTCTCCCACGGCGTTTATCACGTTTTCACCGGATGCCAAGGCATCCGGTTGTCGGCAGAATGCCGCCTCAGCCCGTGCGCTGATATTAGTCCAGGCTACATAAGAAAACCGGTTTACGAAAAGAATTGCTGCATCTTTTGTGGAAACAGCGGAAGAATGTCAGAAGTATAAAGCAAGGCCTGTCCGCTGCTGGGTCCAGGGATGAAATCCCTGGTGGGGTGAAGGGGTGAAACCCCTCATATTGTTCAGGTACATAAAAGGAGAAACGAATGAAAAGAATGATTGTGATGCTGCTGGCGCTTTGCATGTTGCCGGTATGCAGCCTGGGCGAAGGGGCATATACGCCTTCCCGGGAAGCGGTATGCCATCATGAAAACTGTTTCTGGACGACAGAAATGGATGTGGCAGACGAAGAGAAAATGTGGCAAATGCTGCAGTCGCCGGTAACGGTGCTGGACGGCAACCAGAAGAGCCAGTATATGCTGCGGGCAGAGCCGGATAAGAATGCCGAAGCGGTGGGGGAAATCACCTGCGCCTCTCAGAGCGTGCACGTACTGGAAACGCTGGATAACGGCTGGAGCAAAGTGGAATGCTATTCCAGCTCCTTCCACGACAGCAAGACGGAAAAATGGAATGCACTGGTGCAGGGCTATGTGGAAACGGAAAAGCTGAAAACGGTGGTTCCCCATGAATATATGGGCCTGATTGTGGACAAGCTGACCCAGCGGCTGTATGTGTTTGTGGAAGGAAAATTGTTCAGCACGCTGAAAATTTCCACCGGCCTGCCCAACGAACGCCAGCCCTACAACGAAACCAGAAGCGGCGAGTTTCTTTTTGTCAGTGCGGTGGGGGATTTCAAAAGCGACAATCTGACCTGCGAAAAGGGCATCCGGTTCAACTTTGGTGATCTGATCCACACCGTGCCCCATACAGGCAGCGGCGATAGCAAGAATTACGAATCCTTCGAAAAACTGCTGGGGGAAAGGGCCAGCCACGGCTGCATCCGTGTGCAGAGAAAGCGCACTCCGGAAGGCGTGAACATGACCTGGATCTGGAATCATTATAAGAAAAACACAAAAATCGTTATCTGGGAAGACTGGGAAGGCAGAACAGTTCCCGAAACACCCATGGAGACCCCGGTTTTCTACAATGAATCCGGCGGCAGGAATTACCACAGCCAGGAAACCTGCTATGGCGTGAACAAAGATAAATGGCCCCTGACGGAAATCACCTATGCCGATCTGTTTATCGAAGCCTATCAGAAGCTGACCCCCTGCGCCTATTGCGCACCGCCGGAGAAAGAATAAAAATGAATATGAAAAACCCTGCTTGCCAAACGGTAAGCAGGGCGTTTTTTGTTGCGAAAAATTACTTGACGGTGAAGGTGGGGGCGAAGCCGGCTTCCACAATCAGGTCATACACCTTCTGGGTGTAGATCACTTCTTCCAGAGCCTTTACCCATTCAGCGTCAGCATTTTCGGGCTTGACAACCACGATGTTCACATAAGCCTTGGCAGCTTCACTGTCAGCAGCTTCCACATACAGGCCGTCCTTGTTGGGGATCAGGTCCACCAGGGTGGCGTTGTTGCCGTTGATGACGGCATAGGCCACGTCGGCGCGGGCGCCGGGGATCAGTTCGGCGTTCAGTTCCACGATGTTCAGGTTGTAGGGATTTTCCACGATATCCAGGGGGGTGCAGGTGCTTTCCAGGGTGGTGCCTTCGGGCAGCTTGATCAGGCCGGCATTCTGGAGCAGCAGCAGGGCGCGGTTCTCGTTCACGGGGTCATTGGGCACGGCGATCTTGTCACCATCGGCGATGGCGGTCAGATCGGTCTTGGTGCCGGCATAGATGGCCATGGGTTCGAAGTGGGTTTCGATAACGGAAACCAGCTGATCCTTTTCTTCCACGCTGGCGTTATACTGGGCCAGGTAGGGGATGTGCTGGAAGAAGTTAGCCATTACGTCACCGGCGGCGGTGGCGGGATTTTCCACCACATAGTCGCTGACAATCTGCAGTTCCAGTTCGTAGCCCAGCTTAGCCAGGTCTTCCTTCACCAGTTCCAGCACTTCGGCATGGGGATTGGGGGTGGCGATCATGGTAAGCTTCTGAGCCTTTTCCTTGTTACCGCCCAGGGTGAGAACCAGCACCACGGCGATGATGGCAACCAGAACGATGGCAGCCAGGGCAATCCATGTCTTTTTCTTCATGATGTACACCTTTCTTTCTTAGCGTTTTTTATGATCAAGGGCACGGGTGAGCCGTGTACCCAAGACTGTGATGATTTGTACAATGGCAACCAGCACCATGCTGGCAGAGAACATCACCCGGTAATCACTCAGGTTCAGGCCCTTGGTGATGGCCAGGGCACCCAGGCCGCCGCCGCCGGCAGCGCTGGCCATGGCGGTGTATGCCAGGATGGTGGTGATGGAAATGGCGGCGCCGTTGATGAGGGAAGGAACGGCTTCCGGCAGCAGCACTTTGGAAATGATCTGCCAGTTGGTGGAGCCCATGGACTGGGCAGCTTCAATGATGCCGTGGTCCACTTCGTCCAGGGAACCTTCCACCATTCTGGCGATATAGGGGAAGGCGCTGATCACCAGGGGGAAGATGATGGCGTTGGTGCCGATGGCGGTGCCGACGATGGCACGGGTGACCGGGAAGAGCAGCGCCAGCATGATGATGAAGGGGATGGAGCGCAGGAAATTGATCACGGCGCCCAGGACGGCGTTAAAGGTGGGGGCAGGGCAGATGCTGGATTTTCGGGTGATCACAAGCAATACGCCCAGGGGCAGGCCGATGATGTAGGCAATGAGGCTGCTGGTCAGGGTCATGTACAAGGTTTCCAGGGCATTGCTCCACAAAAGGGGCAAAAGCTTTTCCCAGCTCACGAAGCATGCACCTCCTCAACCGTCAGTCCTTCTTTGCGCAGATATTCCAGAATGCGCTTTACGTCCACCGGGTCTTCCGGCCGGGCGATCATCATCTGGCCGTAGCTTTTGCCGTTCAGCTGGCGGATATCGGCGGAGAGGATGTTTACATCCATGTCCATATCCTTGATCAGTTTGCTGATCATGGGCTGGCCGGCGGCATTGGCGTCAAACACGATGCGGATAGCGGATTGCCGGGGAATTTCTTCCTGTTCCGGCAAAATGCCGAACAGCCTGCGGCCGGCGGCAGATTTGGTGTGCATGAACACATCGTCCACCGTGCCTTCTTCCACCATTTTACCGCCGTCCAGAATGGCCACCTTGTTGCAGATCTGGCGGATAACTGCCATTTCATGGGTGATGAGCACCACGGTGATGCCCATATCCCGATTGATTTCCTGCAAAAGGGCCAGGATGGACTGGGTGGTCATGGGGTCCAGGGCGGAGGTGGCTTCGTCGCAAAGGAGCACGTCCGGGTCGCTGGCCAGGGCCCTTGCAATGGCCACACGCTGCTTCTGCCCGCCGGACAGCTGGGCAGGATAGGCATTGGCCTTTTCTTCCAGGCCCACAATGCGAAGCAGCTCCATCACCCGCTTGTTGGCCTTTTCTTCATCCACACCGGCAATTTCCAAAGGATAGCGCACGTTCCGGGCCACCGTCTTTTGCATGAGCAGGTTAAACTGCTGAAAGATCATGGCGGTGCGCCGCCGGGTTTGCAAAAGCTCCTTCTGGCTCATGGCCAGCACGTTTTTGCCGCCGATGAGCACCTGGCCTTCGGTGGGGGTATCCAGCTTGTTGATGCAGCGGATGAGGGTGGATTTACCGGCACCGCTCATACCGATGATGCCGTAAATCTGTCCCCGTTCGATGGAAAGATTGATGCCGTTTAAGGCCACCACTTCGCCGCCGGGCACCTGATACACTTTTTTCAGATCCTTGATCTGAATGATGGGCTGTTCAGACACGGAAGAAACCTTCCTTTCGTACACTGTAGGATGGAAAAAGCCCGCTTACGCACCATTTGCGAAGCGGGCCTTGGAAACACGAATGTATTTCAAGCGGCGCAGCACAAATCAGTGCAGGGAATGGCCCGCACGCATGAACATTCGCATAGTGCCTTTCTTCATGAATGGAGCCCCCTTTCCAATGCTTTGCCAAATGAATATATGTATTATAGCGGATGAGGTATGCTTTGTCAACCCTGGATCACTTTTCCACGGAGAAAGCGTAGATGGTGGTGGACTGGAAGGTGTCACCGGCTTTCAGGGGGGTGGTGGGGAATTCGGGATGGTTGGGGCTGTCGGGATAGTGCTGGGTTTCCAGGGCGATGCCGGCGTAGTTGCCATAGTGGGCGCCGCCGTGGCCGATGAGGTCCATGCTGTTGGCGGTGTAGATCTGCATGGCGGGCTCGGTGGTTTTGACGGTCATGACCCGGCCGGTCTCTTCGTCCTTCACAACGGCAGCGGTGCGCAGGCCTTCGCCGCGGATGACGAAGTTGGTGTCGTAGCCGGCAACAGCCTTCATCAGGGGGCATTCGTCCATTTTTGCCAGCCGGTTGCCGATATAATCGCCTTCCCGCAGATCAAAGAGGGTGCCGTCCACGGGCAGCAGCTCGCCGGTGGGGATGAGGCCCTCATCCACGTTGGTGATATAGTCGCTGTTCACCTGAACAAACAGGCCTTTGATGTCGGGCTTGGCGGAGATATTGAAGTAGGAATGGTTGGTAAGATTAATGACGGTGTCCTGATCGCACTGGGCCATGTAGCGGATGGTGAGGGCGTTGTTTTCGTCAAAGGCATAGGTGATCTGCACCTTCATGGTACCGGGGAAGCCTTCTTCGCCGTCGTGGGAAACGTAGGTGAAGATCACGGCGTCTTCGTGTTCGCTTTCCAGCATCTGGCCCTTCCACCATTTCTTGTCAAAACCTTCCCGGCCGCCGTGGAGGGTGTTTTCACCGTCGTTTTTGAAAAGGGTGTAGGTTTTGCCGTTCAGGGTGAACTTGGCACCGCCGATGCGGTTGGCATACCGGCCCACGGAAGCACCCAGGAAGCCGGATTTTTCGTCGTATTCCTGATAGGTGTCAAAGCCCAGGTTCACTTCCTGCAGGTTACCGTTTTTATCGGGCACGATGATGGAAACCAGCGTGGCACCGAAATCCAGCACGGACACGGAAGCACCGTTTTTGTTTTTCATGGTGTAGAGGGTCATGTTGCGGCCAATCAGGTCCACGCCGTAAGATTTGGTGGTAATGCTCATAGAAGAAAAACCTCCCGATTGTTAAAATTCAGATTATTTTTATTATACAATAATTCCTGAAGAAAGAAAAGAATAAAAAAGCAAAAACATGGAAAAATACCTGTAGAAATGATGCTATACAGGGAGGAAAGAAGCGTATGCGGACAGGATTGGCCATTTTGATGTGCCTGACCATGTGGGTGATGATGCAGACGGCGAATGTTTCCCGGGAAGAAACAGGCGGGGAAATTTTTGCGGAAAAGGACGGATACCGGGCGTGTGCCGCTCTGGATGGGGAGGAAACGGAAAAGGTGAGGCTGAAAAACCTGCCCCCTGAAAACGATTTTTTGTTTCTGGTGAATGAAAAAAATACGATTTCTGAGGTAAAGAAAATGACCACATCTGTTCGCTCCATGGTGGGCAGTTTTCTGCCGCTGGAGGGAGATTTTGCCCTGCGGCCGGAGGTGATTTATGCGCTTTGTGAAATGGCGGTGGATTATCCCTTGCATGAAGGCATGACGTTTATCCGCGGGTATGTGTCTGCGGACGAACAGAACGCATGGCAAAGGGAGGCGGTGGAAAGGTATAAGAAAGTGGGAAAGACGGAAAAGGAAGCCCTTTCCCTGGTGCCATGCGGCGGATGCAGCGATCATCAGACGGGGCTTTCGGTGGATATCCGTCTGGAGGGAAAACTGTCTCTTGGAAAAAAGGACAGGCTGCAAAGAAGCGAAACGGGCAGATGGCTTATGGAGAATATGTGGAAGTATGGCTTTGTATATGAAGAAAATGCGGCCTGTGAGGAGATTCATATCCGATACGTGGGCAAAAGCCACGCCCAAATGATGCATGCGCTGGATATGGGATTGGAAGCATATCTGGCTTTTCTGGAAACGAAAAAGGCCGCCGTGCTTTACAGCGGCGACCGAGTGATCCTGTATGTGAAATGGCTGGAAAAGGAAGAAACGCTGGTATCAGTTCCGGAGGCTATGCCGGTCACTTTATCCCAGGACAACCGGGGGAATACCATCCTGTGTGCTACGGCAGAATGAACTGAAGGGCTTCGTCGAATTGGTATTGCCCGTCATACAGGGGGCAGAGGGCAATGATGCGGGTGTTTTCGTCCACATCGGGGATGAGCATGCTGAAGGAATGGAGGAAAGGCGATTCCGCACCCGGTATATCATTCCATGAGGACACCTTCTGATTGCAAAGGGCAGCGTAGCCGTTGGGCAGATGGGTTTCGCCTTCCGCATATTCCAGCAGCATATCCACCCGGGTTTCGCCGCCCTGCAGGGTGAGGATGGCGGTTATTTTGTACCAATCGGTTTCCAGAGTGGCAGTTTGCTGAAAGTCCTGAATGTGCTTGGCTACATCGTCCGCATGGACAAATCCCCGCTGGGGATTTTCGCCCTTTGTTTCAATGTACACATCATTCCCAAGCTGTGCCAGCCAGACGACCTTTTCGCCGCCCGCCATCTGCCGGACGGCTTGTCTGGAATAGAGCGGGTCGTCCGTCAGGGCGCAGGGGTTCACCATCGTGGCAGCGGCGTTTTCCAGTGTCAGGGCGGAAACGGTGTGTCCCTTGGGAAGATATTTTTCATCAATATAGCCAAAGCGCATGTGATCGGCGGAGATGGCGTACTGAATCAGGGCATAGCCGTTTTCCGTGCCGAAAACCTGAATCCAGTCGTTGGTGGAAACGGTGGCCTTGCCCTCGGCTGCCCGCACATAATTTGTGCCGGGGCCGGAATAGACAGGGAATTTCTGCCCGCCTTCAAAGGAAATTTCCTGTCCCACCAGTTCGCTTCCCCAGGGGATAACCGGGGCGGAAGACAATTTTTCCTGAGCCGCCTGAAGGGAAGATGGAAGGGCGGAAAGGTTCAGATAACGCATGTTCGTTTGCACATACCCTTCTGCCTTGCCCAGGGAACGGCCGTTTTGCGTGAGATAATGCAAATGATCCTCATACACCAGTACGGAGAAAACAGGGGTGTCCCGGAGAGTGGATGTCTGGTTCACATATTTCAGCCGCCATTGGCCGGAGGTGCCTTCGTTGGCGTAGACGAGCAGCATTTGCGTCTCGTCTTTTTCGTCGTGCCATTCTATCATCAGCACCGGGCCCTTTACATACCGGCTGTGGCCTTCGGATGAAGAATAGTAGGTCCATTCGTCTTCAATCCACAGGGAAAAATCGCCTTTTTGCTGAGGCAGGGCGGTGCCGGAAAGCAGCCAGTACCGGAAGGAATCATCCTTCTTTTCAAAGCCGTAGAGCAGGGTTTGGTTCTTTTTTCGGCCAATGGCAAAGGCGTAATCGCCGCTTTTTGTGCCCTGGGCCACGATGTAGTTGGTGATGGTCAGGTCGTTGAATTTGCTTTGGGTGAAAAAGGCTTTTACCTCCGGATGCACATCGCATAAAAAGGCTGCGCCTTCCGCCTGTGCGGCAAAAAGGGGCAGAAAAGCAAGGCATAAAATCAGAAGCAGCAATTTTTTCATAGGGGATCCTTTCTTTATTTCTGAAGGTTTACTCTCCCGTCACCTGCTTTATGCTATCTGCTATTTGAAGCAGTGTTTCCGCATCGCCGTCCGGTGCAAAGATGGACAGCGTGCGGTCCTCCACATCCCAGGTAAGGGTGTATTGCCCGGCCCGGTCCTCTGTCAGCAGTGCCGGTGTATGGCCCACCATCACATACCGGTATTCCTTTTCTTCCGCTGCGTCTGCGGAAAGGGTGGTGTGATGGGTATATTCGGTGTAGACGTAATTATCGTCCATTACGGCGCAAAGCATTTCATCCCCATCGGTTTCCTGAATGAGCCAGCGATCCTTTTCGAAAGCGGGGAAATAGCGGCCGCTCCAGGGAGAGATGCGCTCCGGCGCGGCGGTTGCTTCAGGCGTGGGCGCAAAAGTGGGGGAAGAGGTGGGCGTGGGAGCGGGTGTATTGGTTGGGAGTGGTGTTGAAGTGGGAGAAGGAGAAATGAATTCTGTGATAATTGGTTGTTCGGTGGGGGTGAAAGGGTAGTGTGTGGGGGATGGCGGTGCGGCAGTGGGGGGGACGGATGCCGTTACAAAGGGCTGCAGCGGCAGGGCGGTTGGCGGTGCGGCAGGTTGGGGCGGCTGGGAAGCGGGCCGCAAAAGCCAGATGCCCCCCACAATGACGGCAATCACAGCGGCCGTGCGCAGGTATACCGAAGGAGAAGCGGAACGGGTGTTTTTCCGGATAAGGGAAAGGGCGGTTTTGCTGTGGGCATGCTGCAGATCTTTGGCTTTTTGCATGTCCCGGAAAGAGAGGGCTTGGCTCAGGCGGCTTGTTTCCTCCATGGCAATTTCATAAAGCGCCTGTTCCAGTAATTTTTCTGATTTGCTCATGCTTCCCCCCTCCCTTCCTGAAGCAGTGTTTTCAGATGCTGCCGGGCACGGCTGAGCGTTACCCGGACGGTAACCGGCCGCACCTGCCACCTGCGGGCAATTTCCTCTTCCGAATGCTGCAGGAAATAGCGCATCATCATGGCATCCTTTTCCCTTTCCGGCAGGGAAAGGATGGCCTGTTTGATCCGATCCACTCCGGCTGCTTCCATCAGACGATCCTCCGGCAGCGTTTCAGAAACGGCGTCCGGACCTTCTTCTTCCCGGGAAACATCTTCTTTTTGCAGCCTGCGGTAGCGGTCGATTGCCAGGTGCTTCACTGTTATGACGGTGTAGGCCTTCAGTTTGTTACATGGCATATCTCTCAAAATTGAAATTTTTTTGATCAATGCCAATATGGCGTCGCTGACGGTATCCTGTGCGTCAGCGTCGCTGCGGCAAATAAGCCGGGCCTGATGGTACATCAGTTTGCCGAAATCGGCATACAATTTTTCCATAAAAGCCCGGTCGGATTCGTTTTCAATGGCCAGCAATATAAACGGAATGGGAAGCACAAAATGCGCCGCCTTTCTTTTGTGATGCATTCTTGAATATTTATACATTATATCTCCTGCGGATATATTTGTCAAACCGAGCGGAAGCGGATGCGGGGACTGCCGCAAACGGCGGACTGGACTGTATAAATGAATCATCGGAAAACAAAATACAAAGGAGGGAAAGAGATGTTTGACAATATAGGCGAAAAAATACAGGGGGCGGTAAAGTTTGTTCTCCGGGTCAGGATTGACGCATGTGCACGGACGGGTGTGATCCGGCTGTGGTTTTTTGATGACGGAGAAAGGGCAAATTGTATATAAATGTGGCGAAAATGTTCTTTCATTGTAACACAAAGTCGGAAGGGATTGCTATTTTCTGTATTTTGTGTATAATAATATGCAATGGGAGGTGAATTTTCATGCTGAAAATCGGTCAGTTTACAGATACATTTTTGCCCATTGTGGACGGTGTGGGCCGGGTGGCCCTGGCGTATGCCGAAACGCTGTGCAAGCTGGGGCATCAGGTAACGGTGGGGTGTCCCATGTATGACACAGGCTATCGGGGCGGGCTGCCCTTTGAAATTGTGGATTACAAGGCTGCGCCGCTGCCCGGCATGAAGCAGTATAAGCAGGGCGAAGCGCCTATGGATCCTCACTACAGAAAAAGAATGAAAATGGTGCCTTTGGATATTGTCCATGCCCACAGCCCATTTACTGCCGGCAGCGAAGCGCTGCGGCTGGCTGTGCAAAGGAAAATTCCGCTGGTGGGTACTTTCCATTCCAAATATTATGACGATTTCCTCAAGGCCACCAAGTCCGAAACCATTGCAAAGCTGGGCACCAAATTTGTGGTGGATTATTTTGAACGGTGCGACGAAGTGTGGGCTGTGGGGGACAGCACGGCAGACGTGCTGCGCAGCTACGGCTATGAAGGGGACATCCAGGTGATGCCAAACGGCGTGGCGCTGCGTCAGGTGGAAAAGGACGCTGTGGAAGAAGTGAACCGCCGCTGGCAGCTGGGCCACGATCCCGTGTTCCTGTTTGTGGGCCAGATGAACTGGAAAAAGAATATCCGGACGGTGCTGGAGGCCTGTGCCCTGTTGCGGCAGGAAGGACGGCATTTTCATCTGGTGATGGCCGGCCAGGGGCCGGACATGAAAGAAATTGAAGAAAAGATCTATCAGCTGGGCCTGCAGCCCTGCACCCATCTGGCCGGACATATTACGGACATGAAGCTGCTGGACGGCCTGTATGCAAGGGCGGACGTATTTGCCTTCCCGTCCCTGTACGACAGCGCCCCCATGGTGATCAGGGAAGCGGCGGTGATGGGCACCCCAAGCGTATTGGTGCGGGGCAGCTGTGCTGCTGACGTGGTGACGGATGGCAAAAATGGCTATTTGTGTGAAAATACGGCAGAAAGCCTGAAGGATGTTCTGCAGGATGTGCTGGACGATCAGGAAAAGCTGAAAGCAATCAGCTGCTGCGCGCAGGAAACCATTCCGGTGCCGTGGGAAAAGCTGCTGGAAAATGCGGTGCTGCGCTATGAAAGGTTGATTGCCCTGAACAAAGAAGGCAAACTGCCCAAAAAGAGCCTGCGGATGATTTGATAAAAACGGAGGAAAACGCATGCTGATTGCAGTGGGCTGCTACACAAGCATGGGCGGCCCCGGTCTTTCTGTGGTAAAAATGACCGGCGACGCCATGGAAATTGTGGCTGCGGATCATCAGTTGAAGGATCCTATCTGGACAGAACAGGGCAAAAAAAGCGGCCTTTTGTACGTTGCCGCTGCGCAGGAAGACGGCGTGCATGCCTGTGTGGGTGCCTATCGGTGGGAAAATGAAGGGCTGGCCCTTGTGTCCCGGCAGGATGACCACGGCATGGGCAATTGCCATCTGTGTCTGAACGAAGAAGAAACGCATCTTTATTCCGCCAACTATGACAATGGGTCGGTGGCGGTATTCCCGCTGGACGAGAAGGGGTACATTCTGCCCTGCATTCAGTATTTTGAGCGTCAGGCACCTCTGGGCCCGCAAAAGGAGCGGCAGGAACGCACCCACGCCCATCAGGTGTCCTTCCGTCCCGGCACAAAGGAATTGTTCCTGTGTGATCTGGGGGCGGATCAGGTGGTGGTTTATGGGGCGGGGGAAGACGGAAGGCTGACCCTGAAGGAAGAAATTCTGTGCCAGGCAGGCTCCGGCCCCCGGCATCTGATTTTTGACGGGCCGGATGCATTTTATCTGGCGGGGGAACTGAACGGATGGATGAGCCGGTATGAACGCATAGCAGAGAAATGGCAGTGCGTGCAGACGCTTTCCTCCCTGCCGGAGGGGTATCGGGGCCCTGTCAATACGGCGGCGGCCGTGCGTCAGGATGAAGGGCATGTGTACCTTTCCAACCGGGGCCATGACAGCATTGCGGTGTTCAAAAAAATGAAAAACGGCAAACTTGAAAAGCCCTTTTTCATCCGCACCCCCGGTGCTTTTCCGCGGGATTTTTTGCTGATGGGCGGCGGTTTTCTCCTGGCCCAGCAAAACAGCGGTACCGTAACATCCATCAATGAAAACGGCGTGCCCCTGTCCCAGGTGATGCTTCCCGGTGCGGTGAGCCTGCTTTTGATCCAAGAAAAGTAAATATGTATAGACACTGAACAAAAAACGCATCCTAACCTCTGAAAAGGAGGAAAAAGGATGCGTTTTTTATGGATGTTTGCATTATGCTTCTCTTTGATGTGGGTGCCCTCTTTTGCGGAAGAGACAGTATATATGCGGGTGGTGGCACGAAGCGATGAAACAGGGGCACAGCAGGAAAAGATGCTGGTGAGAAACACGGCGATTTTTCTGTATCCGGACAAGGTGAAACTGCTGGAGAAACTTTTTCCTGATTGCCGGGTGACGATGAAACCCTGGCAGCCCGACAAACACACAGCCCCTGCCCAAACGGTGTATATCACCATCGGACAGGGGCTGGGGCAAAACTGGTGGGGCGTTCTGTTCCCGGACAGTGTGCACTGGGCTTCCCGGGGGGAAGGGGAGATGCACATCACATTTCCCATTTTTGAATGGCTGCTGTCATTTTTCAGGGGGCGATGAGGATGGATTGCAGCTGGGTCAGGTGGGACAGAAGCAGAGTGCGGATATCATGGGTGGAAGTGGTGGACGCCTGGGTTTGGGCTTCGTATTTATTCAGATCGTCATAGATGGCGGTGAAAGCATCGGCCGGCGCCATGCGGGCGCCTTCGCCGGAAAGATGAATGGCCATGTTGTTCAGTTGGTCCGCCAGGTACACATACTGACGCACGACGGCAAGCCGGGAGGCGGTATTGGAGGTGACCAGACCGCCCATGCGGTTTACCTCTTCAATGGCAGAGGAGATGGCGTTGACAGTGCGCTGCTCCAGCTGGGCATTGGTTTTGCTGCGGAAGATGCTGTTTCCGCCTACGGTGCAGGCCAGCACGATGGTGGAAACCATAAAGATGAGGCACAGAAGCAACACAATGCGGTAGCGTCTGCGGTTGTTCACATTGCCGTTCATTTGGAATGAATTGCGGTACATAATGTATACTCCTTTTATATTTGTTCCCATGTATCCGCCGGAAACGCAGATATTATAGCACATTTTTCTCTTCTGTGCAAATATTGGCGGGGAAGTATGCAAAGGCTTTACAATTTGTTCATGCACGGCGGCGGATAATGTGCTATAATATATTGTCACATTATAAGGATAAAGAAAGGACTAGAAGCAGCATGGTCATTTTTGAGGGCATCAGCAAACGCTATGGCGTGCATAAGGCACTGGATGAAGTGAGCTTCACCCTGGAAAAGGGTCAGGTGCTGGGTTTGCTTGGGCAAAACGGCGCCGGCAAAAGCACGGCCATGAATATCATGACCGGATGCCTGGCCCCTACAAAGGGCAGGGTGCTGATGGGCGGGCAGGACGTGCTGCTTTCTCCCCGGGCGGCCAAGCGGATGATCGGCTATCTGCCGGAAGCGGCGCCCTTGTATGACGAGATGACGGTGCAGGCATATTTGCGTTTTGCCTGTGAACTGAAAGAAGTGGAGAAAAAACATATCCCCGCCCATGTGGAAATGGTGGCGGATAAAACCGGGCTCGAGGATGTATTGCAGCGCAAAATCGGCAATCTGTCCAAAGGCTACCGCCAGCGGGTGGGAGTGGCGCAGGCGCTTTGCGGCACGCCGGATGTGATTATTCTGGATGAACCCACTGCCGGGCTGGATCCCCGTCAGGCCAGTGAACTGCGGCAATTGATCCAATCCCTCCGGGGGGAGCATACGGTGATTTTTTCCTCCCACATTTTAAGTGAAGTGCAGTCGGTGTGCGACAGGGTGCTGATTTTGCATCATGGGAAAGTGCTGTGCGACAGCGCCCTGGAGGAATTGAAAAACAGGGAGAATAAGCTGCGGGCCGTGATCGCCTGCGGGGAAGGCACGCTGATGCCGGCGCTGAGATCACTGGAAAAAATCAGCCATGTGGAAGTGATCCGGGGCGGAGAGCCTGGCACCACCCAGGTGCTTTTGACGGTGCGTGAGGATGGGGCGGAAAGGGAATTATTTACCCTGCTTTCCGCCCTGCAGGCGCCGCTTTTGCGCTTGCAGGCCCAGGAAAGAAGCCTGGAAGAAATTTTCCTGAAAACCACTGACGAAATCAGCTGAAAGGGGGCCGGTGTCCATGCGGGCCGTATTCAAAAGGGAAATACAAAGCTTTTTCTACACACCGGCCGCCTATGTGTTCATGGGCGTGTTTCTGGCCATATCCGGCGTGTTTTTCATTCAGGGGAATCTGCTGGCCCGCTCCGGCGATCTGACTCAATTGATCGCCGTGATGGGGTATTTGTGGATGCTTTTGTCCCCGGTGCTCACCATGCGGCTGATGGCAGGGGAAAGGCACCAGAAAACGGACCAGCTGCTGTTTTCTTCCCCCGTTTCCCTGGGCGGCATTGTGGGGGGCAAATTTCTGGCCGCGTCTGCGGTGCTTTTGAGCACGGTGGGCTGCACGTTTTTGTATGGCGTGATCGTTGCCTTCTGGGGTAAATTGTATGTGGCGGAAGTCATGGTCAGCTATCTGGGGCTGATATTGCTGGGGCTCAGTTTCCTGGCGCTGGATCTGTTTGTTTCCTGCTTTGCCAAAACCCAGATGACGGCAGTGATGATGGGCTTTGGGGCGAACCTGCTTTTATGGCTGTCCGATCTGGCGGCGTCTGCGGCCGGAGAAGGGCTGTTGAAAAACATACTGCATTTTATCAGCCTCTATCAGCGGTTTGAGCCTTTTACCCAGGGGCTTTTGAGCTTTTCCAATGTGCTGTTTAACCTGATTTTTGTTGCGCTTATGCTGTTTTTGAGCGTCAGGGTACTGGATGCCCGGCGATGGAGCGAGGCCTGAGGAATGAAGAAGACAAACGAGATCTGGGGAAAAATGAAAAAGAACAGGAAATTGCGCTGCGGCGGCTTTTCTGTGCTGCTTTCCTGCCTTGCGGTAATGATCTGCGTGCTGGTTATTTTCCTGTGCGATGCGGTGGAAAACAAATACGCCCTGACCCGGGATTTTTCCTTCAATGCGGCCACCATGCAGGGGGAAGTGAGCCGGACGGTGATCGACCAATTGGAAAAGGACGTGCACATTTACGCTGTTATTCCTCAGACAGGGGAAAACAATACCCTGATGCAGCTGCTGGAAAGATACGATGCCGCATCGGAGCATATCTCCCTGTCCCGGGAGAGCATCCTGAAAAACCCGGTGCTGATGGAAAGATTTTCCGATGCCATTGGGGAAAATAAAGTATCTGACGATTGTCTGATCGTTCATTGCGCGCAAACGGGCCGCACCCGGGTGTTGGATGCGGATGATTATTATGTGTATGCTTACGACACCCAGACCGGCGTTTTTTCGGAAGCGGGGCTGACATACGAAAAAAGCATTACGGAGGCCATCTTGTATGTGAGCGGGGATGAACTGCCGCTTTTGCAGATCCTCACCGGTCAGGGAGAATTGACAAAAAGCGATGTATCGGCCATGGAAAGCCTGCTGGTATCGGCCAATTACGAGGTAAAATGGGTGCAGCTGGGGGAAGACCCATTGGATGCACAAAGCCCTCTGATGATTCTCAGTCCCTATTTTGATTTTTCGGAAAATGAGCTTTCGGAGATGATGGATTTTGCCATGGCCGGCGGCGATTTCCTCATTGCCACCCAGTATACAGATCCGTTGGATATGGAGAATTTCAATGCGCTGCTCAGGGCCTATGGGGTGGAGATGCTGCCCGGTCTTGTGATTGCGGACAGTGAGGATACCGACAGCTATTATGCCGATACGCCGGTGTGGCTGATGCCTTATATGCAGGAAACCGTGGCCACGCTGCCCCTGATGGAAAGCGCCATGGATATTCTGCTTTTGCCCGGTGCCAGGGCCTTTGAAATTCTGGAAACTGCCGGGGCGAACATGAACGTGTTTCCTGTGCTGGAAAGCGGAAAGGCCTATATCCGCAATTATCACGACGGACAGGATACCACGGTGCAGCAGCCGGAGGATTTGACCGGATATTTCCCCCTGGCCGTGTGGACGGATAAAATGTTTGACGACGGTGCCATCTCTCATGCGCTGATCATCGGCAATGTGGACGTGCTGACGGACAGCTGGCTGCAAAACAACACCCATGCATCTTCCTTCCTGCTGCAGATGCTGCGGTCGCTGCAGGGAAAAAGTCCTGTGAATCTGGATATTGTGCCCAAGAACGCCCTGAGAGAGGGATTGAAGCTCACCGGCATCACCCCGGCGGTGATTGTAACGGTGCTGCTGCCGCTGCTTGTGTTATGCGGGGCGCTGCTTGTGCTGCTGCCCAGAAAGAGGCGGTAAAGAAAAATGCAGAAAGTACCCCGGAAACAAGGAAAAAAAGACAGAAAAATGAGCCTGGTGCTGCTTGCGGCAGCCGGGCTCTTGCTGCTGTGCGCAGGGGCATATTTGCTGCTTTCCCGGCCGGCGGATTTGCCCGCTCCGGAAAAGGCGGAAGAAATATGGATTGTGGACGAAGAAGCCGAAAACATTCTGGGGCTTCTGATTGCCCCGGGGGAGGGCGCTTCCTATCCGCTGGTGAGAATAAATGAAGGCATGCGCCTCTTTGGTCAGGAAGAAATGCCGCTTCGGGATGATGTGGTGGAAGAAATGCTGGAGGCAGCCGGGCATCTGAAGGCGGTGCACGTGATCGGCCGGCCGGAAGAAATTTCGGCCCGGCTTTCGGACTTTGGGCTGGAGGAGCCTTCCCTTCGGGTGGCGCTGACGCTTTCCGAAAATGAAAAGAAGGAAATTCTCTTTGGCAATTCTGTGCCGGAAGCGGAAGAGGAAATGTATTATTGCCTGGCGGATGGCGTGGTATACACTGTGCTGGCAGCGCCCTGCGATGCATTGTTTCACGATGCGGAATACCTGCGGGCGTTTGATCAGCCGGAATTGCAAAGCGATCTGATTGACCGGATTGAACTGACGGGCGATAAGGAAATGACGCTGCAGTACACGCCTGTTGGGTTTCTGATGGAAAGGCCATACCAATATCCCGCCGATAAGCAGAAAATGAATGCTCTGCTGAAAAAGCTGGACGATATGGCCTTTGAAGCCTATCTGGGTACCCCGGAAGAAAACGATATGGCGGCCCTGGGGCTGGAAAAGCCCTGCCTCACCGTTGTATTGACCCAGGCAGAAAGCGTGATCAGCGGTATTACGGCAGAAGGGGAAAGCGTCTCCTTCACTGTGCCGGAAAAAAAATACACCCTTCAGATTGGCAATGAAACGGGAAAGAGCGGCGTGTACGTATGCTGGGAAGGCGGCGTGTACAAGGCCAGCAATTTCCTGCTGGGTTTGTGGAAGGAATTGCAGACAGAAGAATTTTTGTCCCGCACGCCCATGGATTTTCAGGTGGAGCAATTGTCTTCCCTGACGGTTCAAAAAGACGGTGTTCAAACCTGTTACCGGGTGGAGATGGTGGAAGCAGTGACGGAAAACAACGAAATTGCTGCCGATGAATACGGACAGACCCTCTATGATGCCAGGGTGTATAAAAACGGCATGGAGACAGATGCGTCCGCTTTTCTCTCCTGGTATCTGCAATTGAACAGCCTGGCTTTCTCCGGAAAAGTGCAGGACGGATGGGAAAAAAGCGGAGAGAAGCTGGCGGAAATTGTAATAGATACGGATGTGCTGGCGCGCAGCATTGCCTTTTATCCCTACGATGCGCTGCATGCGGTGATGACGGTGGATGGAAAAGGGGTGTATTATCTGGAAAAAACGGCCCTTTCACTGCTGGAAAATCTGCCGTAAATTGCAAAGGGATTGAAAAATTGTTAAGTTTTTCAGACTGGATTGCATAAAAATTGTATTCATGCTATACTGAAGGCACAAAGAACCCTGAAGGGAAATATTGAGGAGGAGATACCCATGAAAAAGTTTGCTGCTCTTTTGCTGGCCGTTGTGATGCTGATGGGCATGGTGTCCTTTGCATCTGCCGAAGACACCAAGATCGCCATGATCACTGACTACGGCGATATCACCGACCAGTCCTTCAACCAGACCACCTGGGAAGCCGTTGTGAAGTTCGGCACTGAAAACAATGTGGAATACAAGTATTTCAAGCCTGCTACCAACGACACCGCCGGCCGCGTGGCTCAGGTGGAAGTGGCCATCGATGAAGGCTACAACGTACTGGTAATGCCCGGTTACGCTTTCGGCGGCACCATCGCTGAAATCGCCGGCGAATTCCCCGAAGTGAAGTTCATTGCTCTGGACGTTGCCAAGGGCGACCTGCTGGAAGGCGGCGTGGCTCTCAAGGGCGAAGCTTACGACTATAACCCCGACAACTGGAACCTGACGGACTATGTGCACATGGACAATGTGTACTGCGCCATCTATCAGGAAGAACTGTGCGGCTACATGGCCGGTTACGCTGCTGTGAAGCTGGGCTACACCAAGCTGGGCTTCCTGGGCGGCATGGCTGTTCCCGCTGTTATCCGCTACGGCTACGGCTTTGTGCAGGGCTGCGACGCTGCTGCCAAGGAACTGAACATCAACGTTGATGTGAAGTATGTGTACGGCAACCAGTTCTTCGGCGATGCCGACATCACCGCTTACATGGACAACTGGTACCAGAACGGCACCGAAGTTGTGTTCGCCTGCGGCGGCGGTATCTACACCTCTGCTGTTGACGCCGCCAAGAAGGTGGAAGGCGCCAAGGTGATCGGTGTTGACGTGGACCAGGCTGCTGTTATCACCAACTATGCTGCCGGCGAAGGCGCTTCTGAAGAAGAAATCGCCAAGTGGGCTGACCTGACCGTGACCTCTGCCATGAAGGGTCTGGAACCCGCCACCATCGACGCCCTGACTGACGTTGTGATCAACGGCAAGTGGGAAGACTATGCCGGCAAGATCGTCACCCTGGGCCTGGTTGGCGAAGATCCCGCTCTGAACTATGTGCAGATCGCCGGTTCCACCCAGTTTGAAGACGGCAAGTTCACTCAGGAAGATTACAAGGCTCTGGTGAAGGGCATGCTGGACGGCACCATCGTGGTTTCCGCCGACATCGCTGCCGAACCCGTTGTGACCAACTCCAACGTGGAATACCTGGGCAACATCAAGTAATTTCAAAAACAGAAATTCGCTGCGGCGCCGATGAAAACCGGCGTTGCAGTTTTTTCTTTGCCGCCAAAAAGCCTTTGCAAAGAAGGAAAGGCTGTGTTATACTATCATATAAGAAAAAACCACACAAAAACGGATGTGTATCGGATAGGCAGGGGGCATTTTCCCTGCATGCACGAAGGAGGTTGGCAAATTGGAACAGTATGCAGTAGAGATGCTGCACATCACCAAACGCTTTCCCGGGATCATTGCCAATGATGATATCACCCTGCAGCTGAAAAAGGGTGAAATTCATGCATTGCTGGGCGAAAACGGCGCAGGCAAATCCACGCTGATGAGCGTGCTTTTTGGTCTGTATGAGCCGGAAGAAGGGAAGATCCGCATCAACGGCAAGCCTGCCAGGATCAAAAATCCCAACGACGCCAATGAACTGGGGATCGGCATGGTGCACCAGCATTTCAAATTGGTGGAATGTTTTACGGTGCTGGATAACATCATTCTGGGCGTGGAACCGGTGGACAGCCTTACGTTCCTGCAAAAGAAAGAGGCCCGGAAGAAGATTCTGGAAATGTCTCAGAAGTGGGGGCTGCATGTAAATCCGGACGCACTGGTATCCGACGTGACGGTGGGCATGCAGCAGCGCACCGAAATCCTGAAAATGCTCTATCGTGAAAACGATATCCTCATCTTTGACGAGCCCACCGCTGTGCTTACGCCTCAGGAAATTGACGAGCTGCTGCAGATTATGAAAAACCTGGCCGCGGAAGGCAAGTCCATCCTGTTCATTTCCCATAAGCTGAATGAAATCATGGCTGTGGCAGACCGGTGCAGCGTGTTGCGCAAAGGCCAGTACATCGGCACGGTGGATATTAAGAATACCACCAAGGCAGAGCTTTCACGGATGATGGTGGGCCGCGATGTGAAATTTGCTGTGGACAAGGAAGCGGCAACCCCCGGGGAAGAAGTGCTGCGGGTAGAAAAGATGACGGTTGCATCCCGGCAGCATGAAAATGATGCGGTGAAAAACGTTTCATTCTCCGTCCGGCGGGGGGAAATTGTGTGTATTGCCGGTATCGACGGCAACGGCCAGAGCGAACTGGTCTTTGGCGTAACGGGGCTGGAGCCGCTCAAGAGCGGCAGCATCACCCTCTGCGGCAAAAACATTTCCAAGGCCCCCATCCGTCAGCGCTCCCTTTCCGGCATGAGCCATATCCCGGAGGATCGGCATAAGCACGGTCTGGTGCTGGATTATACGCTGGAAGACAATATGGTGCTGCAGCGGTATTACGAGCCCACTTTCACCAACCCCATGGGTTTCCTCAAGCGCAAGGCGATCCGGGGCTATGCGGAAAGGCTGATTGAGCAGTACGACGTACGCTCCGGCCAGGGGCCTGTTACCATGGCCCGCAGCATGTCCGGCGGCAACCAGCAAAAGGCCATCATTGCCCGCGAGATCGATAAGGATCCGGAATTGCTGGTGGCGGTTCAGCCCACCCGCGGCCTGGACGTGGGTGCCATTGAATACATCCATCAGCAGATCGTGGCCCAGCGGGATGCCGGAAAGGCCGTGCTGCTGGTGAGCCTGGAACTGGAC
>JAFSBN010000170.1 GCA_017437265.1 Clostridia bacterium
ATGCAAATAAAAATGTTCGTTTCCCTCTCCGTTTTTTCTTCCCTCATTTCCGCCTGCAGGCCGCATTCCTGCATTTGCTGCACCACGCTGCGGATGGCGTTGAGGTACAGCCGTTGATCCCGCACCAGGGAAATCACCCGGCGGCCCGGGGGCGGCACCGGCAGCCGCTGCAGGGCCTTATGCACCATTTCCTCCGTTTGCCGCACCGTTAATTGCTTCACCGCCGCCTGCCTGGCAATGCGCATGCGGCCCTGGGCATCCGGCAGGGAAAGCAGGGCCCGGGCGTGGCGTTCCGAAAGGCCTTCCTCCGTCAATAATTCCCGCAGGGGCTTTTCCAGCTTCATCAGCCGCAGTTTATTGGCAATGCCGGAGGGGCTTTTGCCCAGCTGCCGGGCCAGCATTTCCCGGCTCATGCCCTGTTCCAGCAGGGCGGCATAGGCCTCCGCCTCCTCAAAATAGTGCAGGTTTTCCCGTTGAATGTTTTCAATCAGCGCCAATAGCGCACTTTCCTGCTGCCCGGCCGGCAGCACAAAGGCATCGATGTGGGTGTAGCCCAAAAGCTGGCAGGCCCGGAACCGCCTTTCCCCCATGATGATCTCATAGCCCTCCCCCGTGCTGCGGACGGTGATAGGCTGCAAAAGGCCGTGCCTGCGGATGGAGGCCGCCAGTTCCATCAGTTTCACATCATCAAAATACTGCCGGGGCTGCTGTTCATTGCCCCGGATATCCTTCATGGCCAGCCAGCACACCTGCCGCCCGTTGCCGGCCTTATCCGCCCGCAGAACGCTCATAACACGCCTCCTTCAAAAAAGGGGAGCGCACCCCGGCCGGCATCCCTCCCCCCGGTATGCACACGCCGGTATGCGCTCCTTGGCATAGGCATTCTCCACGGATGAAAAAACCTCCTGCCAGATTTCCGGCAGAAGGCGCAGGTTTCGTTCCCCATCTTTCGGGGGGATTTTCGTTTTTCGGCAGGGTTATTTGTCCGCTTTCAGGGGACGCTTGGTGGGGATGCCGTTTTTTCGGGGATATTGGGGAAGGGTTTTTTCCGTTTTTTCCACCAGAGCCACCACATGGCCCCCCTGGCCCATGGAAATGAAGCGCATCTCCTGCCCCCCCAGCTTCCGGGCGGCGGCATTGCCATCCGCCTTTTCGTTTTCCACCTGGGGGCCTTTCCAGCACACCGCCATGCCCCCCACCTGCACAAAAGGCAAAAGGTATTCGCACAATACATTCATGGGGGCCACGGCCCGGGCCACCGCCCGGTCATAGCTTTCCCGGTGGGCCTCCAGGCGGCCAAAGGTTTCCGCCCGGTCGTGAAAAATGCGCACGTTTTCCAGCTGCAAGGCATCGCACACCGCCTGCAGGAAGGTGCACCGCTTTTGCTGGGCTTCCAGCAGCGTCATGTGCAAATCCGGCCGGGCGGCGGCCATCACCAGCCCCGGGAACCCGGCCCCGGTGCCCACGTCAATCACCCGGCATCCTTCCGGAAACAGCCCTTCCTGCAAAAGGGGCAAAAGGCAATCCACAAAATGCCTGTCCTTCATTTCTTCTTCCGGCACACTGGTCAAATCCATTTGCCGGTTCCATTCAATCAACAAAGCCAGGTATTTTTCCAGCCGCTCCACCCCATCCGGGGGAAGAAAAATGCCGGCGTTTTCCAA
>JAFSBN010000171.1 GCA_017437265.1 Clostridia bacterium
CATTTATTAATGCTTTTATAATAGGTGTTTGTTTTTACGCATCTATTGCATTTATGAGTTATGGATTGCTTGAATTAAAACTGTATGTTCAAAAGAAAATGGAGGAAAAAACCAATTTGTTGAACACTTGAAAATTTCAGTTTTCCGAAGTAGACAACTTCCAATTTATCGAGCAGCCACAGATCATAGGAGGGCGCAATTATACGCACCGTTCCTGTGCATTGCGTTTGAGGACTACATAAACAAACGAGCATCCAAACACGGATGCTCGTTTGTTCGTTGCAGGATAAATTGTTCCTTAACAACCCTCCCGCCAAGGGAATCCTTTTTCTTTATCAGCACTGTGCGGATGGGAGGATATATTTGGAATTTACAGCGCCAGCAGTTGAACAATTAACATGCCAAGCCATATAATGGAGAACGTAACAGGAAGTAAAATATCGAGTTTGAACCGGGTCATTCTGAATTTGTGTTTTAGTTTTTTCTTCTTTTTTCCAAGATTATCAAGGATTTTATTGCGGACAGTTTTATTGCGGACAAAAGTATCTTCTTCCAGATAATCCTCTGCTTGAGGATGCGGATCACCATTTTGATTATATCGGTTTTTTAAGTCAAATTTGTAGTAATCAACAATGAGTGTTCGGGCGCGGATTACCCGAAACCAGATGTACCACAATTGAATCATCGCAACGGCAACACAAATTGCAAGCAAAATAGGGTCTTTTTCCAAAAGAATGGCACCTACAGCCAACAAAAACGATTGTGATGCAATCATGTTGGAGCGATATGACTGAACATTGGCTTCATAGGTGCTCCATTTTGTATTGCGATCGAGCCCATCATTCCATTTTTCGGACATATCGATACCGCCTTCTAGAAGTAATGTTTTTGAATATGTGCATTAGCATTATACAACAAAGTGCGCATGAAAAACAATGGTTTCCTTGCTATTCCGGATGCTTTTTCGTATAATAAACAGGCAATATTGATACCGGGAGGATATAACCATGTTCCGTGAAATGCTGCGGATAAAGCAGGCGCTGAGTCTGGAAGAATGCAAAGAAATTCTGAACACAGAAAACCGGGGGGTGCTGAGCGTTATGGGGGAAAACGGCCATCCCTACGGCATGCCCATGAACCATTTTTATTGTGAAGCGGACGGCTGCATCTATTTCCATTGCGGCAAAAAGGGGCATCGGCTGGATGCGCTGAAAGGGAATGACAAGGTGTCCTTTTGTGTGTATGATGCCGGCTATCGCAGGCCCGGGGAATGGGCGCTGAATGTGAAGAGCGTGATTGTGTTCGGTCGGATGGAAGTGATAGACGATCAGGCGCTGATCTGCGATATTTGCGAAAAGCTCAGCTATAAATTTACGGATGATACCGTCTATATTCAGAAAGAACTGGCCCAGTCGGCGAAAAATACGCTGCTTTTGAAGCTGAAACCGGAACATATCAGCGGCAAACTGGTGAACGAAGCCTAAAGACATGAAAGAGGATGCAATGAGCATACATTTTGAGGATGCAAGGAAGCATAAGGAAAAAATTAAGCGACTGTTTCTGGCCGCTTTTCCCCGGGACGAGCGGCCGCCCATTGGCCTTTTATACTGGCGGCAGCGGCAAAAAAAGGCGTCCTTCCGGGCGGTGATGGATGGGGAAAAATTTGTGGGGCTGGCGCTGATTTGCGGCACGGAGAACGTGCAGACCTTGATGTTCCTGGCCATTGAAGAAACGTGCCGGGGCATGGGCTATGGCGGGGAAGTGCTGAAAAGGGTGAAGGAGGAATATCGGGATGTTCCCTTCTTTCTGTGCGCCGAGCCGCTGGACGAACAGGCGGAAAATGCAAA
Source organism: Clostridia bacterium (assembly GCA_017437265.1). Lineage (GTDB taxonomy): Bacteria > Bacillota > Clostridia > Christensenellales > Aristaeellaceae > RUG563. Next base: position 1,848 of record JAFSBN010000171.1, read on the forward strand.
AGAGCGTATCGACCGCCTTCGGTTTTATGCCCATAACGGGTTCACGGAAATCGGCCTGATGGTGCAGGAGGCAGGGGTGCCCTATACCGTACTCACCCCCGGTACGCCCCTTTCCCGGGCGCAGTATCTGGAAGCGGTAAAGGCGTTCTTTGGCAAGGTGTATTATCATCTGATTATCAAATAGAATCATGAACCGTTTCCGGGAGAGAAACGGTTTTTTTGATGCATTTTTTGTATTGAAATTGACGGAGAAGGGGCCTTTGTGATAAGATAAACCTTGTATTTTTTCTTGTGCACGAAAGGAAAGGCTTATGCAAAAAGCAGTATCGCCTTACGGCTTCCGGGAGGGCTTTCAGGATGGTGTGCCCATTGGCCTGGGCTATTTTTCCGTGTCCTTTGGGTTTGGTATTATGGCGGCATCAGCCGGGCTGTTTACGCTGGAAACGCTGCTCATTTCCCTCACCAATCTCACCTCCGCCGGTCAGGCTGCCGGGGTGAAGGTATTGGAAGGGGTGCTGCTGGCAGGGAAGGTGGGGGCAGCCACGGTGGTGGAAATGCTGCTGGCCCAGCTGGTGATCAATTTGCGGTATGCGCTGATGGGTGTGGCCCTCACCCAGAGGCTGGATGAAAATATGACCACCGGCAAGCGTTTGTTTTACGGCTTTTTTATCACAGATGAAATTTTTGCCGTCTCTTCAGCCAAGCCCCATGCTGTGGGCCCCCGTTATTTTGCCGGGCTGGCCACGGCACCTTATATCGGCTGGGGGCTGGGCACGCTGCTGGGAGCGGTGGCCGGGAATGTGCTGCCCCTGTCTGTGACCAATGCACTGGGCCTGGCGCTGTATGCCATGTTTATTGCCATCATTTTGCCCCCCATGCGACAGGAAAAGGGTGTGCTGCCCTGTGTGCTGCTGGCGGCCGGGCTTTCCTGTCTGATGACGTTCGTGCCGGTGTTTTCGTTCCTGTCCGGCGGCTTTGTGATCATCATCAGTGCGGTGGCAGCGGCAGTGATGATGAGCATTGTGCATCCGGTGCCGGAGAAGGAGGCGGAGGCATGAGAAGCTACGTGCTGTTGTATATTCTTTTGATGGCGCTGGTGACGTATCTGATCCGCATGCTGCCCTTCACACTGTTCCGCAAAAAGATCACGTCCCCTTTTTGGCGTTCCTTTTTCTATTATGTCCCCTATGCCGTATTGGCGGCCATGACGTTCCCGGCGGTGTTTTCCTCCACCGGCAGTGCCCTTTCTGCCCTGGCCGGGGTGGCGGTGGCGGCGGTGCTGGCTCTTTGCAAAAAGAGCCTGACAACGGTGGCCCTTTCTGCCTGTGCGGCAGCGTTTGTGGTGGAGGTTCTTCAGTTTGGTTTTGTGATGTAAAAAGAATAAGAAAAAACACAGCGCATACGGCTGTGTTTTTTTACATAATGATGAGAGGGAAATTACAGCTGGTTTTTCATTTCTTCCAGGCAATGTTTGCAGATCAGCTTTTCCTTGTAGGTGACCACATCCCGGGCGTCGTTGCAGAAGATGCAGGCGGGGTGGAACTTGCGAAGCACAATTTTGTCCTTTTCCACGAAAATTTCCAGAGAATCCCGCAGGCCGATGTCCAGTGTTCTGCGCAGTTCGATGGGAATAACAATGCGGCCCAGGTCGTCCATCTTTCTTACCACACCGGTAGATTTCATAATTACTTATTCCTCCTAAATGTAACTGGTACATTAAATTCCGTTATCATTTTAATGCAATAAAGTGCCGTTTGTCAAGAAATAAATACCGTTTATCAAAATTTTTTACAGAAAGGTGTCGGATTTATATGCTTCAGGTACTAACGGGGGGCATGCTGGGCGGTGCACTTTTGTTTGCGCTTGTAACCGGCAGGGGGGAAGCGGTTTTTTCCGGGCTGCTGGCCGGGGCACAAGGGGCGGTGGAAACGGCGGTGGGGCTGATGGGCAGCTTTGGCATCTTCTGCGGGCTGATGAACATTTTGTCTGCTTCCGGGGCGGTGGAATGGCTGAACAAAAGGCTGAAAAAGCCGCTGAAAAAGCTGCTGGGGGATGTGAGGGAAGAGGCCCTTTCCTATGTGACGCTGAATCTTTCTGCCAACATGCTGGGCCTTGGCAATGCGGCCACGCCGGCCGGGCTGGAGGCGGCAAAGCGGCTGGCCGATGGAGAGCGGGCCAGCAACGCCCTGTGCATGTTTCTGGTGATCAATGCGTCCAGCGTGCAGCTGCTGCCCTCCACGGTGGTGGCGCTGCGCACTGCCATGGGGGCGCAAAACCCGGGAGCGGTGATTTTGCCCGGGCTGCTTTCCACCTGCCTTTCCACCCTGACGGGGATATTGATGTGCAAATGGATGGAGAAAAAAGCGTGATTTTATGCTGCTTTGCTCTTTTTTGCCTGCTGGCAGGGGCGTGGAAAAGGGTGCCGGTGTATGATCGGTTTGTGGAAGGGGCCAGGGAGGGAATCCAAACGGCGGTGCGAATTTTGCCGGCGCTGCTTGTGATGCTCTCCTGCATCAAAGCCATGGAAGAAAGCGGGCTTACAGCGGCCTTATGCGGTTTTTTGCAGCCGCTTACGGACAAAATGGGGGTGCCCGAAGACCTGGTGCCCCTGATGGTACTCCGGCCGCTTTCGGGTTCTGCGTCGCTGGCCATGCTGAAGGAAGTGATGGAAACACATGGCCCGGACAGCCGCATTGCTCTGCTGGCGGGGGCCATGATGGGCTCCAGCGAAACGGTGTTTTACACCTTGAGCGTGTATCTGGCATCTGCCGGGGTGAAGAAAGGCCGGCACATATTGCCTTGTGCGCTGACGGCCTGCCTGGCCGGGTATGTGGGGGCGTTTTTGTTTTGCCCATAAACAGGAAAAAATGAAGGAAAAAAACAGTCTCTGCGTTGACAAAGCCGTGTTTCCTTGTTATTCTTTTTGTATGCTTTTTTGAAGGAGGCATTTCCATGAGCCGTACCGTCATTCCCGCAGGGTACAAATCCACCCTGTCCCTGTATGAAACCCAGGAAGCCATTGCCCTGATCAAGAAAATTTTCCAGGGCAATCTTTCCCACGCCCTGCATTTGAAGCGTGTGTCTGCGCCTTTGTTTGTGGATGGCGCATCGGGCCTCAATGACGATCTGAGCGGTGTGGAACGGCCTGTTTCTTTTGATATGCTGGAAACGGGGGAAGAGGCACAGGTGGTGCATTCTCTGGCCAAGTGGAAGCGGCTGGCCCTGGCCCGCTACGGCTTTGCGGTGGGGGAGGGCATTTACACCGACATGAACGCCATCCGCCGGGACGAAACGATGGATAACCTGCATTCCGTTTATGTGGACCAGTGGGACTGGGAAAAGGTAATCAGCGCCGAACAGCGTACCATGGATACCCTGAAGGATACCATGCAGCGCATCGTCACCGCCATCTGCGTCACGCTGGATCTGCTCAAGTGGCAGTACCCCCAGGTGAAAACAGAATTGAAGCGGGATATCACTTTCGTCACTTCTCAGGAACTGGAAGATCTCTATCCCGATAAGACCGGCAAGGAAAGGGAAAACCTCTTTGTAAAAGAACACAAAACCGTGGGCATTTTGCAGATCGGCGGCAAGCTCCGCTCCGGCAAGCCCCACGATGGCCGTGCCCCGGACTATGACGACTGGGAAATGAACGGCGATATCATGTTCTGGGATGACGTGCTGGATTGCGCCATGGAAATTTCCTCCATGGGCGTGCGTGTGTCCCCCGAATCCCTGGATCGGCAGCTGGCCCTTTCCGGCCATGATGAACGAAGGGAACTGCCCTTCCACAAAGCCCTTCTCAACGGCGAATTGCCCTATACCATCGGCGGCGGCATCGGCCAGAGCCGGATGTGCATGCTGCTGCTGGGCAAGGCCCATATCGGCGAAGTGCAGTCCTCCTACTGGGATCAGGAAACCAAAGCGTTGTGTGAAAAAGCCGGCATTGTATTGCTGTAATATATCGAAAAAGCTGCTTCAAAAGGGCAGCTTTTTTTCAAAATACAATGCTGCAACGAAAGGTTTACAGATAGTTGCTTTCGGCAACCGATCAACGGGGGTATACTGAAGGCAGAAAGGAGAGATGCCAGATGGATACATTTGTTTTTTCCGGCACCGGTTTTTTTGTACAGCTGCTGAATATTATTGTACTGGCTGCGTTGATTGGCGCATTTGTTTTGCTGGTTTTGGCACTTCTCAAATACCTCAGAAGGAAGGAAATAAACAGCCAGCGGATGTGCATACAAAAATCGCTGGGAGAAAATATCCGGGAAAAGCGTGTGCAGCTGAAAATGACCCAGGAATTTGTGGCAGAGCGCATCGGTGTCAGCAGGCAGGCGGTTTCCAAATGGGAAAGCGGGAAAAGCGACCCCAGCACGGCAAACCTGATTGCTTTAGCCGGGTTATTTGAAATTGAAGCGGAGGAACTGATAAAGGGCAAAGCAGAGGGATCGGGAAAATGAAAAGACAGGGGTTTGCGTGGCCGAACGAGGCAGGGTCCCCTGTGCCATGACGTGAGATCAGGGGCTTACGCAGCCCCTGTACCCCGCGGCAGGGCCATTGGCCCTGCACCCGGAGTGCGACACACAATTTTATCGAACAGGATTGTTTCCGCATGAAAGTTGAGGAGACGAAAAACAGCACCACGGGCACAATGAAAACGAAAAAACGCCGTGAGAGAAAGCAAGCTTTCTCCTCCGGCGTTTATTTCCTTTTCCCCGGATGCTCTGCATCCGGTTGGCGGCGAAACGCCGCCGGGCCCGTGGGTGCGGCCGTGCTGTCGCCAATTTGCAATATTACAAATTTCTTTTGCCAAAGGGTTTGGGCGTGTTTTGAAGGGAGGCTTTCGTTTTCCATTGCTTCAGCGGGAAACTGTTTGTCAGATGAGCCAAGCAATATCCGCTTCTGGGTCCAGGGCCAATGGCCCTGGTTTTTCTTAAAAATGCGCATGAATACGCAAACTGTATTTTTGAGAAATTCCAAATTATGGATATTGCAAAACCGCTTGAGAAAAGGCGGTTTTTTCTTTTTGAAATATAGCAAAAAATGCTTAACAAAACGGGGGAAATATGATATACTTAACGTGGTATACCATGATGAAGAAATATGCGAAAACAGGAGGCAATTGCGCATGGATTCTTACAAGCTGCTGATCACCGGCGGTATCCCTCTGGTAGGCGAAACTTATGTTTCCGGGGGCAAAAATACCGCAGTGGCAGTTATTCCTGCCGTTTTGCTGTCTGACGAAATATGCGTGCTGGAAAACCTGCCCGATATTGAAGACGTACGGGTGCTGGTGGATATTCTGGGTTCTTTGGGTGCCAAAGTGGAATACGACGGAAAAGCCCGCCGCATGACCATTGACCCACGGCCGGTATCCAGCTATCAGGTGCCCTATCAGCAAAGCCAGCGCATGCGGGCCAGTTACTATCTGCTGGGCGCTTTGCTTGGCCGGTGCGGTCAGGCAGAGGTGGGCTATCCCGGCGGCTGTGCCATTGGCAACCGTCCTTTTGACCGGCACATCAAGGCCTTCCGCACCCTGGGCGCTGAAGTGGAAGAAAAGGGCGCTGTAATTTACGCCAAGGGCAAGATGGTGGGTGCGGGCGTGTTCTTTGACGCCATCACCGTTGGCGGTACCATCAACGCCATGCTGGCCGCTGCCAAGGCAGAGGGCAACACCACCATCTATAACGCCGCCAAGGAGCCCCATATTGTGGACCTGGCCAATTTCCTCAACTCCATGGGCGCTTCCGTTAAGGGCGCCGGTACCGATACCATCCGTATCCGGGGCGTAAAGAAGCTGCATGGCAGTGTGTATTCCGTCATTCCCGACCAGATCGAAACCGGCACCCTGATGATCGCCGCCGCTGCCACCCGGGGCGATGTGGTGATCCGGGGCTGCATTCCCACCCATATGGAAGCGCTGACGGCGAAACTGCTGGAAATGGGTGTGCAGGTGACGGAAATGGACGATGCCATCCGGGTGCGCACCGTGCGCCCCCATCGTGCCGTGAATATCAAAACCCAGGAATACCCCGGCTTCCCCACCGATCTGCAGCAGCCCATGAGTGCCATGCTGACCAGAGCCAATGGGGACAGCGTGGTAATCGAAACCATTTTTGAAAACCGGCTGAAGCACCTCATCGAAATGCAGCGCATGGGTGCCAAGGTGCGTATTCTGGATCAGACGGCCATCATCGAGGGCGTTCCGGAATTGTACGGTGCCCCTGTCACCGCCACCGACCTGCGTGCCGGTGCGGCACTGGTTGTGGCCGGGCTGATGGCCAAGGGCGTGACGGAAATTTACGAGCCCGCCTTTATCGCCCGCGGTTATGAGCATATCGAAGATAAATTGCAGGCGCTGGGCGCCGATATTCACAGAGAGGATCTGTGATGGAGAGGGAGCCTGAAGGAGGCTGCAAAAAGGTGAACGCATTTGAAATGCTGGGCCTGAAGGAAGGGGCGGACAGGCAAACGGTGCACCAGGCATACCGTGCGCTGGTGAAAACCTGCCATCCGGATTTGTTTGAGGACCCGGAACAGAGAAAAATGGCCCAGCAGAAGCTGATCGCGCTGAACCAGGCCTATGAAGAAGCGTATAAAAAGGCAGGGGACATTGCAACAGGGCCGGTTTACCATACCGTGCCCTTGGATCAGGCCCTGGCCATTGCTGAAAAGCTGATCGTCCAGGAACGTTATGAAACGGCGCTTTTGCAGCTGGGCAGGGCGGAATTCAAGGATGATCGGTGGTTCTTCGTGGAAGGAAAGATCATGCTGGGCATGAAACAGTATGCCACTGCCCATCAGGCCTTCCGGGAGGCTGTCCGGCTGAACCCGGATAACCGGGAATACCGTGCCTTTGCGCTGGAAGCGGCGCTGCAGATCAAGAAACATCAGAAGCTGCCCTACCGGGTGGCGGACTGGGCGGAAAAGAAATTCAATTTCCGCAAAAAACACACTCTGTAAAGGAGAAAAAGATGAACCTGCCCAACAAACTGACATTGCTTCGTATTGTGATGATTCCTTTGTGCCTGCTTGCCTGGGCGCTGGGGGTGCGGTGGCTGGCAGCCGTTATTTTTGCCCTGGCCGCCTTTACCGATTTTCTGGACGGTTATATTGCAAGGAAAAACAATATCGTCACTACCTTTGGCAAATTTGCCGATCCTGTGGCGGATAAAATTCTGGTATTGACGGCCATGATCTTCCTTTGTGCCGACGGCCTTTTGCCCCATTGGGCGGTGGCCATTGTGGCGGCCAGGGAACTGATGGTGGACGGCCTGCGCATGGTGGCCTCCCAGAAGGGCGTGGTGATTGCCGCTGGCTGGCCGGGGAAAATTAAAACCAACCTGCAGATTTTCTGCATCCTGTGTGCCATGATCATCGGCAAGCATCTGGCAACGGATATTCTGATGTATGCGATGGCCCTGATGACCCTCATCAGCGGTGTGGAATATTTCAAAAACGGCTGGCATCTTTTGAAAGACAATTAACGTTCATATACAAGGGAGGAAACAAAAATGGCCAAGAAAGCAAGCGACAAAAAAGATATGAAAAATCTGGACGCCACTTTGCAGGAAAAGCAGCGGGCGCTGGAAATGACCCTCTCCTCCATCGAAAAGGAATTTGGTAAGGGCACCGTGATGAAGCTGGGCGAAAAGACCGCTATGCAGGTGGACACCGTGCCCACCGGCTGCCTGGATTTGGATATGGCGCTGGGCGTAGGGGGCATTCCCCGGGGCCGCATTATCGAAGTGTTCGGCCCGGAATCTTCCGGTAAAACCACGGTGGCCCTGCATGTGGTGGCCTCCGTGCAGAAAATGGGCGGCGCTGCGGCTTTTATCGATGCAGAGCATGCGCTGGATCCTGCCTATGCCAAGAACCTGGGCGTGAATATTGACGAACTGTATGTAAGCCAGCCCAACTGCGGTGAAGACGCACTGGAAATTGCGGAAGCGCTGCTGCGCTCCGGTGCCATTGATATTGTGGTCATCGACTCCGTGGCTGCGCTGGTGCCCCGTGCCGAAATCGACGGCGAAATGGGCGACAGCTTTGTGGGTGTGCAGGCAAGGCTGATGAGCCAGGCCATGCGGAAACTGACCGGTGTGGTGGCCAAGACCAATGCCATTGCCCTGTTCATCAACCAGATCCGCGAAAAAGTGGGTGTTATGTACGGCAACCCCGAAACCACCCCCGGCGGCCGTGCCCTGAAATTTTATGCTTCTGTGCGTCTGGATGTGCGCCGGGGCGAACAGCTGAAAAACGGCAGCGAAGTGGTAGGCAACCGTACCAAGGTGAAGGTGGTCAAGAACAAGGTGGCCCCGCCTTTCCGCTCCTGCGAATTTGACCTGATTTACGGTCAGGGTATTTCCAAGGAAGGCAGCCTGCTGGATCTGGCCGTGGAAAAGGATATCGTGCAAAAGAGCGGTGCCTGGTTCTCCTATAACGACCAGCGCATCGGTCAGGGCCGGGATAATACCCGTCAGTTCCTGAAGGATCATCCCGAAATTGCGGACGAAATTGAAGCCGCCCTGCGTTCTGTGATGAACCCCTCCGCCGTGCCTGCCATTGATGCGGACAATATTCCCGAAATGAACCTGGATGCCGATGACGAATGATGAAGCATGAGCATGACCACGGTCAGGGAGGATGCTCCCTTTGCCGGATTGAATTGAAGAATGTGGGGGTCACCGCCGGGGGCGATACGCTGCTTTCGGATATCAGTTTCCATATCCACTGCGGCCAGATGACGGCCCTGGTGGGCCCCAACGGCGCCGGAAAAACCACCCTGCTGCGGGCATTGCTGGGCCAGGCACCCTATACAGGGAGCATCCGTCACGTGGACGCCCATGGGCATGATTTTCCTGCACCCCGCATCGGCTATGTGCCCCAGCAGCTGTCCTTTGACAGGGAAATGCCCCTGACGGTGGAGGACCTGATGGCGGCGGCCGTGTCCAAACGCCCCGTGTGGCTGGGATATGGCAAAAAGACCCGGGAAACAGTGAAAAACGCACTGAAAGAAACCAATGCGGAAGGCCTGGCGGATAAGCGGCTGGGCACATTGTCCGGGGGCGAAATGCAGCGGGTGCTGCTGGCCATGGCGCTGATGCCCCTGCCGGATTTGTTGGTGTTGGACGAGCCTGTGTCCGGCATGGACCAGAACGGCCTTTCCCTTTTCCTGCAGACGGTGAGCCATTTGCGCAATACGCACCATATGGGCATCCTGATGGTGAGCCACGACTGGCAGCTGGTGCAGCAGTATGCGGATTATGTGGTGCTGCTCAACCGGGAAATTCTCTGCGCCGGCACACCGGAGGATGTATTTTCCTCCCAGGCGTTTCAGGATACGTTTCAGATGTTTTCGATGAAGAAGGAAGACAAAAATGAGTGAAAGAATGTGTGCCGCCGATCGGGCGGAGAAACTGTTCCGGGACGGATATAACTGCGGCCAGGCGCTGGTGGGCGCCTTTGCGGAAGAAATGAATATGTCTATGGAAGATGCCATGCGCATCTCTGCCGGCCTGGGCGGCGGCCTGTGCCGTATGCGGGAGGCTTGCGGCGCTGTCAGCGGCGCCATTGTGGTGCTGGGATATATTCATGGCAATGATGACCCGGAGGATTATGCCAACAAAGGATTTGTGTATGCTCTGGGTCAGCAGATGTGCTTCCGCTTTCAGGATCAGTTCAAAACCCTGAACTGCGGCAAATTGCTGGGGCTGCCGGAGGGCAGTGTGGGCAGCATGCCCACTCCCCGGACGCCGGATTTTTATGAAAAGCGGCCTTGCCTGAAATACATCCGGGCCATGGCGGAAATACTGGAAGATACGTTGAAAAACAACTGATGCGGAGGCAAAATAAGTGGATGCATTGTACCGGGTGATGGATGCCGTGCTGCCTTTTGAGTGCTTCCGGCTGTCCTTCATGAAAAATGCATTGCTGGCGATGCTGCTGCTCACTCCCCTGCTGGCCCTTTTGGGCACCATGGCGGTGAACAGGCGCATGGCCTTCTTTTCCGATGCCCTGGGTCACAGTGCCCTGGCTGGCGTGGGCATCGGCATGCTGCTGGGGGTGCAAAATGAACTGATCAGCATGATCGTGTTCGGCATCATCTGGGCAGTGCTCATCAGCCGCATCAACCGTACCGGCGGCGAATCGGCGGATACCATCATCAGCGTTTTCTCCTCTACCGGCATTGCGGTGGGCCTGCTGATTCTGTCCCACAACGGCAGCTTTTCCCGGTATTCCTCCTTGCTTGCCGGGGATGTGCTGGCGGTTGCCCCGGGGGATTTGATCTGGCTTTCCCTGGCGCTGCCTGTTGGAGTGCTTTTGTGGGCACTGCTTTACAACAAGCTGCTTCTGACGGCGGTAAACCCCGCCCTGGCCCAGAGCCGGGGGATTGGAACCAAATGGGTGGAATATGCCTTTGTGTCGCTGGTGGCCATTGCGGTAATGCTGTCCATCCGCTGGGTGGGCGTGCTGCTGATCAATGCGCTGCTCATTTTGCCGGCCGCTGCTGCCCGCAATATTGCCCGCACCTCCCGTCAGCATGCGCTTTTGAGCGTGCTGCTGGGGCTTTTGTGCGGCGTAGGCGGGCTGGTGGCCGCCTATTATCTGAATACGGGCGTTGGTGCGGCGGTGGTGCTTTGCGCAGCGGTTTGCTATGCCGTTACGCTGCCCCTGCGGCGGTTTGTGCGTTAATTTATGCAGAACGGAATGGTTCTGCTTTTTTCACAGTGAGGATGTTTACACGGAAGGAGGAACCCAAGCGTGATCGAAGATTTTGATGGCTTGAGAGAGGTGGTCCATTTTGAGGAGGGCCTGTTGTTCCGTATTTACCGCAATTGTGAAGCGGAGGATTATCCCCGGCACTGGCATACGGATTTTGAATTGATTATGCCTTTGAAGGCAGGGTATACCGTGCTGATCGATAACCGGGAGTTTGCCCTTTCGGAAGGGGACATATTGCTCATTCCTCCGGGAGTGATCCATTCCCTGAAAGCACCGGAGGAAGGGGAAAGGCTGATTGTGCAGGTGAGCTGCGTGCTGGCCAACCAGATGCACGGCTTTTATGAAGAACTGCGGCATTTCTATCCCTGCCTGCATGTGAGAAAGGTAACGCCCATGCTGGAAAGCCTGTGTGCCGCCATGCAGCATACGCTGCTGGAAATGTATGATGAATATATCATGCGCAGCCCCTTCTTCAATTATATGCTCTCTTCCAAGTGCACCTGGCTGTTTATCATGCTGGCCCGCAACCGCAAGGCCTTTGCCACCCACGAAAGCGACCGGCGGTATGCAAAGAGCGTGGACGGCTTTTTGCGGGTGTGCGATTATATCCACAATCATTGCCATGAAAAGCTGGATGTGGAAATGCTCAGCGCCGTGGCCGGCTATTCCAAGTCCCATTTCGTGCGGATGTTCAAGGAGTTTGCCGATATCTCCTGCGTGGATTATATCCAGCAGCAGCGGGTGGCCCTGGCCAAGCAATTGCTGATGGACCCGGAAAACAGCATCATGGATATCGTTACCCGTTCGGGCTTTGGTTCTGTGGCGTCATTTAACCGGGTGTTCAAGCAGCTCACCGGCATTACCCCTACCCAGTACCGCAAAAGCCTGCGGCAGAATAACCATAATATCTGATGATTTTTAAGTCTTTATCAATTGGCAGAAGAAACCCTGTATCTGCTATAATACAGATAATCAGAAGATTAACATAAGAAGGAGAATGGCTATGCTGTTTTGTGCGAAAAAATGCTGGCTTCCCTTTTTGAGCGACGAAAGTCCCAAAACCACATCCCCTGTGGATACCGCCCGGGCGGAACTGACTCAAATGGGTGTGAATGCTGCCCTGAAGGTGGAAGAAAAGATGGGGGATGGCTATGCCATTGAAAAAAATGGCGATGGTTATGTGATCCGTGGCGGTGAAAAGGGCATCCTGTACGGTGCCTACCGGCTGCTGCAGAAAATGTACCTGGGGCAGGATGCCTGCTGTGAAGAAACCCAGCCTGCCTATCAGCTGCGCATGCTGAACCACTGGGATAACATGAACGGGCAGATTGAGCGGGGCTATGCCGGCCATTCCTTCTTTTTCAAGGACAGCCGCTTCTGCTGGGATGAAAACCGCATCCGCTTCTACGGCCGCATGCTGGCCAGCGTTGGCATCAATGCGGTGACGCTGAATAATGTGAACGTGCATTATCCGGCGGACAGGCTGTGCACGGAAGAATTGCTTCCCGAAGTGAAAAAGATTGCCGACGTGCTCCGGGCTTACGGCATCCGGCTGATCATCAGCGTGGATTACGCCCTGCCGGTGACGCTTGGTCTGGAAACAGCGGATCCTCTGGACGAAAGGGTGCAGGCCTTCTGGAACAAGCAGGTGGACCTGATTTATTCCTACGTGCCGGATTTGTGCGGCTTCCTGGTGAAGGCGGACAGCGAATTCCGTCCCGGCCCCTATATGTACAAGCGCAACCATGCCGAAGGCGCCAATCTGCTGGCCCGGGCCCTGAAGCCCCATAACGGCGTGCTCATCTGGCGCTGCTTTGTGTATAACTGCCGGCAGAACTGGCGGGATCATTCCATTGACCGTCCCAAGGCGGCCTATGAAAATTATGCCTATCTGGACGGGAAGTTTGACGATAACGTGATCCTGCAGGTGAAGAACGGCCCCTATGATTTCCAGGTGCGGGAGCCTGTGTCCCCCTTGCTGTTCGCTATGCCGGGTACCTGCAAGGCCATCGAATACCAGTTGGCCCAGGAATACACCGGCCAGCAGATTGATTTGTATTACATGGCTGAGGTGTGGCACGAAGTGATGGACGTGCTGGAGGATATGCCGCCGCACATCGCCGCCGTGACCAACCTGGGCGATGACGAAAACTGGACTGGCCATACCCTGGCCCAGGCAAACCTGTATGCCTATGGTGAAATGGCCTGGCTGGGAAGGGCGTTTGATGGAACAAAGGTGCTGAAGGACTGGATCGGCCTCACCTTTGGCCAGGACTTTGAAGAAAAAGACCGGCTGGAAAAGATGATGCTCTCTTCCCGGGGGATTTACGAAAAGTATACCGCCAATCTGGGCCTTGGCTGGATGGTGACCCCCCATTCCCACTACGGTCCCGATGCGGAAGGCTACGAATACGACCTGTGGGGCACCTACCACCGGGCCAACCGGGAAGCGGTGGGTATCGACCGCAGCGACAAGGGCACGGGTTATGCGCAGCAGTATCCGGAAAAACTGGCAAAATTGTATAATGATCCTGCCACCTGCCCCGAAAAGATGCTGCTTTTCTTCCATCGCATGCGCTACGATTATGTGATGCAGGACGGCAGAACCCTTTTGCAGCGGCTGTATGACGATCATTTTGAGGGTTTGGCCGGTGCGGAAAAGCTGCTGGAGGACTGGCAGGCCATGGAAGGGAAATTGCCCCAGGCAGAATGGGAATACGGGCTGGATCGCTTCCGCCGCCAGGTGGAAAACGCCCGGAACTGGTGCGACCGGATGAACACCTATTTCCATCGCTTCACCCTGATCCCTGATGAAAAAGGCAGAACCATTTACGATTGAGATAAAGAGATAAAGGAGAGGAAAACCATGATGGATCATCAGAAAGCCCGTGAGCTGGCAGCCGAACTGGTTGCCAAAATGACCCTGGAAGAAAAAGCCTGCCAGCTGCGCTATGACGCTCCTGCCATTGAACGGCTGGGCATCCCCGCCTACAACTGGTGGAATGAAGGCCTCCACGGTGTGGCCCGTGCCGGTACTGCCACCGTGTTCCCCCAGGCCATCGGTATGGCTGCCATGTTCGATGATGAAGCGCTGAATGAAATTGCCAAGATCATCGCCCATGAAGGCCGCGCCAAGTACAACGCCAATTCTTCCCATGGCGACCGTGACATCTATAAGGGCCTGACCTACTGGTCCCCCAACATCAACATTTTCCGTGATCCCCGCTGGGGCCGCGGCCATGAAACCTACGGCGAAGATCCCTATCTCACCAGCCGTCTGGGCGTGGCTTTCGTTAAGGGCCTGCAGGGCGACGGCGAATACCTGAAGCTGGCTGCCTGCGCCAAGCACTATGCGGTGCACTCCGGCCCTGAAGCCATCCGCCACGAATTTGACGCCATCGCCAACGAAAAGGACATGCGGGAAACCTACCTGCCCGCTTTCGAAGCGCTGGTGAAGGAAGCCGATGTGGAATCCGTCATGGGTGCCTATAACCGCACCAACGGCGAACCCTGCTGCGGCAGCAAGACCCTGCTGCTGGACATCCTGCGTGAAGAATGGGGCTTTGAAGGCCATGTGGTCAGCGACTGCTGGGCCGTGCGTGACTTCCATACCCGTCACATGGTCACCGATACCGCACCCGAATCCGCTGCCATGGCCATCAAGAACGGCTGCGATGTGAACTGCGGCAACACCTACCTGCACATGATGGAAGCCTATCAGGAAGGCCTGGTGACCGAAGAAGATATCACCCGCGCCTGCATCAGCCTCTTTGCCACCCGTTACCGTCTGGGCATGATGGATGAAAACTGCGAATTCAACAAGATCGGCCTCTTGGAAAACGACACCGATGAACACGATGCCGTGGCCCTGAAGGCGGCCCTTCGCAGCATGACCCTTTTGAAGAATGACGGCGTGCTGCCCATCGATAACACCGATAAGGAAAAGGTGATCCTGGTTATCGGCCCCAATGCCAATAGCCAGCTGGCCCTGGAAGGCAATTACAACGGCACTTCCTCCCGCTATGTCACCTTCCTGGAAGGTATCCGCGAAGCCTGCAAGGGCAAGGCCCGGGTAATCTATGCTCCCGGCTCTCAGCTGTTCAAGGATAACGACAGCGTGCTGTCCCAGTACAAGGATGACCGTCTGGCTGAAGCTGTGGCCGCTGCCGAGCTGGCTGACGTAGTCATTGCCTGCATGGGCCTTGATGCCACCATGGAAGGCGAAGAAGGAGATACCGGCAACCAGTACTTCTCCGGCGACAAGAACGATCTGGAACTGCCCGCTGCTCAGAAGCGCGTGCTGGATGCCGTGATCAAGACCGGCACCCCTGTGGTTACCGTTGTGGCCGCCGGCAGCAACCTGCGCGTGGAAGAAGGCAATGCCGTGGTGTGGGCATGGTATCCCGGCCAGGCCGGCGGTACTGCCCTGGCCAAACTGCTGTTCGGTGAAGAATGCTTCTCCGGCCGCCTGCCCCTCACCTTCTACCACAACGTGGAAGACCTGCCCGACTTCACCGACTATAACATGAAGAACCGCACCTATCGCTACTACGAAGGCAAGGCCCTCTATCCCTTCGGCTTCGGCCTTTCCTACACCGATTTCGTGTACGAAAACGCTGCCTATGCCGACGGCAAGGTGACCGTTACCGTGAAGAATGCCGGTAAGATGGATGCCGAAGAAGTGGTTCAGGTGTATGTGAAGAATGACAGCAAGGATGCCCCCCTGCATCCCGCTCTGTGCGGCTTCAAGCGCGTGGCTGTGAAGGCCGGCGAAAGCGTGCAGGTGGAAATCACCCTGTCCGCCCTCACCTTCACCGTGGTCAATGACGAAGGCAAGCGTCTGCCCTGCGAAAAGGCCACGCTGTATGTTGGCGGCTATCAGCCCGATGCTGTCTCCGCTGAACTCACGGGTAAGAAGTGCCTGGAAATCAAGCTGTAATTTCATAAACATCAAGCCGCGGTCGAACAGACCGCGGCTTTTCTTTGGGGGAGACCATGGAGGGGCGTTGACCCCTCCACCCCCACCAGGGCCAGCAGGGTCATTGACCCTGCACCCTTTCTCCGGAAGCAACAATCTTTATTTTTCATACGGTTTCCCGGTGAAGCGTGGGGAACCATGCGGGGCTTTGCCCCACACCCCAGCAGGGTCATTGACCCTGCACCCATTTCCGGAAATAGCAATCTGTTTCACACAAACAGTTTCCCGGTGAAATGGAGCATCACGCACACAAATTTTCGCAAATGAACGATTGAAACTTTGCGAGTTGGGTGTGGCACAGCCACCCACGGGCTGGGCGGTGGAACACCGCCAGCCGGATGCTGAAGCATCCGGGGAAAATACGGAAAAAGCCGGGAGAGAAAGCAAGCTTTCTCAGCTGTATGATGTAAAGGAAGGTTTTATCCTTCGTATTACATCATGACTGCGGCTCATTTGTGGTGAATGGAAGCGGTTATGAAGAAAGGAGAATATGTTTCCCCATAACTGCCTTAGACCACGAAAGGAGCCTTGATATGAAAGAACAGAATGTTCGGCCTGTAGAGATCCACTATGTGAAATCCGGCGATTATTATTTGCCTGATTTGGAACTGCCAAAGGTAGACAAGCCCATTGGCCGGTATGGAAGAATGCGGGAGAAGTACCTACGGGAACACGACACCGTTACTTACAATGTGATGCTGCTAAACGGTGAACTTTTTACCCATCTGGCAGACATGGATGAACAAGCACATGAGCGAATAGAGCAACTGATCCGTCAGATGAAAGAAGCAGAAGGAGTAACGGAAGAGATGAAAGTGCGTGATCAGCTGGCATGGGTGGGTGCCATGAATAACATCCGGGCCCGTGCGGAAGAAGTGGTATTGCAAGAGCTGGTGTATGCCCAATGAAGTCTGCCTTCCAGACCTTCAGCACTTATCTGTGGAGCACAGGAAATGCATGGACAGATCTTCGGTTGTTGCTAGAAGGTGCTGTGAGCCTGTATGAGAACGAGTGTACTTCACTGGCAAATACGGCTGCAAAGGAAGAAAAAACAGAAACAATCCTTGCTATTGATACCATCGGTACCGCATTGTATGCCATTCGTGCCCGTATTCAATCCATGTAGCAGGAACATTTGAAAACAGCTGTCCAATAAAGCAACGAATAAAAGAGCTTCTGCGAAGAGAAGAATTCGCAGAAGCTTTTTGATTGCTTATTGATTTTCCGGCATGGGAATGGGGAAAAGAATCACGTCGCAGGTATCCATTTCATCCCGGATGTTTTTCTTTTCATCTCTTGTTTGGATCATGGTATAGAGATGGTCACCCAACTGAATGAATTCCGAACCAACACAGATTCTGTTCACCGTTTTCACTTCATTTCTGCCCACATATTTTCCATCCTTTGTGAACCAGAGGAAGTGATAAGGCTGCCCGATATCATAATTCCGGGTGCCCATATCCAGCACCAGATAATCGCCAAATTCCAGAATGTGATTGCAGCGGCTGTTCATGAAATCGGTAGTTTCGGTATTGGGTTCTTCCCGGTTGATCCACAGCAGATTGCCGTTTCCGTCGAACTTGACCAGGGCTTTGTGCCGTGTTACTTCTCCGCGAAGATCCCCGGCGGTTTCCATCAGCCAGAATACATATCCGCCGTCGGACGTTCGGCAGCCGTTCATCAATTGAGCGCTGGCTTCGGGCAAGTATGTGGGAAGAACCGTTTCCCAAACCAGGTTGCCGTAAAAATCCAGCTTGATGATCTTCGCCGGAGCCGGATAGCCATTATCTGATCCGTACAGGATGATGCTGTCTTCTGCTCCCAACAGATCGGACCCGCCGCTGGTATAGTCATCGGAATGGATACTGAAAAGGAAATTGCCGTCCCAGTCTATATAATAACGATAGAACGTCTGGGCATAGGGGTCAATGACCGCATACTCAATGCATGCTTCGGTGGTTTCACAGGAAGAAATATGAGGAGTAAAAATATCAATCGGTTCTCCTGCCATTTTCCCATCCGTGGTGAATTTATGGATTTCAACCTGCTTTGTTTCCTGATTGGGACTGTTCCGAAAGATAACCCCCAGCAGACCATTATCCAACAGCTGCACATAAGTATAGCTGCAGTTGCCCGAGGCCGGATGCCGGTAATCCCAGGCAATGGATCCATCCGGATTCAAGCATAACAGACGGGCGCGGCTATCTTGATAATTACCCTTAACGCCGGCTTGCCCGGCAATCACCACCCGGCCATCCGGCAGTACAAGGGGATCATACATCAGCTGATCGCAGCCATCTGTGCTCAGATCGATGGTTTCGGCAGCGATGGCTGAAGGAATCAACAGCATCAGGATTCCCAGGATACAGATCATTCTTTTCATTGTAATTTCACCTCTCAATACCAGCGTTCCCAGGCTTCCACGCCGGTTTCGCCATCATCTCTGGCATACGTATAGGTGTTGAGAATTTCGCCTGTGTAAGCATCCACTTCCATTACATAGTAAACGCTGGGTTCCAATCCGGCACGGATGGAAGAGGTCCATCTTTCTTCCGAAGATAAGCCGATCTGATAGAAGGGCTTAGCAGGATTCGTCACATCCAGCAGCATCGTTTCCGGCAACAGAAGGGAGCGTTCCTGATCGGTAAGATCAAAGGCTTTTTGTACATGCTGGAAAGCAATTTCCTGCGCCTTTGCTTCCGTGATCATCCCATTTTCGGGCACACCATATACATGATTGGCAAACGCCATCAAACGGGGATCGGCAAAGTGGGGATCCTGCTGCATTTTTTCCTGAATCAGAGGCCGCAATTGATCTCCGCAGGCTTTCTGATGCTTAAGCGGCCAATGGAAGAAATCCTCATATTCGTACATCAGGCCGTTCTGCTGCGCATAGCGATCGAAATGCCGGAACAGTTCATTGTCATAGGAGGCTGTTTCTTCCAGAACAGCCTTGTGCTGTGCCGGGCTGAACCAACCGGGCAAAACGGAAGCATCCATGACCGTGCCGTTAATTTTTACCCGATAATTGAAATTCATGCGTCCCTGAAAGCGTGCATCATTTTCTGTACCCATGGGCCTTGTCACGTATACACGCCAGTATACCATGCCCCGATCCAGAAAATCATCATGCACCTGCTGGGCAACAATCTGCCAAGCATCCATTTCTGTCTCTTCCATGTTCCAGGCAGCAGCAAATTCTTTCCGGATGATGGCAATGGCTTCCTTTTCTCCGATTTCTTTTTTGTTTCCGTCCAGCTTTTCCAGACCGTCCGACCGGGACAGGTTATACTTTGTCTCCATTTCCATGAACAATGCGTGATCCGCACCGGACCATGTTTCCGCATCCCCCAGCAGGGTTTCCACCATACGCCAGGTATTGATGCCGGAAGGATAGTCCTTCGCTCCAAAGGCTTCGGCCACAAAAGCATCCATCGCTTCTTCAGAAGGGTCAGCCTGCTGCCAGAAAGCATGTTCGGGCAGGATGTTACAAGCTTTCATATGGCCGATCAATGCCTTTTTATTCTCCAAAGACCAGCGCACATACCAGTTTTCTTTCTGTTC
The DNA here is from genome assembly GCA_017437265.1 of Clostridia bacterium. Lineage (GTDB taxonomy): Bacteria > Bacillota > Clostridia > Christensenellales > Aristaeellaceae > RUG563. Next base: position 21,115 of record JAFSBN010000171.1, read on the forward strand.
TGTTCTTGCGGCGAAGGAAAGCAGCTTCCAAATGGGGCTCATATCATTTTCCCGATAGCTGAACACGTCCGTCACCCGGCCTTCTGCCCGGTTGATGACCACGCCATACATTTTTTCCGTTTGATAGCTATAGTGATTTCGGAAAGTGATGGTGCTGATCTGTGCACGATCCCCCGTCTGGACATAATGAAAACTATCATAGAAGTAGCTGTTTACTTCTGCTTCAGTCAGGTTGTAATGGGCTTTCAGGGCGTCTTTCGCCATACGAATCGCTTCATCATAGGATACATTGCTGACGAATTGATTGTTTTTCGCATGCTGCTGTGCTTCAAGGGAAAAAGCCTGCTTGTCCCGGGTTGCCCGCGTAAACCCGTTTGGATCCACCAGCACTGTCAGGCGATAGCCGGTTTCTGTTACTTCCACGGTTTTGCCCTCCAGCACAGGCTCGAAAGCCAGTTCCATGGAAGCCTTGCTAACTTCGCCGGATACTTCCCACAGCTGGTATTCCTCATCCCATTTGATTTCCGGAACAATGTTGTCAACGGCGTCCGGATGCCAGCTGTATACTTCCGTCATATAGCTTTTCAAGTGCCGGACGGCTGCTTCTTCCGTGCCATCGGGCAGGGGCGTTGTTTCCGGCAGCTGGTCGGCCCGGGCCTGATATGCCGGGTAATACACATCCCGCAGATAATAGCCCAATGCATCCGTATAAGCCTGATAATCTTCCTTTGTGCTGATGCTTTCAGGATGTTCTGCCAGATACTGTTCCTGGAAGATAATCACTTCATTGGGGGCTACTTCCGTAATGTCTGCCGGCTGTTCCTCCCATTGTTCCACATCTTTCTGAATCAGTTCGCCGTAGCGGGTATAGATGATGCGGTCAGCCGCCGCTTCCCGGTTTTCGTTTGATTCTTTTTCGTTCATCATCAGTGCATAGTCCGCTTCGTTCATGGGCAGGTTACCTTCCCGCATGATGTTCACGAATTGGATTTTGTCCTTCATCTCCCAGCGCATCATGCTGCCGTCCGCATCCATTTGCGCCACTTTTTCATAATATCCGTTGATCACGGCTGTGACGGCCACTGCTGTGATGCTGATGCAAATCAGCACCAGTGCCAGCACAAGACCAAAGGACAATTTGGATTTTCTGTTCACCGTTTCTCCTCCTGCTGTTATGGCAAGGAGGCGGTCCCGCTGGGCCTGGGAGGTATTGAGATGGGCCAGTTCATTGTTCATGGCATGCCGTATTCTTTGCCGTTTCTGTTCAAGCGTCATCTTCCTCACCTCCAATCCACGCTGCTTTCAAAAGGGATTCTGCTTTTTTCAGTCTTCGTTGTGCAGTGGATGCAGGAATTCCCAGCGCCTGTGCCGCCTCCCGCATATTCATTCCCTGGTAATAATAGAGCAGCACAACCTGCTTGTATTTAGCCGGCAAATTGCAGATATCCATCACCAATTCCCGATCCTGTTCGTCTTTCGCCGGGATGTATGCAGCGATGGTGTCCATGTCCTGATGTTTATCCACATGACGGAACCAGCCCGTTTTGTGATAATCCCTGCATACATTGATGGCAATGCGCATCAGCCATGCTTTATCGTTTTCAACGCCCTTTCTTTCATAAGCGGGCATGCTTTTCCAGGCTTTGAGGAAAGTGTCCTGCAGGGCATCTTCCGCCTGGCTGCGATCGGCTAAGTATACAAAGCAGATTTTCTTGATATCATCCGCATAGGTTTCTATCCATTGGTTCATTTTCTGCTCCCGAACATAGCTGGGTACCGCAGCTTGTTCCATGTCCGATCACCTCCTTCGCTTATATAGACGAGTGGACAGCCGGTTTTGTCCCGCTTCCATTTCAGTTCTTTGAAAAAATTTTCCTGTTGATTATTGTACTGCTCCGGAATATGCGTGTCAATTTGTGTTCTGCTGCATTACCGGAGGAAACCGGCGCTATGCTGCCCCCCTATTGCGGAAAGGCATTTATCGCTTTACAATGCATATCGGAAACAGGAAAAAGCCTGCAATGGAACAAAGTGCATGTTCCTTGACGAATAAAAATTTTTCCTCACCTGCGACAAAAAGAGGGGGGTATTTCGTATAAAAGGTGAAGGAGGTGGAAGGGTATGGCGCATGATGCCAAGGTACCGGGCATCAGCGAAGGGGAACTGATTCGCTTAGTCAACACCTATGACCGCACGCTGCTTGGCATTTGCAGTTTGCTGCTTTGTGATCGTCATCTGGCGGAAGATATGGTTCAGGAAACGTTTTTCCGGGCATGGAAAGGGATGGATCCCTCCAAAGGCGCGGAAAAGGCCTGGCTTATTAAGGTTGCCGTGAATCTATGCCACGATTATCACCGCAGCCGCTGGTTCCGCCATCAGGATCGCCGCATTCTGCCGGAGAACCTTCCGGAACAGGCAGAAGCGGAAGACAGCGAAATTATCCTGCTGGTCAAGCAATTGCCCCTGCCGGAGAGGGAAGTTGTGATCCTCCATTTCTGGCAGCGCATGGGGGCAGACGAAATTGCATCCCTTCTCCATATCACCCGCTCCACCGTGTATCGCCGTTTGAAAAAAGCTCAAAAACACCTGAAACTGGAACTGGAAGGAGGCATGACCCCATGAAAGAACAGGAATTGATCAATGCGCTGGAAACCTACAAGGAACAAATGTCTCCTTCCCGGAATTATGCCCATCAGGTGCTGAGCCCTTTAGAAGGAGAGGTGCCGAAAATGAAAAAGAAAGCTTCTTTCAGCCTGATTCTGGCCTTTGTGCTGGTATTTCTGGCTGTTACCACAGCATGTGCTCTATTGCTCCCCCGGAAAACCTCGTTTGATACCTTTGGCTCCTGGAGTTATCTGGATGGAACGCTGTATTACCAGACGGCCGATGATAAATACCCAACGCCCATTTTAAAAGATCAAAACATTCTCTTCCTTTCTGCGGAAGATCATATGCTCTATTACGTCACCAAGGGCGAAAAAGGCAAAGTGATCCGCTCGGTAACGAACAACGGCCTTTCCCTGTATCCGGAAAGAGCTATCAACACCAAATACAATGTGCGGGATTTCCAGATGGGGAATGGAACTGCCTATATTCTGGCCCACACCACTCAAGGAAACGGTGTCATTTATGCCCTGCATCCTCTGGACAGCAGCATACCTGACTGGAAACTGCAGGGAGAAGGCTGGGAAAATATCAATAACATTGCTTTCAGCATCCATGAAGATACGCTCTATGCCTATTCCACAGAAGACGGAGGAACATTAGCCAGCCTGTCCATTGGCATGGATGATAGCTGTCATACCACACTGGTTCCCGGTCTTTCCTCCCTTTGCTACGGCTATGAAAAGGACGGAGAGGATCATCTCTTTGCCCTTTCCGTGGGGAAACTGGTGATCGTCAATGCCGCAACCGGTGCCAAATATGATACCGGCGTGAAGCTTCCCTCCGGTGCGGTGCAGGTGGTACGGAACCGATCCTCGCTATTTATTAATGATGAGAATGGCAATTTGCTTTCTTCCTACAATGTGAACAAGCTCAGCGGACAAAAAGAATTGCGCAGGCTGTATGTGGTAAACGATGTGAACTTCGGCCACGGTACCATGGCGGATGCCCTGCCCCTGTTCTACGAAAAATACCCGGATGTGGAAGTGGTGCCCCGGCAGATCAACGATTCCCGAAAGCTGGCCACCGAACTGATGGCCGGAAACAACTGCGATATCTATCTCTATGGGGATTTTGACCTGATGCCTACCTATGCGGAGCTATTGAAAAACGGTGCCGTTATAGAACTGACCCATGAACCGGATTTTGAAGCCCTTCGGGATGATTACCGGGATATCTGGCCGATGATGTCCACAAACGGCCGGCAATATGGCTGGATCTACAATTATACGGTCCATCTGATGTGGGCAAATCCGGAAATAGCAGCACAAATCGGCTGGGAAATTCCCACCGGTGTATGGACCTATGCGGATTTTGACGCATTGACGGAAAAAGTGATCGCTTACAACAAAACGGCGGAAACCCCCATTTTCCTGA
>JAFSBN010000172.1 GCA_017437265.1 Clostridia bacterium
GAAAGCACTGTCTTGCAGGAAATGCTGGTCAGCACCCAGCAGCAGTTATCTTCTTTGCAGGGCGATTATCAGACCCTGACAACAGAAAAGGAAAATGCGCAGCTGGCGCTTTCTGATACCCAGGCAACCCTGACGGAAACCCAGGCACAGCTGACGATGATGACGGAAGAAAAGACGACTGCCCAGACCGCACTGGCAGATGCAAAAACCCAGTTGGAGCAGGCTTTGGGTCAGCTGACTGAAAGCCAGGATGCCCTGGCCCTGGCTGTAGCGGAGAAGGATGGCTTGCAGGCGGAGCTGGACAGTGCAATAACGGAAAAAACACAAATAAGCGCCACGCTTTCGGAAGCGCAGATACAATTGGCTGCCACTGCGGAACAGCTGATTGCCAGCCAGACGGAAAGCACTGTCTTGCAGGAAATGCTGGTCAGCACCCAGCAGCAGTTATCTTCTTTGCAAGGCGATTATCAGACCCTGGCAACAGAAAAGGAAAATGCGCAGCTGGCGCTTTCTGATACCCAGGTAACCCTGACGGAAACCCAGACACAGCTGACGCTGATGACGGAAGAAAAGACGACTGCCCAGACCGCACTGGCGGATGCAAAAACCCAGTTGGAGCAGGCTCTGGGCCGGCTGACCGAAAGCCAGGATGCCATAACGCTGGTAACGGCGGAAAAGGATGGCTTGCAAACAGCGCTGGACAGTGCACTGACCGAAAACACACAATTAAACGCCGCGCTTTCGCAAACACAGATACAACTGGATGCCACGGTGGAAAGCCTGACGGCGGCACAGAACGAATTGCTGTCCGCCAATGCCGCCATTGCACTTTTGCAAAAGGATGCGGAAGAAAAAGCCTATTATGTACCCCTTGGCACCTGGGTGATGGAACCCTATGCCTTTGAAGTGCCGGATTATTGGATGATGCAGCAGGATGCGGAAGGCGGCTGGCATTTTTATTATGACGATCGGGGCAGCGTGCTTTCCTGTGCCCGGGTGCAAAACGAACGGTATCTGGACGAAAAGGCCGTGCAGAAAATGTACACAGATACGGTGAACCAGCTGATGGAAGCCATGCAGGTGACCGGGGAGCAGGCGCAGTATGAATCACTGCTGATCAATGGCCGGCCGGCGCTGAAGGTGCAGTTTGTTCTGCCGGATATGACGATGCAGCTTTTGCAATACTGCCATGACGGGGTGAACACCCTGGTGTCTTCCTTTGTGGATGTGAGCGGGGAAGGCGGCCTAGCGGTGCCGGTGATGGAAAAGATGATGGATTCTTTGATGTACCTGCCTGATGAAATGTGAATAAAGAGGGAACAAAGCATATGAAAATTTCCAAACAAGATGCCCGGATGTGGTTTTCCTTTTTTGCTCAATTGCCGGAGGATGAGCCCATCCTGCCCCGGCAGATGGAGATTGCCTGGGCGGTGATTTCTCAGATTGAGGAAGCGGTGGAAGCGGAAAACGAAAAGCTGCTTCAGCAGATCCCCGGGCTGAAAAACCAGCAGGGGCGTACTTTCTATGTGGGCGATGATGCAAAATTTCCCGGCGGATGCAAGTCCTGCCTGCTGGGCACGGGCCTGAGTGCGGTGCGTAAAACCAACCGCTGCAACATCAATTGCAAGTTCTGCTATAACTTCGGCGAAATGGAGGATCAGCCGCCCATCGGTGAAAATATGTGGGAAATTGGCGGTACCAAGTTCCGCACCCAGGATATTCCCCTGGCGCTTGCCATTCAGAAAAAGCCCACCGGCATTGCCTATGTGTACCTGGAACCCTTCATGGAGATTGAAAAATATTACCCGGTGGTGAAAACGTTCAGCGATGCCGGGGTGCACCAGCATCTCTATACCAACGGCACTTTGTGCACCGAAGAAAACCTGAAAGCGTTGGGAGAAAACGGGCTGAACGAGCTGCGCTTTAATCTGGGGGCCACAAACTGCGCCGACCGGGTGATCGAATTCATCGGTATGGCGAAAAAATACATTCCCAAGGTGGGCATCGAAACGCCCATGACCCCGGAATTTTTCGATACTTTTATGAAGAAGAAGGAAAAAATTCTGGCCACCGGGCTGGACTTTATCAACTGTGCCGAACTGCACCTGAACGCCAACAACATCGGTAACTATGCCGGGGAAAACATGTACATGAGCCGGCACGGGTATGTGTCGCCTGTTTGGAGCCGGCAGTTGACCCTTCGCTTCATGCGCATGGCGGCGGAAGAAAACTGGCCCATTGTGGTGCACGATTGCTGCAACCGTACTAAGTTTTTGCGAAATTTGCACATGAAGGCCCAGGAGGGCAGCTGGTTTGGCGACAGCGGCTACCAGATGGAGTTTGACCGGATCCCCTTCGAAGCCTTCCTGCCGGTATTGGAAGACGAAGGTTTCCGCTTTCTGGTGGAAGAGGAGTTGCCGGAAGGGTTCCGGCCCGGGGATATCGTATTGTAATGCAAAAGGCAGTCTGTTCAGGCTGCCTTTTTTGACGGAGGGAAAGAGATGTTTGAAGGAAAAGTGGCCGTTGTGACCGGCGGCAATCATGGCATTGGCAAAAAGATTGCCCAGCGATTTCGTGAGGCAGGGGCGCAGGTGGCGGTAATGGATATCACCCCCGGGGATTATTTTGTGGGGGATGCCGGCAGCAAGACTGATCTGGAAGCCTTTGCGGCTTTTGTGATTGAGAAATACGGCCATGTGGATTGCCTCATCAACAATGCGCCGCCCATGATGAAGGGCATTGATGCCTGTTCTTATGAGGAATTTGAGCAGGCTCTCCGGGTGGGGGTGACGGCTCCCTTTTACCTGTCCAAATTGCTGATGGAATATATGCCGGAGGGGAGTGCTATTATCAATATTTCCTCCTCCCGGGATCGCATGAGCCAGCCCCAGACGGAAAGCTATACGGCGGCCAAGGGGGGCATTGCGGCCCTGACCCACGCCATGGCGGTGTCTCTGGCCGGGAAAATCCGGGTGAACAGCATCAGCCCCGGCTGGATCGATACGGAGGATCAGCCCTGGTTCGGCCCGGATGCCACGCAACAGCCCTCAGGCCGGGTGGGGGTGACGGATGACATTGCTCAGATGGTATTGTTCCTGTGCTCCGATAAAGCCGGGTTCATCAACGGGGAAAACATCTGCATTGACGGCGGCATGACCAGGCAGATGATCTACCACGGTGAACACGGCTGGACGAAGGAATGAACGGCAGCATTGCCAAAGTGATAAGCCTGAATTTGTGGGGACGTGTGATGAAAAAGAATTTGGCTGAAATGAGTCTGGAAGAGATGTGGCAGTTGTTTCCTATCTTCCTTACAGAACATCAGAGTCGCTGGAAAGAATGGTATGCTGAAGAAGAAAAACGATTAAAAAAGTTACTTCCGCAAACCGAAAGAATAAGCCATATAGGAAGTACGGCAATTCCTTCTATTTGGGCAAAACCTATTATTGATATTTTGGTGGAAGTCCCCATAGAAAGCGATTTGTCTGTTTACAAAGAATCAATTGTTCACAATGGCTATATTTGTATGGCGCAAAACAAAGACGGGATTTCTTTTAATAAAGGGTACACAGCGAATGGATTTGCCGAGCGGGTATTCCATCTGCATTTAAGATATGCAGGCAATAACAACGAACTATATTTCAGGGATTATCTGAATGAGCATCCACAAGCGGCAAAAGAGTACGAAGAATTAAAACTCAGGTTATGGAAAGAATATGAGCATAATAGAGATGGCTATACCGAAGCGAAGGCTGAATTTGTGAGGCGATGTACAGAACAAGCAAAAATTCTGTATGGAAGGAGATACTAACAAATTCTAAAGGATATTGCAAAACAAAAAGCGCACCTGTTCACTGTTTTTATGCGGTGGGCAGGTGCGCTTTGTTTCTTTCATTTTTGCTGGAGGAACTGGTGTGCCTCCTTCAGAATGCGGCGGCTGGATTCGAACTGGAAAAGGGACATGGCTGCTTCATAGGGCAGCAGGCGGATGGCGGAAAGCTCTTCTTCCTGCATTTTCAGGGGCTGGTTTTCGTATTCCGCCAGAAAATAGACGATGTGCTTCATGACGGGTTCTTGGTGGGTGAAGGGGATCAGGTGCTCGTCCTCGGTGCGGAAGCCGGGGATGAGGGTGGGGGACAGGCCGGTTTCTTCTTTGATTTCCCGCAGGGCTGTTTCTGCTTCCGTTTCGTTTCCTTCCATGTGACCCTTGGGAAAGCCGAAGAAGCCTTCCTTGGATTGCACGATCACGTAGAGGGGGATGCCGTTTTGCCGGGTAAAGACCACGGCGCCGCAGGAATGCTCGGTTTTCATGATGCCCTCCAAATAAACCTGAATAACGAAAAAGACCGCCTTCGTCCTGCCGACGTGCGATCTTTTTCGTGGCACCTCCAATGGGATTCGAACCCATGTTTCCGCCTTGAGAGGGCGGCGTCCTAGGCCTCTAGACAATGGAGGCAAAATGGCTGGGGAACAAGGATTTGAACCTTGACAATACGAGTCAGAGTCGTAGGTGCTGCCGTTACACCATTCCCCAACGTTGCGATATCTCTCAACCGCAAGGCATATTATACGACGTCTTCATCCGTTTGTCAAGCATTTTTTTGAAAAAAGTTTTCAGAAAAATTGCGGCAGCCGATACAGCATACCGCAATGCATTTTACAGTTTAGACAGGCGGATCATTTCATCCCGCAATACCTTGCACAGCCTTTCCTTTTCATCCGCCGGGGCGTTTTCCGGGTCATACCGGGTGGATTGGCCAAAGGTGATGGTGCGCTTTTCCTTATTGGCATACAGGGGGATGAACTGGCAGCATTTGCCCGTGCGGGCGTGGAACATTTGCGCCGTCATGGTGAAGCCGGTAAAGAATTCGGAAACGCCTTCCTTCTGATATTTGCCGTCTTCGCTGGTGGCGGCGTTTTCGGGGAAGATGAGGATATTGTCACCCGCTTCCATGGCGGCCACGGTTTCCCGGAAGGTGAGCATCAGCTTGCGGGGGTTATCGTGGTAGACAGGAATGCTTTCCGCCTGGCGCATGATCCATGCCAGGAACGGCGCTGCCACCTTGTCCACCAGCCAGTAGCATAATTTTTCGGGCAGCACCTTCTGGTTTTTCAGAAAACCGCCGCATACCCGGTCTGCAATGATTTCTGCATCCAGCATTTCAAAGGTGGTCCAGGGCCGGAAGGAATAGGGTACAAACACCACGTTCACCACCGGGCCGTAAATCTCGCCATGGTTGCTGACGAAGATGCAGGGGATGTCCTTGTCCAGCTTCACGTTTTCTTTTCCGACGATCTTATGCCGGTAGAAGGGACGAATGAGCAGGATGATCAACTTGATGCCGTAGCGCTTCAGGCTTTTTTTCACAACAACCGCTTCCAGCTGGTTTTTCAGCGGCATATTCTCTTCGCCCTTTTCCTGCAGCTCCAGATAGTGGCGCAGTTTGTTCATATGATCCCACGTCATGGGGAACAAAAGGGCAAAGATCAGCGCCGCCGTTACCAGGCACACGGCAGGCAGCGTGAGCAGGGGAGAGAAGGAGCGGAACAGCGCTTCCCAGTCTGCCGGATAGGCGCTGTTGGTGAAGATGGAAATGAGCAAAAGCCCAACCAGCGCAATCAATTGTCCCAGAATGGTGGCAAATTCCAGCTTGATATGCATGGTGGCGTTGGGGAGGGAGCCGGGGTTGCGGCCCAGGCCGAAGATGGCCACCCGCTGCATATCCTTTTCCATGCGGCTCATGGAGCGGGTGCAGACGGTGGCGCCGATGGTGCACATGCCCAGGGAAATGAGGCTTTGCAGCAGGGTGGGGCTGTCCAGCGTGCAGATGAAATGCACCAGCCCACCCAGCCATACAGCCAGGCCCACGCACATCAGGATGCTCTGATCCCGGGTTTTGCGGATGTGTTTTTTCAAAAGCGCATCGGTGGCAAAGAAGGCGGCATAGGTGCAAAGAAGGGCCAGCAGCATGGTGAAAATCAGCTGATCGGCGGTGACGGCAAGATAAGTGTGCACGATCACCAGCGTCATTTGCAGGGCGGCGGCCACGCCGATGGCAGCGTTCTGATACATGCGGTAGGCATGCACTTTGGACAGCTGCTGCAGCGTTTCTTTTTCTTCGTCGGTATAGCCTTTCAAATAATAGCGTACCTTAGGCAGGGACAGATATTCCAGCAAACCGCTTATCACATAGCCTGCAAGCAGCGCCCAGTCGGTGCTGTTTTCAAGGGGAGAAAAGAACAGCATCAGGGCAATCAGGGGCAGGAAAGACAGCTGAATGGCCACCAGACGTCCCAGAATGGCACTGGTTTTTCTTTTTTCCAGTGCACTTCTTTCCAAAGAATAGCGCATCACTTCAGGCCGGAGCAGCACGCACAATGCCAGCGCAGCCAGCCGCCAGAAATTGGCGCTGTCGATGGAGACGGGGGAGAAGGTCATCATCGCAAGGGACAAAAGCGCCGCAAAGATCACCATGATCAGCCCGGCACGACGAAGGCCGGTGGAAATGATTTCACTTTTCAGGTGGCGGCGGGAATGCAGAAACAAAACGGTGCAATGGCCGGCCAGGTACATGGCGCCGCCCACAATGGGCTGGTTCAAAAGCACGTTGGAGGCCAGGGTACAGTAAAGAAAGGCGTACAGGGAATCGATGCTCATCAATTCATGGCCTTTTTGTGTTTTCTGAGCACGGGACAAGGGTGTTTTCCTCCTTTCTTTTCCTGACTATTGTACCCCTTTTTCCCTTCTTTTTCAAGCGCTGCCTTTTGCATGCCATCATTTTGCCATGGGTATACTGCAAAAAGGAGGGATGATTGTGCTGACGGTATTTATCCGGGTTGTGGTGTTGTATGCGTTTTCGGTATTGGCCATGCGGCTGATGGGAAAGCGTCAGGTGGGGCAATTGCAGCCCTATGAGCTGGTATTGGCGCTGATGGTGGCAGAAATTGCAGCGGCGCCGATGGAAAACATGGGTACGCCTCTTTTGTACGGGCTGGTGCCCATTCTGGGGCTGTTGGTGCTTCACGGTATATGCACTGCCCTGGCTTTCAAGAGCATGCGGGTGCGGCGGCTGCTTTTTGGCATACCGGGGGTGGTGATTCGGGACGGACGGATGGATATTGCCCAAATGCAGCGTATGGGCTATACAGTGACGGATTTGATGGAGGAATTGCGGGGGCAGGGTTATGCGGACATATCGCAGATCCAGACGGCCATTTTGGAAACCAAAGGCCGCCTCAGTGCTTTTCCAAAGACCATCCATGCACCCCTGACGGCGGAGGATATGCACATGGAAAAGAAGGAAACAGGCATGCCCCATCTTTTAGTCATGGATGGCCGGGTGCAGGAAAAGCATTTGCAGGAAAGCGGCCATAATGAAGCATGGCTGGAAGGACAATTGAAGAAAATGGGCGTGCAGAAAATGCGGGATGTGCTGCTGGCCAGCCTGAACGGAGAAAACATCCTGTATGTGCAGCAGAAAAAGAACGAAATGCCCCATATCATGCCCACGGGAGGCGATGCATAAATGCGGCAGGCGGTGTGGGTGGCTGTGGTGTCGATGGCGGCCATTTTGCTGCTCTCCTGGTATGCAGACGGAGCACGGCGGAATATCGGCTTTGAATTGATCGAAAGGCGGCACGCCATGCTGGAGCAGGTGAAGCATAATGATATGGAGAAGGCTATGGAAAGCGTGATGGACGCAGAAAAATGGTGGCGGGAAAAGGAAGAAACACTGGCCCTTTTCACCCATCATGAGCTGACCGATGCGGTGGGGGACTGGCTGACCCAGATTTTGCTGGCCATAGAAGCGGATAGGGAATATGAACTGTATGCCGGGCTGGAGGGATTGGAAAATGCTGCCCGGAGGCTGCATGAACAGGACGCTTTTTTGTTGAAAAACATTCTGTAAGGTGATATACTGCATGTATACCCCATGGGTTTGGAGGAAATACAATGGATAAAAATCAAAAGATCTGGAATGTGCCCAATGTACTCACCATGATCCGGATGGCGCTGATTCCGGTATTCTGGGTGTTGTTTTTTACGGATGGCTGCCGCTACTGGGCACTGGCGGTGTATGTGATCGCTTCTTTGACGGACCTGGCAGACGGATATATTGCCCGGAAATACAACCTGATCACAGACTTTGGCAAACTGATGGACCCCCTGGCTGATAAGCTGATGGTGGTCAGCATGATGCTGGCCTGGGTGATTGAAGGCACGCTGCCCTGGCTGCCGCTGGCCGTTCTTCTTTTGAAGGAGCTGCTGATGGTGCTGGGCGGCGCTGTGATGCTGAAAAAGAAGATTGTGGTGTATGCGGAAAAGATGGGCAAGTATGCCCAGCTGATGGTGGTGCTTTCTCTGATTGCCTGCTTCTTCCACGAGTTTTTTGACAGAATCGGCGTGCCTGTGCATCTGATTCTGATCTGGGCAGGGGTTGCCATGGCACTGATGGCCCTGGGCTTTTATACGTGGCGCGCCATCCAAAGGCTGAAAGCAGCGGAAAAGGCGGAATAATCACCGATAAACAAAGGAGGCATACGCCCATGCATGAAGCAGCCATTTTTCATGAGCATATTCTGGAAGGTGCACAGCAGCAGGGCATTTCCGTTTCGGAAGCCTGCAAGCGTGCAAGGGAAATGGGATACTATGGCGTGAATATGGATCTGGGACGGCTGAAAAGCGATTTCGAAGGCACCATGGCGCCTTTGGATGCAGCCGGGCTGAAGGTGCACAGCGTGTATGCCTTTACGGATTTCGGCCTGTCTGACGACAGCCTGCCTGCCGACATGCAGACGGCCAGGGAAATTGTGCGGCTGGTGAAAAAGTGCGGCAGCAAAATGCTGCTCACCGTATCTGCTTTCCTGCGGCCGGAGGAAAAGGACCGCAAAAGTGAAGCCTACCGAATTCGCCGGGAAAGGGTGAAAAAAGCGGTGGCCTTTCTGGCAGAGGAAACGGCGGCGAACGGCATCCAGCTGACCATGGAGGATTTTGACGGCGATCAGGCCCTTTTCTGCTTTGGGGAAGAATTGTACGATTTTGTCAGCACCGTGCCCGGGCTGAAATGCGCCTTCGATACCGGCAATTTTATGTATGCCTGCGAAGATGCATGGGAATTGCTGCCCAAATTTTTGCCCTACATTACCGACGTGCACCTGAAAGACAGGGGACTTGTTGAAAACGGCGGCAATCCCTGCATTGCCCTGGATGGGCGGAAGCTGTACCCTGTGCCGGTGGGCGGTGGTGTGATTCCCATTGAAAAAATCATGAAAACGCTGCTGGAAAACGGCTATACCGGCGGCTTTGCAGCGGAACATTTCGGCTCCTGCGATCAGATGGGGGATATGGAAAAATCCATTGCCTTTATCCGCAGCGTGCTGGGCTGATAGAGGAATGGCTGCTTTCCCTGCACAAAACACGCAGAAACCCTCAGACAAAAGAGGATTACAATACTTCAAATTAGCTGCGGCACTGCCGCCACCACGGGCCCGGCGGCAGAATGCCGCCAACCGGATGCTATGCATCCGGGGAAAACGGCAAAAAAGGCGTTGGAGGAAACTTGTTTCCATCCACGCCTTTTTTGCTGTTTTCATTGTGCCCGTGGCTCTGCTTTTTGTTTCTTCACCCTTCATGCGGAAACAACCCTGTTAGATAAAATTGTGTGTCGCATTCTGGGTCCAGGGCCAATGGCCCTGGTGCGGGGTATAGGGCCGCATAGGCCCCTATCTCACGTTAGGGCGCAATATGCTGCGGTTATCCGTGCTGGTTCGCCTTTCGCATGTCTTCGCTTTCCTGCAAAAGCTCAGCCAAGGGACGGTATTCACCGCCCCACCATTCAAACACCTGCATTCCTTCATCCTCCAGCACCGGGCCAGAAAGGTGCATTTCCACATCCATTCGGGAAAGAATGCTTTCATAATCGATGGCTTTGGGCACGAAAGGCAAAAGCAGGGCAAACCGCCCATAGCTGACCCCGTACACTACCTTTTTGATGCCCAGAGAGGCAATGGCCATCAGGCAGCGGGTGCAGGGGGCACAGCTGGTGTACAGCGTGCTTTCGGACAGCATCTGATCCGAAAAACGGTTGGCCAGCTTATGCACCAGATTAAATTCCGCATGGCCAAACAAGCCCTTTTTGTAATCCGCCGTGTTTTCCGCTTCAGCCACCACATTGCCTTCATGTACCAATACTGCTCCAAAGGTATCATATCCCTTTTTTCCTGCATCAATGGCCAGGGAATAACACCTGCGGATAAAATATTCGTGATTCATTATTCATGTCTCCTTACCAAAAACAGCAGCATGCCTGCAGAAAGGCAGCTGCTGTTTGATGATTACAGCAGGCGGTAGCGGATGCTCATCCGCTGCACCACGCCGTTTTCCAGATAATAGCTCATGGTCACAGTGCCGCCGTCTTCCCGGACGTAGGAATAATCGATCCGGTCGTGGGTATCGTCCAGATGGAACAGCTTGCCCTTGTCGTTGCCGTTATTCTGGTCGTTCCAGTAGAGGCTGCGGTCACCGTTCTGATCATGGGGCTGGCCCATATCCCTGAACTGACTGGTAATTTCTTCTTCCTTCTGGCCGATCCGGGTTTTCCGGGGGCCCACCATGGCAGAATTGCCGGTGTCCAGGCTGTAGAGCACATAACCGGAGGAAATCATCACAAACTTCACTTCGCCCCAGTTATAGGTCATCTTCAGCGTCACGCCGCGCACGGTGGCGTCTTCCGTTTCCGTTTCCTCATTGGGCTGGCCGAACTTTTTGATGAACTGGTCCCGGGTGGTTTTCATGATGGTCACGTCGGCCATTTCGTCAGTATTATTGAAAAACTTCTTAAAGGCCACGTTATTGATTTTGAATTTTCTTTCCAGTACGTTGCTTACTTTGCCGTATCCGTTTACGGAAACAGCTTTCAAAATCACATACCCGCCGGGCAGCAGAATGCCGTCCCCTTCATAAATGGGGGAATTGGAGGTGGGCGTTTGCCCGTCCAGCGTATAGTACATGGTGATGTCGTTTTGCTTTTGCTCTGCCTCTGCCCGGGCGACCGGGTCGTTGCTCAGGTAATCCAGCTGCAGTTCCTCATCTTCTGTTTTCAGATACTTCAGCCGCACGCGCTGGCGCTGCTCATAGGTGCCGGGAGCCAGGGAAGGATAGGGCGCAGAGGGCACCGGCAGGGTGATGTTGTATTTCAGCAGCATTTCATCGCTGATCAGGTCGTTGCTGACGGCCACGGCACGCAGCACATGCACGCCCTCCGCCAGATGGATGGGGGTTTCATAGAGCGTGCCGTCTTCCGGCAAAATGCCTTCTTCGCCCAGGATATAGTAAATATCATAATCCTCGGCAGACAGGATGGCCACGTCACGTTCATACATGCGGGTGCCGGCTTCCAGATCGGTGGTGGGGGTGGAGGGCAGCATTTCTTCCCGCTGACGGCGGAAGGAGGAATCGCCGGTGCTTTCGTAGGCCTCCGTCAGGAAGGTGGCCAGCTCCATCTTCCGGTCCTGGTCCTCCATGATACGCACAATGGAGCGATAGGCCGATGTTTTTTTCTTATCCACGGTGGTCATCAGCCGGTAGGTTTCTTCTGCTTTGCCGGTATAGCCGCCGGCTTCATAGGCATCGGCCAGCTGCTGCAGATGGGCATAGATATCCTCCCTGACCGGCTCCTGCTCATAGGCCTGGTTAAAGGCTTCGATGGAGCGGTCAATATACCCCTGATCCAGCAGTTCCTGCCCATAGGCCCACATGGCCGTGGCATTGGCTTCCTTACCCATTCTGGCCAGGATCAGTTGCCCGGCATCCGTCACCTGCAAAAACACATAGCCGCCAATCAGCGCCACAAAAACCAGGGCCACCATGGCAATAGCCACCGCCACCCAGTTGATCATCACTTTTTTCACCCGGTGGGTGTGCATTTCCTGGGACGCATGCCTTTCGTTCACGGCAGGCTCGTCAATATTTCTTACGGCGGGATCATACAGGGGCAATTCCCGCTCCGGCTGGGGCTGGGGGGAATGTCTTCCCTGCCTGCGGCCCTGCACGCCGGCCACGTTCCGGGGGATGCTGTTTTCCGTGCCGCAGTTTTCACACACCAGCATGCCATCTTTCAAAAGATGGCCGCATTGCTTGCAAACCATGCGTTTCTCCTTTCGCAATTGATCGCTGTCCCTTATTGAACGAAGGAACGGTGTTTTTTACTGCATTTTACACATGGCTTCATAGGCCGGATCCTGAGCATCAAATTCCCGTTCGGGGCATTCACCGCCCAAAGCTTCAATGGCATTGCGCAGTTCAATATAATCCAGATAAGGTGTTTCTTCGCTGCCGGCCACCTTCTTCAGCGCAGGCAGGGCGCGTTCGTCTCCCAGCTTGCACAGGCAATCTGCCAGCACAGCTACCTGTTCAGGCATCATCTGGAACAGATTCAGCGCCGTCTTAAACACGTTTTCATCGCCGGGATAATTGCAAAGCAGGGTCAAAAGCGCCACTTTGCCTTCGCTGTTGGCCTTATCCAGCGCTGCACGCATTTCGTCCACAGCCTTTTCGCCCATATCGGACAGGCTTTCCAGGGCGTTATCTGCCAGTTCATCTTCCCCTTCCCGGCGTTCCAGCTGCAGGCTGATGTAATACGCCATGGGCGCAGTGGATTCAATTTCCCGAAGCAGCGTCATGGCCTGCATCACCGCTTCCCGGGGAGCACGTTCCTTGCGCAGCAGGTTCATCAGCGCATCCTCTGCTTCCTTGCCCAGTTCGGAAATGCGGTTCATCAGCATATCCGGTACAGGGATGCGCTGCTTGATATAATCTTCCATCCAGTTCACCAATTGCTTGGCATTGTCAAATTGTTCAAAATATTCGCCGGGCTTTTTGCCGCCCAGCCAGTTGGCCTCCGTGTCCAGAAACAGGGCGTAAATATCGGGCATGGCGGCTTCAATGGCGTCATAATTTTTGTATTCCTTGCCATGTTCCTTCACATAGGCCATCATGAAACGTTCAAATTCTTTGTCAAAATTGATGCAACGCATAGGTGTTTCATCCTTCCTGTGTAAGATACAGATACTGAGCCACTTTTCTTTCGGCACGGCGGCGTCCGGGCATAGAAGAAATCAGCTGATAAAATCTTTCCTTTTTTCCCAGGCGGACGAGCACATACAGATACAGCCAGTGTATGGCATTTTCATCCCTGTCGTCCAGCAGCTTCTTTTCTCTGCCGCTCAGCTTTCGCCACAAGGGTACAATCATGGCATAAATCATTTCCGGCGCAGCTTCTTCCCGCAGTGCAAAAGCAAACAAATGCAAAAGCCGGTTCAGCGGCCCTCTTTTGCGCATGCGGCGCAGGGAAGAAGTCATCATCCCCAGAATGGGCAAAAACATCATTCTGCTCAGATAGGGCACATCTTCCTCCGGGTGCCGGGCATACCAAAGGCCGCAGGCATCATCCGGATCAATTTCCAGAATGGTTTGCAGCACTCTGTCTGCTTGTTCCCTTTTCCCCAGCTTTTTCAGCATACGGTATTTGATCAAAAGGTAATCCGTGCTGCAGGGGTACATTTTCAGCTTGCTTTCCGCAAGAGAAAGGGCCTCATCATAAAAACCCATCTGGGCAGCCATCAGGCTGAACGCCTCCACCTGCTGCAGGGAAAGGCATAGCGCGGCGCATTGCTGCATGGCCTGCCTTGCTGCTTCCGTTTTTCCCTGCTGGAAGTACACCTGAGATAGCAGCAGCATGGGCGGTGTCTGGCCGGCCAGCTTTTCCGTGGCATGCTTCACATAAGGCTCCGCCTGCCGGGGTGTGGGCTGCAGCATGCCAAAGAGAACCGCCGCTTCTCCTGTTTTTCCCCTTTTCCAGGCCGCCTCTGCCCGTTCCCGTGCCCCCTGCACATCGCCCTTTTGCAGCCGTGTTCTGGCAAAATGGCTCATGGCCAGGCTGCGTGCGGTGCGCTTTTCAGGGGCCTGATAGCTCCATGCATAGTTTTCCAGAATCTCCTGGCATTCATGGGCCAGGGCACTGCCGGGGGAGAGGCGGATGCAGGCGTCCAGGGCGTCTTCTGCCATGGCCTCCTCCTGCCTTTCCAGGGCGCACAGGCCGGTTTCGTAGCACAATTGCGGCGTCAATCCGCCTTCTGCCGCCGCTTTCATCAGGTAGCGCTCGGCAGCGCTGATGCACAGCATGCTGCGGTAAATGGCTGCCAGCTCCAAAGCAGTATGGCTGTCTCCGCCCTGCTCCAGGGCCTTGCGCATCAGCCGGGCTGCTTCGGGCATACGGTCGGGCCTGTAAGCCTTTCGTGCCTTTTTCTGCCAGTAGGAAGCAGGCCTTTCGAAAGGAACCACCTTTTCTTCAAAAAAGTTCATCGGGTGGCCCTTTCCATCAGGGAAATCAAATCTTCTTTGGTAAATTGATGAGAGGTGCGGCAGAAATGACAGGTCAGCTCCGCCCCTTCATCTTCTTCAATCAGTTCGTTCAGGTCTTGGCGGCCCATGGCGATCAGCGCCTTTTCCATCTTTTCCCGGCTGCAGTCGCACTGGTAGGAAACGCTTTCCTTTTCCAGAATTTTCAGATCCATGCCGTCAAACCACTTGGTGGCCAGATCCTCCAGCGGCTCTTCCGCCACTTCCCGGCTGATGGAGGTGAAGAACATGGCGCGGATTTCCAGCAGATCCAGCACATCATCCGGGCATCCGGGCAGGGGCTGGATCAGTGCACCGCCGGCAGACAGGCAGGTGCCGTTGTTCACCAGACAGCCAAGGGCCACAATGGAGGGTTTCTGTTCGCTGGTGGTGTAATAATGGGCAAAATCCTCGCCCAGCTCGCCGCTCACCAATTGGCACTGGCCCACGTAGGGTTCCTTCAGGCCCAGGTCCTTGATGACGGTCAGCCGCCCTTCATGGCCGATGTAGCCGCCCACATCCAGATGACCATCCTTTTTCAGGGGCAGTTCCACCTGTGGGTTCTGGGGCGCAATCTTTACCCTGGTACCGTTGGCCACACAGGTGATCTTCCCTGCAGGGCCGTTGCCGGCCACGGTGACGGTGACGGAATCATCTTCCCCCTTCATCATGCAGCCCAGCATGGAGGTGGCCGTCATCAAACGGCTCATGGCAGCCATGGCAGTATCGGAGGGTTGGTGAATCTGAGCGGCTTTGCGGGTCGTGCCGGTGGTGCGAAGCAGCAGCACACGGGCCATACCGCCGCATACCGTCATGTGCAGAATTTCATCGGGCAGGTTCAGAAGGGCCAAATTTTCCATACTTGAAAAACGCTCCTTTAATTTCTCAGGCTGTGCAGCGGTGCGGGAATGCGGCCGCCACGTTCAATAAACAATTCGGAAGAGAAGGGATGCACGTCAATAATGGGTGCCCGGCCCAGCAACCCGCCGAATTCCACTTCGTCCCCCACCTTCTTGCCGGCAGCAGGAATGAGACGCACGGCCGTGGTTTTGTTGTTCACCATGCCGATGGCCGCTTCGTCCGCAATGATGGCGGAAAGGGTGGCGGCGGTGGTATCCCCGGGCACGGCGATCATATCAAGCCCCACAGAGCACACACAGGTCATGGCTTCCAGCTTATCCAGCGTCAGGGCACCGCAGGCAGCGGCTTCGATCATGCCGATATCTTCGCTGACGGGAATGAAAGCGCCGGAAAGGCCGCCCACATGGGAAGAAGCCATCACGCCGCCCTTTTTCACGGCATCGTTGAGCAGAGCCAAGGCTGCTGTGGTGCCATGGGTGCCGCAGCGCTCCAACCCCATTTCTTCCAGAATATGCGCTACGCTGTCGCCGATGGCAGGGGTGGGGGCCAGAGAAAGGTCCACAATGCCAAAGGGCACGTTCAGCCGGGAAGAAGCTTCCCGGGCCACCAACTGGCCCACACGGGTGATGCGGAAAGCGGTGCGCTTGATCATTTCGGCCACTTCGTCAAAGCGCTTGCCCTTCACATTTTCCAAAGCACGCTTTACCACACCGGGGCCGCTGACACCCACGCTCACTGCGCAGTCGCCTTCGCCCGGGCCGTGGAAAGCGCCGGCCATGAAGGGGTTATCTTCCACCGCATTGCAGAACACCACCAGCTTGGCGCAGCCAAGGCTGTCCTTTTCCGCCGTGCGGATGGACAAATCTTTCACCATTTCGCCGCACAGCTTCACCGCATCCATATTGATACCGGCACGGGTGGAGCCCACGTTCACGGAAGAGCACATCACATCTGTTTCGGAAAGCGCTTCGGGAATAGAGCGGATCAGCCTTTCGTCCGCCGCCGTCATGCCCTTTTGCACAAGGGCGCTATAGCCGCCGATAAAGTCTACGCCCACCGTCTTGGCTGCCTTGTCCAGCGCCCGGGCAATCACCACAGGGTTTTCAATGGCGCCGGTGATGAGGGAAATGGGGGTGACGGAAACACGCTTGTTCACAATGGGCACGCCAAAGTCCCGTTCAATTTCCCGGCCCACCTTCACCAGGTTTTCCGCCTGGGTGGTGATGCGGTCATACACCCTTTGGGCCAGCTTTTTTTCGTCGTCGCATACGCAGTTAAACAGGGAAATACCCATGGTGATGGTTCTTACGTCCAGCTTTTCCTGATCGATCATCCGCAGGGTATCCCAAATTTCATGTGTCTGAAACATCGGTATCCCTCCGCTTAAATCTGATGCATGGTTTCGAAGATTTCACTCTTCTGGATGCGGATCTGCACGCCGATGGCACGACCCAGCGCCGTCAAGTCTTCCATCAGCAGGGAAAAATCGCAATCGGCGATATCCACGATCATGATCATATTGAAATAACCGCCCAGAATGGTCTGGGAAATATCCAGAATATTGGAACCACGTTCAAACAATACGTGAGAAACCTTTGCAATAATGCCCCGGCGGTCCACGCCCAGCACAGATACAACAGCCTTGGATACGTTAGCCATGGAAAGCTCCTTCCGCAGGAATCCATTCCTGCTTCTTATGTCTATTTGCAAGGGCAGCATTTGCATACCTTTGCAATCATATAGTATAGCATAATACCCTCTCTATTTCAAGCAAAGCAGGCATTTCTCCCTTGAAAATGCGCAAGAAAAACACCCGGAGAAATCACTTCTCCGGGTGTGGATTGCTTTGATTTTATCAGCTGTGTTCCTTGGTGAACTTGATCAGTTCGTCCAGGGTGGTGAAGGCCATGCCCACCACTGTATCAGCACAGCCGTAATACATGGTGATGCGGCCGGTATCCTGGTCAACCAGCAAGGCGCAGGGGAACACCACGTTGGGCACGTCGCCGGTGCATTCGTAAATGGTTTCCGGGCCCATCAGGTATTCATGGCTGCGATAAAGCACCTTCCAAGGTTCATCCTTATCCAGGATGGCGGTGCTGATGCGGTACACAAAGCCATTGCAGGTGGTGATGACGCCGTGGTAGATCATCAGCCACCCTTCGTCCGTTTCAATCGGCACCGGGCCGGGGCCGATCTTGGTGGACTGCCAGCCGCCCCAGGTGCCCATCATCCAGCGGTGATGGCCCCAGAATTCCAGATCGTTGGACTGGCTGACGTAAATATCGCCAAAGGGGGTGTGGCCGTTATCGGAGGGACGGCTCATCATCATGTAGCGGCCATTGATTTTCCGGGGGAAGAGCACGCCGTTGCGGTTGAAGGGCAGAAAGGCGTTTTCCAGCTGGGTGAAATGGACAAAATCGGTGGTGTAGGCGATGCCGATGGTGGGGCCGTGGAAGCCGTTGCACCAGGTGACATACCACTTATCGTCCATGAACAGCACCCGGGGATCATAGCGGTATTCGTAGGGCACCACTTCGCCCTTTTCGTTGTACATCACGATGGGGTCATTGCTGATTTCCCATTTCACGCCGTCCTTGCTGTGGCCCACATACAGGTCCATATGGCCGGTACGGTCATCGCAGCGGAATACGCCGGCAAACTCGCCCTTGTAGGGCACCACAGCGGAATTGAAGATGCTGTTGGCCCGGGGAATATCGTGACGGCCGATGATGGGATTTGCATCGTAGCGCCAGATGGGGGAATTATCATTTTCGGGACGGGGCTGCCAGGGAATGTTGGGCAGAGAGTAACCGTTTACGATCTTAGTCATGTTTCTTCTCCTTCAGTTTTTCTTGGTTGCAGGGGAACAGCATGCAGCCCATCTCCTTGAAATAGGCCATGCGGTCATAAATATCATCACAGGTCACATCAAAATATTGTGCAAGACAGGGGATGCACATATATTCCCTGGTGCCCCGGTTGATGAGCTTTTTGGTCATTGCCGCTTCGTCTGCCGTGACAGGCTTTCCGCAGCTTTTGCACGCATCACACATGCTTCATTTTCGCCAGGAACACACGGCAGCCATGGCCGGGCACATCGGCGTTGTAATAATCACGTTTGACACCCAGGTTTTCACCGGTGAACACGTCCTTCAGCTCCAGCCCCACGCCGCTCTTGTAGGGAATGCCCATATCGGCAAAGGTGCCGGTGACGGTGGCGGGATGATCGGCCAGGTTGAAATAGGCCAGGGCAAATTCGTTATTGCTCATGTGCTTGATCATTACCAGGCCGCAATCGGGGAATTCGCGCCAGCCCACCGTTTCGCCGTTTTCTTCGAAACCGGAGCAGATGACCCGGCCGCGGTAGGAAATATAGGGCGGACGGCATTCTTCGTCCTGATTGATGCGGAGCAGGTCCTTATTCAGCACCAGCTTTTCGCAGAATTCGTTCATGTTCCGCACGTCACCGCCCAGCATCAGCGGCGCAGAGAACATGCTCCACATGGCAAACTGGGTGCGGTAATCTTCATCCGTGCACTTGGCGCCCAGGCCCACATTGCCCTTGCCGTACATGCCCACCGTCAGCATATCGATATCGTTGAAGCAGCCGGGGCCGGACATGCAGAAATTTTCCATCTGGCTTTTGAAAATGGAAGAGAAGGAGCGGAAATTGTCAAAAATATCGCCGGTGGAGCGGTACATGCCGGCCCCCACGCTCTTCATCCACTTCCAGGGTTCGCCGCTGCCCCAGTTGCAGGCAGAAAGGAGAATATCCCGGCCGGATGCCTTCAGGGCCATGCTCATGGTGGCATAGCGGTGACGGTTATCGGCGTTTTCGGGGAAATAGCAGAAGTCATATTTCAGGAAATCCACGCCCCATTCGGCGAACTGTTTGGCGTCTTCGTATTCATGGTCGTAGGAGCTGGGATAACCGGCGCAGGTCATGACACCGGCACAGCTGTACATGCCAAACTTAAAGCCCAGGGAATGCACATAGTCCGCCAGGGCCTTCATGCCATGGGGGAATTTTTCGGGATCAGGCACCAGTTTCCCGTTTTCGTCTCTTTCACGCAGGCTCCAGCAGTCGTCAATGACAATGTACTTGTATCCGGCTTCCAGATAGCCTTTTTCTTTCATAATGCGTGCCGTTTCACGAATCAGTTCATCGGAGATATTGGAGCCAAAGGTATTCCAGCTGTTCCAGCCAAGGGGCGGCAGAGCAACGTGCATACGTATCATTTCCTTTCCTTTTTTTCTCATTATAGCGCATAAATGTCCTTTTGTCGAGACGGAAAACCCCTGTTTTGAAAATTTTCTTAATGTTGATTTAATTGATATTTAATCTATTTAATCAGCATTCTTCTCCTCATGATTAAGGCAGCGTTGAGGGGCGTTGCCTCTTTACCCCACCAGGGGCTTACGCAGCCTCTGTACCCAAACGGAGGCAGGGGCCTGTGCGGCCTACCCCCATCACGAGGCAGGGGCCTGTGCGGCCCCTGTACCCCGCAGCAGGGGTATTACCCCTGCACCCGGTGTGCGACATACAATCGTATCGAACAGGGTTGTTTCCGCATGAAGGGTGAAGAGACGAAAAACAGCACCACGGGCATAATGAAAACGAAAAAAGAGCGGTTGAGAGAATGAATTCTCTCACCGCTTCTTTTTGTCGTTTTCCCCGGATGCTTTGCATCCGGTTGGCGGCGTTCCGCCGCCGGCCCGTGGTGCGGTGGCTGTGCCACACCCTA
>JAFSBN010000173.1 GCA_017437265.1 Clostridia bacterium
ACTTCCTTCTTGGGCAGCACGTCGAACTGGCCGGCCTGTTCCATCTTGTCGATGGCGTTGAGGCGTTCCACGCGGGTACGGATGGTGCGGAAGTTGGTCAGCATGCCGCCCAGCCAACGGTTGTTCACATAGAACATGTTGCAGCGCTTGGCTTCGCTTTCAATGCTTTCCTGAGCCTGCTTCTTGGTGCCAACGAACAGGATGGTCTTGCCTTCCATGGCCACGTTGCGGATGAACATGTAAGCTTCGTCCACCTTGCGAACGGTCTTCTGCAGGTCGATGATGTAGATACCATTGCGTTCGGTGAAGATGTAGGGGGCCATTTTGGGGTTCCAGCGACGGGTCTGATGACCGAAGTGTACGCCGGCTTCCAGCAGGTGTTTCATAGAGATGACAGCCATTTTGAGTTTCCTCCTTGTTATTTTCCTCCGCGAGCGTCACCTTTGCCGGCCACCGGTCTCCCGGCACAAACGGCAAATCAGCGCGCGTGCGTGATCTTTTGAATTATAACACCATTAACCAGTCTTTGCAAGTGCTTTTTCTTTGTTTTTTCATATTTTTGCTTATTTTCTTCAATTTTCCGGTGCGTCTTCGGCATGCACTGTTTCCGCTTCTTCAAAATCGTCTTCCGGCTCGGGCATGGAAATACAGCAAAAAATGAACGCATCTTCCCCATTATCTTCATAATAGCGTTTGCGCACGCCCACATACTGAAATCCCAGGCCTTTATACAGGTTCTGAGCCCGCTCATTGCTGCGGCGCACTTCCAGCGTGGCATAAGTGACGCCCAGATTGGCCGCATACTGCATCAGCGCCCCGGTCAGCTTTTTGCCGATTCCCTGTCCCCGGTATGCTTCCAGCACCGCCACATTGGTGATATGCGCTTCATCCAGCACAATCCATGTACCTGCAAAGCCGATCACCTTGCCGTCTGTTTCCGCCACCAGATATCGGGCACAGGTATTCTGCGTCATTTCCTTCACAAAATCTTCCCGCTGCCAGGGCTTGGGAAATGTGGCACATTCGATGGCGTGCACCTGATCCACGTCTTCGATGGTCATCCGCCGGATATTCACTTCAGCCATCTTTTCTCTCCTTCAGGTTCTTTTGCCGCTCGGCAGAAGGGGCACGCAGATACAAGGGCTGCAATTCCAGATAGGAAACAGCCTCCTTCTGCCTCTGCCATGCCAATTCAGCCGCCGCTGCCGGCCGCAGATACGCCAGCTGTGCCGGGGCAAAAACGGCCTTTTCGCCAAGAATATTCGCTATCTTTTCCCGGTGCACCGGCATGCCGTCCCCCAGGAAAATCATCTTGTTTCCAAACGCAGCTGCCTTTTCCAGGTACTCTTCCAGAATCAGCGGTTCATCGGGAAGCAGCCGCTCCATGGTATTTCCCATAAATGCAGCGCCATACACTTGTCCCGCTCTTGCATCCTGAATGGGGCAAATGATGCCGTCAAAATAACGCACGCCGTTGGCCATGCCTTCCAGGGCATCCACGGCAACGCAGGGCTTGTCCTTCACCTGAGCCAGCCCTTTCACCGTACTGACCCCGATACGCACCCCGGTAAAGGAACCCGGGCCGGTAACGCAGGCAAAATAATCCGTATCATCCACAGAAACGCCTGTATGAAGATATGCTTCCTCCACCATGGGCAGCATGGACTGGGAATGGGTGAAGGAATTGACGCACATGGCTTCATAGCGCACCCTTCCGTCCTCCATCAGTGCCACACCCGCCACCGGGCCCGATGTATCAATCAAAAGCAAAATCATTTTATCCACTTCTCCTCAAACTCAAAACCGCCAAAGGCTTCAAATGTAATTTCCCTTGTATTTTCATCCACGGGCATAAGCGTGATTTTCAGCAGCTTTTCCGGCAGGCATTCTTCCGCCTTCACGCTCCATTCAATCAGCGCCACACCATCGCCGCCCAATTGCTCATCCATGCCCATTTCGTAAATTTCATTGGCATCTTCAATGCGATACCAGTCGAAATGATACAAAGGAACGCGTCCCTCGTCATAGGCATTCAAAATAGTAAAGGAAGGGCTGGGCACGGCGCCTTCAATGCCAAGCCCGCGGGCGATCCCTCGGGCCATTTCGCTTTTTCCTGCCCCCAGGTTTCCCTCCAGCAGCACCACGTCACCGGCATTCAGATGCTCGGAAAGCCGTGCTCCAATGGCCCTTGTTTCCTGCGCAGAACAGCTTCTCATACCCTTCCCCCATTTCCGTCATAAACCATGGCATTATACCGCCTTTTTCCTTTCCCTGTCAACACTACATGATGGCATAGCCCTGCAAAAACATCAGGCTGTACAGGAAGAAAAAGCACGCACTGACAATTACCGATGCCCATCTCATTTTTTCGTTCTTCATCCCGGCCAGTATCAGATAAACCGGGAAGCAGCACAGCATATACCGGCCGCCGCTGATCATCCAGCCGGAAAGATACGTGAACCCAAGATACACCCCGGCATACAGCAGATATTCCATCCGAACACCCTGTTTCATCCCCAGGAAAATCAGCATCAGCGTGAGAAAGTACAACACAATCTGCGGCCAGTAAATAATCGTTTCCAGCCCCTTGAAATTCAGGGCATTATGATATTGGGTGCTGATGTTTTCAGCAATCCATTTGGTGGACTGATACCAGGGCTCCCCTGCTTCATATTCCATGAATTTGAAGGGATCCCCATGCAAAGCGGCATTGATGCATAGATACACGCAAAAGCCCAGGGGAATGAGCAGTAAAAAAGCATCCCGGAAAGTAATCTCTCTTTTTTCTTCTCCCAGCCTGCCCTCCACCACATGATACACCGCCGGAAAAATGAGCAGCATCCCCTGCACCCTTGTCAGCGCCGCCAGAAAGCCCACGATGCCGGCACAGATCATCTTATTTCTGCGGATAAACAGCATGCACAGGATGGACAAAAACAGAAACAGGCTCTCCGTATACACCCCCACTGTAAACATAGAAAAAGGATATACGCTCATCA
>JAFSBN010000174.1 GCA_017437265.1 Clostridia bacterium
AATGCCGCCAACCGGATGCAAAGCATCCGGGGAAAACGACAAAAAGAAGCGGTGAGAGAATTCTCTCAACCGCTCTTTTTTCGTTTTCATTGTGCCCGTGGTGCTGTTTTTCGTTTCCTCTACTTTCATGCGGAAGCCATTTCATTTGATACGATTGTATGTCGCACTCTGGGTCCAGGGGCAATGCCCCTGGTGGGTGCAGGGGTGATACCCCTGCCGCGGGGTACAGGGGGCGAGTAGCCCCCTGCTCCCGTCGGGGTACAAGGGCCGCACAGGCCCCTGCTCCCGTCGGTATATTGTCAGTTTTCTTCCACGCGGATATTAGCGAAGATGGGCTCCAGATAGGCCATCATTTCTTCATCGGTGGGCATATCTTCCAAGGTGGGATAGTCGGGGGTGAAGCAGGTGACCTTAATGGTGCAGTTGTCGGCCGTTTCCACGTAGGCGGCCAGGATGCGGTAATAGCCGATAAAGCTGACGAAATTGCCATCAGCGTCTGCGGTTTGATTTTCACACACGCCCATGCGCAGATGCACATCGTGACCGGCGATGGACTGGTTGTATACGTTAAAGTCGCCGTTGATGTAGCTGGTATTGTCGCTGTTTCTGGCAGCATCGGCCTTGGCGTTGCTGTTTTTCATAACCATAACGGTGTACTGGGAGATGGGGGCAGTTTCATCTTCGGTGGCGAAGAAGAAGTTTTGTTCTTTCTGATCGCTCAGCAATCCGCCCAGACTTTTATATCCTTCTGGCAGATCCACTTCGCCCATTTTGTAATACTTGGGCTTGGAAGGGGTGCCCAGGTTTTTGATCAGCCAGTTTTCCTGAGCGCCCACAATTTTATCTTCCTGTACTTTCAGGGAACCGGCGTAGTAAATGCTGTTATTGATGAGCACGGCGGCAACGATGACCACCACCAGAGCAGCGGCGGCGATGATCAGGTGCAGCTTATGTTTTTCCAGAAAGGCCTTTGTCTTCTGGCGCTGGGCTTCTTCCTGTCTCTTTTTCTTTTCGGCGGCGCTGGCGCGATACTGATGTTTCTTAGCCATAAAAAAATAAACCTTCTTCCATCTGTTTTTGATTAGTATACCATATTCGCTGAAAACTTTCCAGTATATCCGTGCCGGGGTTTACGTTTTTCTCGGGATATGGTACAATGAATGCACGAAAAAAACAAAAAGGAGCTGAATACCATGGCGTATGGCGTTCAGATGTACAGCCTGCGGGATGCTGTTGCAGCCGATTACAAACAGGCGCTTTTCACCGTGGCCGGGCAGGGCTACAAAATGGTGGAATTGTTTGGCGGCATGAACCCGGACGCAAAAACCATCCGCAAATGGGCGGATGAAGCGGGGCTTGTGATTTCCGGTACCCACACGGGCGCTGCTTCCCTGACGGCGGAAAACCTGCAACAAACCATAGAAGATCATCATGTGCTGGGGTGCAATTTATTGATTATTCCCGGCCATGACCTGAGTACGAAGGAAAAGCTGGATGCGTTCATTGAGCAGATGAACGGCGTACAGCCCATTTTGGAACAGGCAGGCATCATCCTTTGCTACCATAACCACAGTCATGAATTTTATCCCAATGAAGACGGGCAGATCATCTATGACCAGCTGCTCAGCCGCACTTCCATGAAGCTGGAGCTGGATACCTACTGGGCCTATAACGCCGGGAAGGATCCTGTGGAAATGATGGAGCAGCTGAAAGACAGGCTTTGCGCCATTCATCTCAAGGACGGCTTCATGGGCGGCGAAGGCATGCCGCTGGGGCAAGGCACGGCGCCGGTAAAAAAAGTGTGGCAGAAGGCAAGGGAAATGAACCTTCCCATGATCGTGGAAAGCGAAACCCAGCGGCCTGACGGGCCCGCCGAAACCGGGGAATGCATGAAATATCTGCGTTCCCTGGAGGACTGATGCCCGTTCTGGGCGCCCGGGCCCATGATTACCGGGGCAGCTCGCCGGAGGAGCTGTTTGGAAAAATTGCAGGGGACGGCTTTCGTGCCATTCAATTGGCGTTTCCCAAGTCCTTTGGGGTTTCGTATCCTGTGCCGGAAACGTTCATTGAGGAAACGGCAGCGGCCTTGGAAAAGCACCGCATTCATCTGGCGGTGGTGGGCTGCTATATTGACCCTGCGCTGCCGGACAGGCAAAAAAACCGGGAGCAGGTGGACAAATTCATTACCGCCCTGCCGGCGGCAAAGGCCCTGAAAGCCGGTTGTGTGGGCACGGAAACCACCAATTTGGAAAAGGCCGGCGGCAACCGCAGGGCAGCCATGCCTGTGCTGATTGACAGCGTGAAGCGTATGGCAGATGCGGCGGAAAAATGGGGTGTGGATATCGGCATTGAGCCGGTATACGCCCATGTGATGCACAATGTGGAAGAAACGCTGGAAGTGATGGAAAAGGTGGGCTCATCCCGGGTGAAGATTATCTGGGATGCGGTGAATATGCTGTCTGTGGATACGGCGCATGACCAGCCCGGCTTTTTCAGGATGTGCTATGATGCGTTCAGGGATCGCCTTGTGGCCATGCATCTGAAGGATTTTGTGTTTGACGAAAAGGGAAACAAGCCTTCTGCTCCCTTGTTTGAGGGGAAATTAAACGTGGAAGCGCTGCTTTCTTTGGTGAAGAACCGGGAAGGGCTGCCCATCCTGCGGGAGGAAGCCATTCCGGAAAGAAGCGTAAGGGAAATTGCGGCCATTCAGGAAATTTTGAAATAAAAAATACGCCGTGCATATTTTTCGTGCATCCGGCGTATGATAAGATCGAAACAGGAAGTGTTGAGGGGAAGGTTTTTCAGGGGAAAAACCACACTTCTGAATGTTTCAGGAGAGTCTGTCCGATGGGAGAGATTCTCCTTTTTTTATTGCAATTCACTGGCGAAGGGGATGGAAGCGGCAGCGCCGGGGCGGCTGACCGTGATGGCACAGGCCCGGCAGGCATATTCCACCGCATCGGGCAGTGCTTTTCCCTGCATCAATTGTACGCACAAGGCTCCCACAAAGGTGTCTCCGGCGGAGGTGGTGTCCACCGCTTGTGTTTTTACTGCCGGGCAGAAACGGATTTCGTTTTCCATGTTGTAGGCACAGCCCATTTCGCCCCGGGTGATGAGCACGTTTTTCACGCCCCTTTCCCGGAAAAAACGGATGTTTTCCCGGCAGCCGTCCTCCGTATCGGCGGGGATGGCGGACAGGGCAAAGGCTTCGTGCTCGTTGGGAATCAGGTAATCAATCAGGGGATAAAGGTCATCGGCCAGCGGTGCAGAGGGGGCGGGGTTCAGAAAAACAGGCACCCCGGTATCGTGGGCCAGATGAGCGCCCAGCATCACGGTTTCCAGGGGAATTTCCAGCTGAAAAATCACAGCGGCCGCATCCTGAATGAGCGTCTTTTTTTCCGTCAGCATTCCGGGGGTGACGCAGGCATTGGCACCGGCGTGGAGCAGGATGCAGTTATCGCCGTTCACCACGGTGATCATGGCCATGCCGGTGGTGGCATTTTCTGTGCAGATGCCGTCGAAAGCCACATGGTTATCCGCCATGGCCTTGAGCAGCATGGCACCGTTGACATCATGCCCCACAGCGCCGATGAACCGGGCGTTTCCCCCCAGACGGGAAACAGCAACGGCCTGGTTCAGGCCTTTGCCGCCGATGTTCACGGAGAAATTGCGGCCGGACAGGGTTTCGCCAAGCTTGGGCAGCCTGTCCGCATGGAGGGTGAAATCCGCATTGGCGCTGCCGATGACGTAAATGGGCTTCATTTTCTCTTCCTCCTCAGAACAGGCCTTTGTGCCGGACGGGCTTTTCCAGCCTTTCTTCCACAAAGGCAGAAAGCAGGGCGGCGGGGGCATGATCGGCCGGCAAAGCGGTTTTATCAATGCCAATGGCCAGCACTTCCTGCATCCAGTGAACCTCCCGGGGCGAAACGGAAAGGAGCCGCTGCATCATTTCGCTACACTCAGGGCACACCAGGCCGCCGTCCTCGCTGTCAAAATGACGGATTTCTTTTTCGTCCAGGCGGCGGCCGCATTTGACGCAATGGCTGAGCCGGGGACGATAGCCGCTGATGGCAGCGGCATGGAGGAGAAAAGCGGCGGTGACCGCCTTTGTATCCTTTTGCTGATAACACAGCCGGGAAAGGGAGCGGGCCAGCAGCGTAAACAGGTGCACATTGGGCTCGTTTGGCTGCACGATGGCCTCGCACACCGACAGCATGTAGGTGGCGTATTTCAATTTATCCCAATCACTGCGCAGGGGATAAAAGCTTTCGGTCAGGTTGCAGGAGGTGACCGTCATGCGGCCTTTGCCGGTATAAAGCACATATTCTCCGAAAGCGAAAAATTCACTGCAGGCAAGCAGGGGGCTGCCGATTTTTTTGCAGCCCCGGCACAGCGCTTCCACCCGGCCAAGGGTTGGCGAAAAAAGGGTGAGCATCCGGTCGTGCTCCCGATAGTCCGCATGGCGCAGCACAATGGCCTGGCAGGTGATATGGGGCAATGAAAATCAACTCCCTGTGGAACGGTAATACTTCATGGCTTTTTGGAAAACGAAATACATGAAAGCGAAAAACAACAGCCCGGTCAGGGGGCAAAGGAAGGCAAGAAAGCCGTCTATGCCCATCATCGGTTTATCCAGGATCACGGCGGAGGGCACCTGCAGCACCAGCCCGAAAGGGGCCAGCGTGCCGAAAAGTACCCGCAGCGGCCCGGGATAAATATCCACCGGGTATTGGCAGGCGCTTCTGCCGCCGTAGGTGACGGCATTCACCAGCTCAATGGATTTTACCGAGTGCACCGCAAATACCGCTTCAATCAGGAACAATCCCAGTATCAACAGCATACCAAAGAAAACCGCTTCGGTAAAGAGAAAAATTTTCGGCAATGTCCAGATCACCCGGCTTTGCCGGCAGCCCAATACCAGCGCCGCCACGCCCACCGCAATGCAGCCGATGCGCCGGGGGTCAATGGCATGGCAGAGTACCTGGGTCATAATGCCCCGGGGGCGCAGGAAGAAGGTGTCCAGATTACCGGAGCGGATGAGGGCGGCAAAATTGCCCGTGATGCCCCGGCCGAAGCATTCCGTCAGGTAAAAGGTGATGCTCATGATGCCAAAGAAGAAAAGCAGATCGCCCCCTGTCCATTGGTTCAGGGCCTGAAAGCGGTTCACAACCAGCAGCACCGCCATCATTTCGCCCCCTTCCATCACAATCTGGGCGATGGTTTGCAGGCAGAAGCTCCAGGGGTACTGCATCTGGCTTTTGAGCAGCATCTTCATGGAATGGAGGTATAATTTGATGGTGTTCATACTTATTTAACCTCCCTGCACAATCATTTTTTTCGTGTTCCGGTGCCACAAATACAGCCCCAGGCAAACGAAGACGCACAGCCAGATGCCCTGAATGAGGAACACCTGCCCGGCTTGGGCAAGGGGCGTTTCGCCGGTGTAGAGGCGGATGGGGGCGTCCAATAGCTGCGCATAGGGCAGCAGGCGGATTACCTGTTGCCAGGCATCCGGGAATAACGTCAGCGGCAGGATGTTGCCGGAAAAAGTGGTCATCAAAAGGTTCAGCAGAGCCTGAAAGCCTTTGAAATCAATGGTGCGCATGGAAATGCCCATGGTGATGTTTTCGAGCGCACACATGCACAATAATCCCAGCACAAGGCCCATCAGGGAAAGAAGCAGGGCAGGCAGGGACGCCGGGGCGCCAATGCCCCAGCCTTCCGGCAAAAAGGATGCAAAAAGCAGCATGGGAACGGCCCGCAGCAGGCTGCCCATCAGCTTCATGGCCATGATGCGGGCGTAATAATAGCCGTACAGGCTCACCGGCCGGCACATTTCATAGGCAATGCCCCCGGTGCGGATCTTGTCCATCAGGTCGTTATCGGAGGAAAGCAGCATGCGGAAAAAAGCCTGCTGCAGCCACACATAGGTGACGATGGCGGAAAGGGGCATGGGCTGTGGATTGCCCAGGTACAGGGCGCGGTAAATGGAAATGAGGATCAGCCCGAACACCATCTGGCAAATGATGCCCCCCAGGGCAGCGCCCCGGTACTGTGTTTCCATTTTCCAGCGCATCAGGAAGGTGGAAAAATATTTTCTCATAGGTCCATCTCCCTGTACATCCGGGCGATCAGATGATCGATGTTCTGGGACTGGGCGGTCATTTCCTGCATACGGCCGGCCTGCTGCAGCCGGGCAATGATTTCCGCCGTGGGCAATTTTGCCGGGGCATAGGTGATGATGTAATTGTCCCCTTCTTTTTGCAGGGTACAGCTCTCCGGCAGGGCAGAAAAATCCGGCGGAGCATTATAGCGCACACGGATGGTGCGCAGGGTGTCGTACCGGGAAAGCAAATCCGGCAGCTGGCCGTCAAACAGCTTTTTGCCATGGCCCAGCACCATGACCCGGCTGCAAAGGGCCGCAATATCCTCCATATCATGGGTGGTGAGGAGAATGGTGGTGCCTTTTTCCCGGTTTTCCTTTTGCAGAAATTCACGAAGCTTCAGTTTGCTCACGGCATCCAGGCCGATGGTGGGTTCGTCCAGAAACAGAAGCCTCGGGCTGTGGAGCAGGCTGCCGCACAGCTCTGCCCGCATCCTTTGTCCCAGGCTCATCAGCCTCAGCGGCGTATGCAGCAAGCTTTCCAGATCCAGCGCATCCACCAGCTCTTCCAGCCTTTTTTCATAATTTGCTTTGGACACTTTATAAATATCCTTCAGCAGCTGGTAGCTGTCCACAATGGGCACGTCCCACCACAACTGCATCCGCTGGCCAAATACCACGCCAATGCGCTGCACGTGGTTTTTTCTGTCCAGCCAGGGGGTGAGCCCGCCAACGGACGCCTTGCCGCTGTCCGGGGTGAGAATGCCGGAAAGGATTTTCACGGATGTGCTTTTGCCGGCGCCGTTTGGGCCGATGTAGCCCAGCAGTTCTCCTTCATCCACGGTGAAAGAAACATCCTGCAGGGCATGGATGATGGTTTTTTCCCGCGTGAAATGACCCTTTTCCCGTTTTTTACGCACGGCAAAAGATTTGTTGAGATTTTCAACTTCAATAAAATGCATGGTATCCTCCGTATGAAGCTTTTGTCGGTCGAACGTGCGTATCAGAAACATGGAGGGCTATTGTAGCAAAAGATGATAGGATTGTCAACGGTTTTTCGCTTGCTATGAAAATGAAATTGGTGTATACTGAAAGCGAAAGCACACGAAAGGAAGTTTATGCATATGAAAATTGCCATCGCCTGTGACCCCGCCGGGATGCCCCTGAAGGGCCCCATCGAAGAAACCCTCACTGAACTGGGCATTGAATATGTGGATTTGGGCATGAACGAAGGGGATTGCCGGGATTATCCCGTGTTTGCTCTGCGGGTTGCCAATAAAGTGGTGAACAAGGAATGCGATCTGGGCATTGTGCTGTGCGGTACCGGCGTTGGCATTTCCATTGCTGCTAATAAGGTGGACGGTATCCGCTGCTGCCATTGCAGCGATTGCTACTCTGCAAAAATGAGCCGCGCCCACAACGACGCCAATATGCTGGCCCTGGGCGGCCGGGTGATTGCCCCGGAGCTGGCCAAGATGATCGTTGAAACCTTTGTGAAGGGCGAATTTGAAGGCGGCCGGCACCAGACCCGCATCGATATGTTCAAGATTATCGAACAGGGCGGCCAGCTGGAATAAATTCAGAAATGAAGGAATGTTTTCGCTGAAACGGTCCTGCGAATGCATTTCGATGACAGATAAAAAAGGAACATAGGAGGGAGAAAATCCCTCCTTTTTCATACAAAGGAAAAACATTGCAAGAAAAATAGAAAAAAATAAAAATCATGCTTGACAAAAGGGCGGATATACTGTATTATATCTCTTGTGCCGCAAATGCTGCACACAGGCGGGGGAGCATAGCTCAGCTGGGAGAGCATCTGCCTTACAAGCAGAGGGTCACAGGTTCGAGCCCTGTTGTTCCCACCACATATGGCCCGGTAGTTCAGTCGGTTTAGAATGCCAGCCTGTCACGCTGGAGGTCGAGGGTTCGAGCCCCTTCCGGGTCGCCATAAGCCTTGGTAGCTCAGTCGGTAGAGCATGTGACTGAAAATCACAGTGTCGGTGGTTCGATTCCGCCCCAAGGCACCATATAAGCGGTAGTAGCTCAGTTGGTAGAGCGCCACCTTGCCAAGGTGGAGGTCGCGAGTCCGAGCCTCGTCTACCGCTCCA
>JAFSBN010000175.1 GCA_017437265.1 Clostridia bacterium
ATAGCGGGTGCCGTCGGGGCCGGTGAATTCGGTATCAATGGCATCCCGGGTGGTGCCGGGGATATTGGAAACCATGGTGCGGTTCTGGCCAAGCAGCCGGTTCACCAGGGAGGACTTGCCCACATTGGGACGGCCCACAACTGCCAGCTGGATCACCTTCCGGTCGTCCTCTTCATCCTCTTCTTCCTGTTTGGGCAGGTGGGATACGATTTCGTCCAGCAAATCGCCAAGGCCCAGCATGTTCACAGAAGAAATGCCGATGGGGTCGCCCAGACCCAGTGCATAAAACTCGTACCGCACATCTTCCAGGCCGCTGTGATCCAGCTTATTGACCACCAGAATCACGGGCTTATGAGTGCGGCGCAGCATCACTGCAACTTCTTCGTCATCGGGGGTGAGACCCACCCGGGCATCGGTGAAAAAGCAGATCACGTCCGCCATATCCATGGCGATCTGGGCCTGATGCCGCATCTGGGACAAAAGCACGTCGTCGGATTTGGGGTCGATACCGCCGGTGTCGATGAGGGTGAACTTGCGGCTGAGCCATTCCACGTCGGCGCAAATGCGATCCCTCGTTACGCCGGGAATATCTTCCACGATGGCGATACGGTGGCCGGTGATTTTGTTAAAGAAGGTGGATTTGCCAACGTTGGGCCGGCCGACGATGGCAACCAGGGGTTTCTGAGAGGGCATGAAAGGAATCCTCCTTGGTTTATTTGGTGCCCAGCAGCGCACGATAAAGGGATGCGCCGTCATTGGGCGTGATGGTCAGCTTCATGGGGATGGACAGGCGCAGGGTTTCCAAAGATGTGTCATCCAGGAACAGATCGCCTTCCTCCCGAAGGGTGTTCTGGCAAAGCAGGGCTTCGTTTTCCGTGCGATCTTTCAGGGCGTTGATCAGATCGCCGCCTGTCAGCAGGCCGGTAACGGTGACTGTTTCGCCAAAGAACGTGTTTTTTACCGGCAGAACGGTAACGTCCACCCCTTCCGGCGCATATTTTTCCATCCATCTTTCCATTACCGGGGCAATGGATGTGCCGCAGGGAATGACGATGGAGCGCTTGACGGCGGGCAATTTGTTTTCATCAGCCGCTGCTTTCAGCGCTTCCTCCGTTTTGCGTACCAGGCCTACGCCGTTTTCAATCTGGGGATAGCCTTCGTATGCGTCTTCCGGGGGAATTTCCCGGCCGGCAATCAGCAGCATTTCATCGGAAGGGAACACGAACCGGGTGCCCGTTTCTTCCAGCGCTTTTGCCTGAAAACGATCGGCAATGTGCAAAACGGCCAGCGCCGTTTCCCGGTTAAAGGGCTTCACATCAGCCAGCCCTTCCCGGAATTTTGTCAGTCCCACCGGCACCAGCGCCACGGATGCGGCGTTGGGGGAAAGGGCATAAAGATCGGAAAGAGTTTTTTCCAGCGCATCGCCATCGTTCCAGCCGGGGCAAAGCACAATCTGGCAATGGAACTGAAGCCCGGCTTCTTTCAGCCTTTGCAGCCTTTCCACGATGTTGCCGGCAAAGCGGTTGTTCATCATGCGGCAGCGAAGGGCAGGGTCTGTCGTGTGGACGGAAATATACAGCGGGCTGGCTTTGCGGCGCAAAATGCGGTCAAACTCCTGATCATCCACATTGGTCAGCGTCACATAATTGCCCATCATCAGGGAAAAGCGCCAGTCGTCATCCTTCACATAGAGAGTTTCCCGCATGCCGGGGGGCATCTGATCGATGAAGCAGAAGATGCATTTGTTGTGACAGGTGCGGGGAGAAACACAGGCGGTATCGGAAAGCGTGATGCCAAGGGGGGCGCCTTTGGCCTTGATGATGCGCACGTTTTTTTCTTCGCCGTCCTGGGTGCGGATCAAAAGATCCACCTTCTGCCGGGAAGAAAGGGCCTGATAATCGATATGGTCGATCACCTGTTCGCCGTTCATCTGAAGCAGCGTATCCCCGGGCCGCACGCCCCGCCGCCAGGCGATGCCGTGGGGCTGGACGAATTCAATCCTGTGTTCCATGAAATACCTCCTGCATGGGCATAAAACAACATATTAATTATGCTTCATTTTTGGAAAAAAGTCAAGGCAGGCAGCCATCTTCCCTCGCAGCAGGAAGAAAAGAGATCGAAAAGAGGCAAAAAATTTGCTGAAAGCGCGGCAATTTGACCGTGCGCAGGTTGACAAGATGGAAAGTGAACTGTAAAATATATTGTTGGTTTAGTGCCAAGCGAAAGAAGGAGAAAACGCATGATTCGTAACGATATTCGCAACATCGCCATTATCGCCCACGTTGACCATGGCAAGACCACCCTGGTGGACCAGATGCTCAAGCAGGGCGGCGTGTTCCGTCAAAATCAGCAGGTGGCCGAACGCGTGATGGACTCCAATGACCTGGAAAAGGAAAGAGGCATCACCATTCTGGCCAAGAACACCGCCGTTCATTACGGCGACGCCAAGATCAATATCGTGGACACTCCCGGCCACGCCGA
This sequence comes from Clostridia bacterium, assembly GCA_017437265.1. Taxonomy (GTDB): domain Bacteria; phylum Bacillota; class Clostridia; order Christensenellales; family Aristaeellaceae; genus RUG563. The sequence goes on from JAFSBN010000175.1 coordinate 2,482, forward strand.
TTTCGGCGGCGAAGTGGAACGTGTGCTGAAGATGGTGGACGGCGTGCTGCTCTTGGTGGACAGCTTTGAAGGCCCCATGCCCCAGACCCGCTTTGTGCTGCAGAAGGCCCTGGGCCTGAAGCTGCCGGTACTGCTGGTGATTAACAAGGTGGACAGGCCCGACGCAAGATGCGAAGAAGTGGTGGATGAACTGGTGGATCTGCTGATCGAACTGGATGCCGATCCCGAAACGCTGGACCGGCCCATTATCTACGCTTCCGCCCGGAAAGGCACCGCCACGCTGGATCTTTCCGTGCCCGGGGAAGACCTGAAGCCTCTGTTTGATACCATCATGAAATATATTCCCGCTCCCGAAGGGGAAATGGATGGCCCGGCACAGGTGCTCATTTCCACCATCGACTATAGTGAATATGTGGGCCGCATCGGCATCGGCCGCATTACCCGGGGCACGCTGAAGGATGGCATGATGGTGGTGCGCTGCAATGCGGAGCATCCTGAAAACACCACCGCTCCCTGGCGCCTGACTGCCCTTTCCGTCTATGACGGCCTGAAAAGAGTGCCTTCCGAAAGCGTATCCATGGGCGATATCGTGGCGCTGACCGGCCTTGCGGATATTTCCATCGGTGATACAGTGTGCGATCCTTCCGACGTGTGTGCCCTGCCCTTTGTGGCCATCACCGAGCCCACCGTCACCATGACCTTCTCCGTCAACGACAGCCCCTTTGCCGGCCGGGAAGGCAGCTTTGTCACCAGCCGTCATCTGCGTGCCCGTCTGTTCCGGGAACTGGAAACCGACGTTTCCCTCCGCGTGAAGGAAGGGGACACTCCGGACCAGTTTGAAGTATGGGGAAGAGGTGAACTGCACCTGTCCATCCTGATTGAAACCATGCGTCGGGAAGGCTTTGAATTCCAGGTGAGCAAGCCGGAAGTTATTTACCGTTATGAAGACGGCAAGAAGATGGAGCCCATCGAACGCATGGTGGCCGACGTGCCCCAGGCCCATGCAGGCGCCGTGATCGAAAAGATTGGCCGGCGCCGTGGTACGCTGGAAAGCATGGGCGGCGGCGACCGGGTGCGTCTGGAATTCCTGGTGCCCAGCCGCGGCCTGTTCGGCTATCGCAGCGAATTCCTTACCGATACCCGCGGCGAAGGCATCATGAGCGCAGTGTTCGATCATTACGAAGAATATAAGGGCGATATCCCCCACCGCAATGTGGGTGCCCTGGTTTGCTACGAAACCGGCGAAACCACCCAGTATGCCCTGTTCTATGTACAGGAGCGCGGCACCCTCTTTATCAGCAACCAGACCCCCGTTTATGCCGGCATGATCTGCGGCGAATCAAGCCGCCCCGGCGATATCGTGGTGAATGTGTGCAAGCAGAAGCATGTGACCAACATGCGCAATGCTTCCGCATCGGAAGACAGCCTGCGGCTGGTGTCCGTGCATCCTTTGACACTGGAAGAATGCCTGGAATTCATCGATGACGATGAACTGCTGGAAATCACCCCCAAGTCCCTGCGCATGCGCAAGCGTACCCTGAGCCACGAACAGCGTGCCAAGGACCTGAGCAAACAGAAAAAGTAATCAGACAAACGCCAAGGTGTAAAAAGCCTTGGCGTTTTTTCAATGGTTGATTGATGAAAGAACAAGCAATAGGATATGGTGAAATGCAGTTCATTTGATAAAATGGAGATGCACCGGTGATCAACAATCGGGAGGAAGAAAAAATGTCGTTTGATATGGGTAGAAAAATCAAAGAATTGCGCCGCAATGCCGGCATCACCCAGGAAAAAACAGCAGAGGCTCTTGGTGTGACAACCCAGGCTGTGTCCCGCTGGGAAAGTGGTTCCGGTTGCCCGGATATAATGACAATCCCGGCATTGGCCAACTTTTTCGGCGTGACAATCGATGAACTGTTTGGCTATGAGGATGACTGTGTTCAGAGAGTGGAGGCTTTGGCAGAGCAGATTGAAAAAATGAAAGAAGAGAACAACGGAATCGATGTGAATATGGATGCATGTATTCTGAAAGCCCGGGAAGCAGTGATGGAGTATCCGGGCAACGGAAGACTGAAAGTCTGTCTGGCATCGGTATTGATGCGGGCCGGATATGTAAGAAGGGGAGAATACCACCGTTTGGATGCGGAAGGGTACAGCGTGTACGATGCTGCGCTTCACAGTACCTATCCCGAGTGGCGGGAGGCAATGGCACTGTTTGAAAAGGCCCTGCCGCAATTGGACGAGGGAAAAGAAAAGAGCAAAGCCACGGAAGAGTTGATGCAGCTGTACCTGAATATGGGCATGCTGGAAAAAGCAAGCGCGTTGGCAGAAAAAGCACCGGATATCTTTGCGTGCCGCACGCTGATGCGGGTTCAGGCGGTGGATGGCAAGAAACAGGCGGCCGTGCTTGGCGAAGCGTTACTGGAAATGGCGCGTGTGTGTGCACTAATGATGGTTCGGTGCGTGATTGCTCATGGGCAGAATCTTTCTCTAAAGGAGAAAATGCAGTGTATTGCCAACGCGAAAGCGATGCTTGACGGAGTTTGCACTGACGGCAACTATGGCGATGAAAGTACCTTTGTAGCAAAGCTTCAATTGCTGTTATCCGTGTATCTGTGGAAGGATGGAAAACAAAAGGAAGCGTTTGATGCGCTGGGGGCGGCGCTTACTTTGGCGAAACAGTATGATAGAATACAGGAAAACGCATATTATACCGCTCCGCTGATCCGACAGGTGCGCATCGGCAAACACTGTGTCACAGGTATTTGCACTTCTCTGACGGCTGAATTACCGGCAGAATGGCCGGGATGGATGGTTCCGGAAATGAAAGAAGTGGAAAAAGAAATGAAGACAGATGGCCGCTGGAAACAGTGGGAAATGAAATGTAAATAAATGAAAAAGCGGCATGGCAGATTACCGTGCCGTTTCTTGCCAACAGAGACAGAATGTGGTACGATGACAAAAAGGACGAAAGGCAGGAAAAAGAATGATCGGCATGCAGGGAAAGGAATTGTGCTCCCAAAGGCTGCGGTACAGGCTGCTGGAGGAAGGAGACAAGGCGGCGCTGTTCCAATTGCTGCGGGACAGGGATGTGACGGCACCGGCGGGCTTTTTGCCGGCGGAAAATGAAGCGGCGTTTGATGTGTTCTTTGACAGGCTGACACAAAACCATACCGGCATTGCTGTGCTGACGGGGGAGGAACTGATTGGCTATTGCCATGTGAATCCCTATCGGCCGGATGTGGAAGAACTGAAGGAAAAAATGTGTGTGGGGCTGGGGTTTGTGATCGGTAAAGATTTTCAGCAGAAGGGCTATGGCACGGAAATGCTGAAAACAGTGACCGAGTATTTGCTTTCCCGGTTTGATGCCTGTTTTGCCGATTGCTTCAGTGAGAATGATCCGTCCCGAAAAACCATTGAAAAATGCGGCTATCGGTATGTGGAAACGTACCCGATGTATTTTGAGGAGCTGGGGGAAGAGAAAAACTGCCTTTCTTATATGCGCATGAAATAAAAAAAGAAGCCGGTGTGCAGATGCATACCGGCATTTCTTTGGCTTATTTTTGCGGCTGGAACTCGTTGACGATGTTGTACAGCTTTTTGTTGAAGGTGTGCTTGGCAGCCAAGGCCTTTTCGATGGGCATATGGAAGGTCTTGCCGTTCTTCATGCCGATGACCTGGTTGCTGATGCCCTGCTTGAGCAGTTCCACAGCCATGGCACCGGCTTCGAAGGCAAAGATGCAGTCCCTGGCGGTGGGGTCGGCACCGCGCTGGGTGTAGCCCACCACGGTGGAGCGCACTTCGATCATGCCGCACTTACGCTTGAGAACGCTGGCAAAACGATTGGCAGTCATGGGTTCGCCTTCATACACTTCCTTGCCGTAGGGCTTGAGGAACTTGTATACGTCAAAGGGCTTCATGCTGGCCCAGCAGCCTTCGGCGATCACCACGGTGGCACGGGTGTTGCCGCGCTTGATCTGGAAGTTCAGCTTATCGGCTACTTCGTCCACACTCCACTTCACTTCGGGCACCACCACGATTTCGGCGCCGGTGGCAGCAGCAGTGCTCAGTGCAATATCGCCGCAGTCACGGCCCATTACTTCCACAACATGGGGACGGTCGTGAGAGCGGGAGGTGGCACGGATGGCGCGTACAACATCGGCGCAGCAATTTACGGCGGTATCGTACCCCAGGGTCATTTCGGTGTATGCCAGGTCGTTATCGATGGTGCCGGGGATGCCGATGCAGGGGATGCCCAGCTCGCAAAGGCGCATGGCACCCTGGAAGGAGCCGTTGCCGCCGATGACCACAAGGCCGGTGACGTCCATATCACGCAGACGCTGGGCAGCACGTTCACGCACGGCGGGATCCAGGAATTCCGTGCAGCGGGCCGTACGCAGGTAGGTGCCGGGGAGATCGGCAATATCCAAAACAGTGTCCAGATCCAGCCGGACAAAATCGTCTTCCAGCTTGCCCGAGCGGCCAAGCAATCCGTTATAGCCCCGCTTGATGCCAATCAGGGGCATATCCAGACGGTTAGCACAACGGGCAACGCTCATAACGGCCGCATTCATGCCGGGGCTGTCGCCGCCGCTGGTGAGAACTGCAATATTGGGCATGGATTAACACTCTCCTTAAAAATCTGTGGTGCAAAGCCATCGCTGAAGCGATGTGCCGAATTATTATAGCACAATTCGTGCAGCGATGCCATAGCAAAAATGCAAAAAGAAGAGAAAAATTGCTAAAAATATGGACAAAACCGAATTTTTCCGTGACTTTCAGCCGAAAAAGCGGGCTCAGAATCAAAGTATGCAACTTGATGATATTATTTTACAAATAATACTTGACAAATAACATTGTTAATGATAATATTATTTTGAAAATAATATTTAGGAGGTAATACTTATGAAAACCAATCGTGTCAATGAAGTGCTGCAGTTTCAGAACGGCCAGGCGTTTGAAGAAAAGCTGACGGCCATCCTGGCTCAGGAAAACAATGGTGAAAATGCGGTGATCGCTCTGCTGGACGTGGATGAATTCATGCATGTGAATGATGATTTCGGCAATGAAGCCGGGGATCAGGTGCTGATTGCGCTGGGGCAGTATCTGCAGGCCGGCATTGAAGGAAAGGGCGAAATCTATCGCATTCAGGGGGATGAATTCGGCATTCTGTTTAATGGCGATATCGAAAAGGAAGATGCATTCCTGCTGATGGAAAGTTTGCGCAGCGGGCTGAATATCGCATTGCCTGACGGGGAAAAGATCACCATTTCTGCCGGCATTGCCGCTGCTTTTGAGGATGCCACCCGTTATCAGGAACTGTTCCGCAAGGCTGAAAGCGCCATGTTCCGGGTGAAATATGCCAGCAAGAACAAGGTGGCCCTGTGCCGTGAGGAGAAGATGGTGCCCAAGACCAGCCATTATACTTCCGATCAGCTGAAGCGTTTGTCCAAGCTTTCCAAGCGGGAAGGCATCGGTGAAGCGATTTTGCTCCGGGAAGCACTGGATATGCTGCTGAAGCGGTATGATGTGTAATGGTTGACACGGAAGGGGCAGTGTGGTATACTTTCAAGCGGAGGATATCTCCAAAAGGAGCGTGGTTGCCCCGTGGAGGGTGATTATGGCAGTTGTAATGCCATAGAACCGGAGCCTTACCCCGGTAACAAAATGAAACACAGGCATGCCTGCGGCTGAAGCCATAGGCGTGCTTTTTGTGTCTGAAAAAAAGGAGAAACTAACAAAAAATGGCTACTCAAATCCTGGTAATGGTTGCGCTTGTCATCTTGTCTGCCTTCTTTTCCGCAACAGAAACGGCCTTTTCTTCCCTGAACCGCACCCGGCTCAAAAGTCTGGCAGAAAACGGGAATAAAAAGGCGGAAAGAGCCCTGCGGCTGGCAGAAAACTATGACGATCTTTTGTCCACCATCCTGATTGGCAATAATATCGTGAACATTGCATTGGCTTCCATTGCCACGGTGTTCTTTGTCAATCTGGTAGGCGGAAGCACCGGCCCCACCCTGTCCACTGTTGTGGTTACGGTGGTGGTGCTGATCTTTGGCGAAATTTCCCCCAAGTCCATGGCCAAGGAAAGTCCCGAAAGCTTTGCCATGGCAGTGGCCAGCATCATTTCCGGGATGACGAAAGTTTTTATGCCTATCAACTGGCTTTTTTCCAAGTGGAAGGTTCTGCTTTCCAAGCTCTTTAAGGTGAAGGATGACCGTCGGCTGACCCAGGATGAATTGATCACCCTGGTGGAGGAAGTGGAGCAGGAAGGCGGCATGGATGCCGACGACAGCGATCTGGTGCGCAGTGCCATCGAATTTCACGATCAGGAAGTGGCGGATATCCTCACTCCCCGTGTGCGGGTGGAGGGCGTACCTCAGGACGCCAGCTTCGCCGAAATTTCCGAAATTTTCGAAGAAAGCGGCTATTCCCGTCTGCCTGTCTATGATGAAACCATCGACCGGATTGTGGGCGTGATCCACCAGAAGGATTTCTACCGCAAAAGCAAGGATAACCAGCTGAACCTGCAGGAAATTATGAAAAGCCCGGTGTTCGTCACCGAAAACACCAAAATCAGTGATTTGATGCGGCTTTTGCAGCGCACCAAATCCC
>JAFSBN010000176.1 GCA_017437265.1 Clostridia bacterium
CTTCACCGCCCCGGTATGGGAAAGCGACGAACGACAGGAATTTTCCCTGCAGCAGCTGATGGATATGCTCTATGGCCGCAAGGTGGAAAAGAAGGAAGGCAGCTACACCACCTATCTGTTCGAAAAGGGACTGGACAAGATCCTGAAGAAAGTGGGCGAAGAATGCACGGAAGTGATCATCGCTGCCAAGGCTGACGACAAAAAAGAAACCATCTACGAAATTGCGGACCTGTGCTACCATGTGATGGTGCTGATGCTGCAGCAGGGCATTTCCCTGGAAGATATCCACAAGGAACTGGCCGGCCGGCATGTGATCGACAAGAAAGTGAAGCAGGAGAAGATGACCTGATGAAAGGCGATCTGCACGTACACACCCTATTCAGCGACGGGAAAAATACCCCGGAAGAAATGGTGCTCACCGCCATTGAAAAGGGCTTTTCCTACATCGGCTTTTCCGATCATGCGCCCATGACGTTTGACGACGGCTGCGCCATGAAAGCAGAAAAGCTGCCGGAATATGCGGCGGAAATTAACCGGCTGAAGGAAAAATACAAAGATCAGATCACGATCTATCTGGGCCTGGAAATGGACAGCCTGTCCCCCTTGCCTGCCGTTGAGCTGGATTACCGCATCGGCTCGGTGCATTATCTGGAAATGGCAGACGGGCACCATGTGCCCATTGACTGGAAGATCGACATGCTAAAGCACGGTGTGGACACCTATTTCGGCGGCGATATCTACGCCCTCATCGAAGCCTATTACGAACGGATTGGGCAGATCGTTCAGCTGACCGGGGCCGACATCATCGGGCATTTTGATCTGGTAACCATCTTCCAGGAAAGAGAGCACCTCTTTGACGAAACTCACCCCCGATACATTTCCGCCTGGCAAAAGGCGGTGGACAATATCCTGCCCCATTGCAAGCTGTTTGAAATCAACACCGGTGCCATCTCCCGGGGCTACCGCACCACCCCCTACCCCGCCCCTACCATTCAGGCATACATTCTGGAAAAAGGCGGAAAACTGATCTGCAACAGCGACAGCCACAACAAGGACACGCTGGGGTTTGAGGCCCCCTGAGGGGCTTCGCCCCCTCAACCCCCACCAGGGGCATTGCCCCTGGACCCAATTGCGGAAGTGGTTGGCTGGTTCAACAGACAATTTCCCGCTGTTACAAATAACACGCAAATGCCAGTTTGGAAACGACGATTGCACTATTGTGAATTGGGCATGACACGGCCGTACCCACGGGCTGGGCGGCGTGAACGCCGCCGTCCGGATGCTTTGCATCCGGGGAAAACGAAAAAATATGCGGAGGGAAAATTCATTTTCCCATCCGCTATTTTTATCGTTTTCGTTGCGCCCGTGGTGCTGTTTTTCGTCTCTTCACCCTTCATGCGGAAACAACCCTGTTCGATCATATTGTTCATCGCACTCCGGGTGCAGGGGTGATACCCCTGCCGCGGGGTACAGGGGCTGCGTAAGCCCCTGCCTCGTAATGGGGGTACAGGTGGCTGCGCAAGCCCCTGCCCCATTGTATGCCGATGTACATTTATTGTATTTCATTTGAAACGCTATTGACTTGATGGAAAAATTGTGTAGAATAAGGGCATAAATCAGCGGCGAATGCCGCTGCATAGAATAGAGGCGCAGCGATCATGAGTACCGGCCCGGAGCCTGCTGGAGGCTATGAGGGGCATGGAAAAGGGAAAGCTGCCGAAATGCCGGTGAGCAGCTAAGCCGGTGTTGGGCGAAGGGAAAACATCTCTCCGACTGTCACGGGAAACACCCGTGGGGCGCTATTCGCAACATTTATCAAGCAGATAAAAGCTGCGGGCGTCTTTGAGGCCTCGCAGCTATTTCATTTTGAGGAGGAAAAGACACATGAAGAACCTGACCCGTATCGTAGCCCTGATGATGCTGATCGTGATGATCCTGGCCCCCGCTGCCCTGGCCGACGATACCAAGAAGCAGCTGCGCGTGGGCATGGAATGCAACTACGCTCCCTTTAACTGGACCCAGGTAGAAGAAACCGAATACACCGTGCCCATCGAAGGCGGCATGGGCTATGCCGACGGCTATGACGTGCAGATTGCAAAGCAGATTGCCGATGGCCTGGGCATGGAACTGGTGATTGTGAAAACCGAATGGGACGGCCTGCCCATGGGCGTGATGAGCGATTATCTGGACGCCATCATTGCCGGCATGAGCCCCACGGAAGAACGCAAGGCCACGCTGGACTTCTCCGACGCATACTACACCAGCGAGCTGGTAGTGGTGGTGCGCAAGGACAGCAAGTTTGCGGGTGCCAAGTCTCTGGAAGAGCTTTCCGGCGCCATGATCACCGGCCAGCTGAACACCTTCCACGAAACCGTTATCCAGCAGATCCCCGGCGTGATCCAGTCCGTTTCCATGGAAACCTTCCCTGCCATGGTGGTGGCCACCCGCACCGGCGCTGTGGACGGCTATGTGGCTGAAAAGCCCGGTGCCGAAGCCGACTGCCTGGCCAACCCTGACCTGACCTACATCGTCTTTGACGAAGGCAAGGGCTTCGTTGCCAGCGAAGGCGACGTATCCATCGCCGTGGGCCTGAAGAAGGGCAGCCCCCTGGCCGAACAGATTAACGCCATTCTGGCCCAGATTCCTCAGGAAGACCGGGAAGCCATGATGTCCGGTGCCAAGGAACGCCAGCCCCTGGCCGAATAAAACCAAACACCACTGCATGAGGACGGAGGAAATGCCTTCCGTCCTCATGGTTCGCTAAAAGGAGACCGAAATTATGTCTTTGCCCACCACATTCTTTGGCTGGATTCAGCTGCTGATCGAAAAATACGGCCCGCTGTTCTTAAACGGCGCAGGCTTCACCATGCTGATTGCCATCAGCGGCACGGTGCTGGGCTTTTTGCTGGGCCTGCTGGTGGCCATCGTGCGCACCATTCCCGTCAGCAAAAAGGACAATATCTTCAAGCGCATCCTGATGAAGCTGGTCAACATCATCCTGAATGTGTACATTGAAGTGTTCCGCGGCACCCCCATGATCGTGCAGGCCATGGTGATCTTCTACGGCTCCATGATGTATCTGGGGCTGAGAATGCCCGCCCTTGGCGCTGCCATCTTCATCATTTCCATCAATACCGGCGCCTACATGGCGGAAATCATCCGCGGCGGTATCATCAGTGTGGACAAGGGCCAGAAGGAAGCCGCCCATGCCATCGGCATGACCCACTGGCAGAGTATGGTGCATGTGGTATTGCCCCAGGCGGTACGCAACATCATGCCTTCCATCGGCAATGAATTTGTGGTCAATATTAAGGACAGCAGCGTTTTGAACGTGATTTCTGTGAGCGAGCTTTTCTTCGTGGGCAAATCTGCCGCCGGCACCTATGCCCGCTATTTCGAAGCCTTTGCCATCATTGCCGCCATCTATTTCGTGCTCACCTTCACCACCACAAGGCTGCTTCGCCTGTTGGAAAAGAAGATGGACGGCGGCAAGCATTACACCATCTGCGGCAGTCAGAGCGCAGCCGACGCCACCATCACCCTGGAGAAAGGAGAAAATGTTCCCCATGACTGATATGAACATTCTTCAGGTGCAGAACCTGAAAAAGGATTTCGGCAGCCATCAGGTGCTCAAGGACATCACCTTCTCCGTAAACCGGGGCGATGTGATCTCCATCATCGGCGCTTCCGGTTCCGGCAAGAGCACGCTGCTGCGCTGCATCAATTTCCTGGAAGATCCCACTGCCGGAAAGATCCTCTATCACGGCAAGGATGCAGAACAACTGAACCGGGCCGAATACCACAGCAAGGTGGGCATGGTGTTTCAGTCCTTCAATCTGTTCAGCAACATGAGCGCCCTGGACAACTGCATCATCGGCCAGACGCTTGTACTCAAGCGCAGCAAGCAGGAAGCAAAGAAAAAGGCCATGGAATATCTGGAAAAGGTAGGCATGACGCCTTATATGAACGCCCGGCCCGGCCAGCTTTCCGGCGGCCAGAAGCAGCGCGTGGCCATCGCCCGTGCCCTGGCGATGGACCCTGAAATTCTCCTCTTTGACGAACCCACCTCCGCCCTGGACCCTGAAATGGTGGGCGAAGTGCTCTCCGTTATGCGGGACCTGGCCGAAGGCGGCCTCACCATGCTGGTGGTCACCCACGAAATGGGCTTCGCAAGGGACGTTTCCAACCGGGTCATCTTCATGGATCAGGGCGTTATCGCCGAAGACGCTCCCCCGGCCGAAATTTTCACCAATCCCAAACAACAGCGCACCCGGGAATTTCTCAGCCGCATTCTGGATAAATAACCAGGGCAGTGCCCTGAGCCCATTCTGCAAAAACGCAATGTACACCCAAGTATTGTTTTTCCGCATGCTGCGTGGAGGTACCTTCGGGGGTTACTCGCCCCCGCCCCCACGGCAGGGACATCGTCCCTGCACCCTTCCTGCGAAGGACGGATGGTTTTCTATCCTTCGGTTTTCCGCACGATAGTTGGGGGAAACGGGAAAACGCGCACCACAGGCTTATGAAAACGATGAAAATGGCCGGAGGGAAAGTTAACTTTCCCTCCGGCCATTTTCCGTTTTCCCCGAATGCCCTGCATCCGGCAGGCGGCGTACGCCGCCCCCCGCCCGTGGCAGCCGTGCTGCTTCCAACTCGCAAAAATACAATCAGCTTCTACAGGCTTGCTTCTGCGTGCGGCAACAGCGGGAAAATTGTCCGTTCGATAAGACAACCGTATCCGCTACCGGGTCAAGGGGCGATGCCCCTTGTCAGGGTGCAGGGGTGAAACCCCGCATCGTCTCCTCAAGCTGCGGCAGGAAACCATTTGCCGAATCAAAATAGCAAGATCCGGTGCTGTGGTAAAGGGGGCAATGTCCTTATTTACTTGAGGAAGGTTTTGTAATCCTCCCAGTTCTTTTTCAGCAGGCTGGGTGTATCCAGCTGATAGGGGCATTTGGAGGCGCACTGGCCGCAGGAGAGGCATTCGTCAATGAGGGCCATTTTCCGCTGCCAGTCTTCGCCAAGCCATGCCTTTTCCGGGGCACGGCGCAGCATCAGGCTCATGCGGGCAGCGTTATTGATTTCAATGCCCACGGGGCAGGGCATACAGTATCCGCAGCCGCGGCAGAAATCGCCGGTAAGCTCGGCCCGCTCCCTTGCAATATGGGTGCGGATTTCCTCCGTCATGGCCGGGGGATTTTCGCCGCAGGCCAGGAATTCGTCCAGTTCTCTTTCCCGCTGAATGCCCCAGATGGGCAGCACCGGGAACTGGGCCAGATAGGCATAGGCGGCATCTGCCCGGGTGATGAGGCCGCCGGAAAGGGCCTTCATGCAGATAAAGCCGATATCGTGCTTTTCGCACAGTTCCACAAGGGCCTGCTCTTTTTCGCTGGCCAGATAAGAGAAGGGGAACTGCAGCGTGTCATACAGGCCGGAAAGCACGGCTTCTTCCGCCAGATGCAGCCGATGGTTGGTAAAGCCGATAAAGCGGATCATGCCTTTTTCTCTGGCTTCCAGCATGGCTTCATAGAGCCCTGTGCCATCCCCGGGCTTGGGCACAAAGGAGGGGTTGTGGAACTGGAGAATATCCACATAGTCCGTTTTGAGAAGGGAAAGGCTGGTGCGAAGGTCCTGCCAGAAGCCCTCCACGGTGGTGGAAGGGGTTTTGGTGGCGATGATGATTTCGTCCCTTACGTCGCTCAGGGCATAGCCCAGCTTTTCTTCACTGTCGGAATAGCTGCGGGCGGTATCAAAAAAGTCGATGCCCTTTTCATAGGCTTTGCGCAGGATGGGCTTTGCTTCCTCCAGGGTGACCCGTTGGATGGGCAGGGCGCCAAAGCCGTTTTTGTTGACAACCAGATTGGTTCTTCCCAGACGGATGGTGGACATAAATAAACTCCTCCCCCAAAATAACGATCATTTCATTGAGCATAAATTTATTATAGCATAGCAAAAAGCCGGATTGCAATAAAGGAAGCACATTTGGCATCATTCCGTCGAAAAACGGCAAGATACGGTTGCGGAAAAGGACAAAAATGAGTATAATGGAATCAACACATACGAAAGGATGCACGCAGAGATGAAAAAGACGTTAGCGTTCATGCTGGCCACGGCCATGCTGATGGCACTTTGTTCCTTTGCGGCGGCACAGGAGGGCGATCATATGATTTTTGAAGGCAAAAAAACAGCCCAGGGCAAGGATGCCATGCTGGATTTTTACTTCACCGAGCATGTAGGCGGTGCATTTGATGCAACGGCCATGACCAAGGGCTCCAAACTGGTTCTTGAATACGACGGGCCTGAAAAAGACGGCGTATATCTGGCCCTCATCAGTCATTCCGGCGGCAACCGCTGGCTGACAATTCACCCCAACAAAGTGACCAAACTGGAAAACGGCCGCTGTCAGGCAGAGTTTTTGTACATTTCCCTGTCCATGAAGATGGGCGGGTTGTTTAACCTGCTGGACGAAATTCGCCCGCTGTGTGCCAGCGACGAAAAGGTGACGCTGTATTCCGTGAAATATGTGGAGGGCGATGGTGTGCCGGTGAATTACGGTCCCTCTGATTGGCTGAAGCCCAGTGAAGGCATCGCTTTCCTGGGAGACTCCATCACTCAGAACGTGTACTATAACGAAGGGGATTTCAACACCCTCCTGGGCCGGGGGGACTGTGTGAATTTCGGCATCGGCAGCCAGACCTCCGTTCATATGCTCAACCGCATCGACGAAATTGCCGCCCGGGATTACAAACAGCTGGTTATCTGGTGCGGCATCAATGATATGGGTGCTTCCACCCCTGCACAGATCGCCGGGCGCGTGGAACAAATGGTGCAGATCATGCGGGAAACCAACCCCGGCATCCGCTTCACCATCATCTCCACCCTGCCCACCACCGACGCTTTCTTCCGGGGGGCTCAGCACAAGATTGCAGAGCTGAACGATCTCTACCGCGCCTTTGCCGATGCCAATGAGGATATTTCCTTCTGCGATGTGTACCCTTATTTCCTGGCCGATAACGGCTATTGCAAGCCGGAACTGATGATCGACGGCCTGCACCCCAACAGCGAAGGGTACAAGATCCTGAAGGAACATCTGCCGGCCCATCTGCTGCCCGAAACATAAATCCCGCAATTCAGAACGATATACTATTCCGTTTTGCAGCAACAAAAAAGAAGCCGATTCAATCGGCTTCTTTTTATTTGAATTACTTGGCGTATTCGGTGGAGCGGGTTTCCCGGATCACGTTCACGCGGATCTGGCCGGGATATTCCATTTCCTTTTCGATACGCTTGGCAATTTCCTTGGCCAGCACTTTGGTGCCTTCGTCGGTAACGTCTTCGGGCTTAACCATGATGCGCACTTCACGGCCGGACTGGATGGCAAAGCACTTATCCACACCGGAGAAGGAATTGGCGATCTCTTCCAGCTTGGTGAGCCGCTTGATGTAGTTTTCCAGAGATTCGCGGCGGGCACCGGGGCGGGCGGCGCTGATAGCGTCGGCAGCCTGCACCAGCACGGCTTCCACGGTCTGGGGTTCCACATCGTTGTGGTGGGCCAGGATAGCATGGATGACGTCGGGGCTTTCGTTGTACTTGCGGGCCAGTTCGCCGCCCAGGGACACGTGGGTGCCTTCCTGTTCGTGGTCAACGGCCTTGCCGATATCGTGGAGCAAACCGGCACGCTTGGCCAGAGCCACATCGGCGCCCAGCTCGGCCGCCATAAGGCCTGCCAGATGGCTGACTTCGATGGAATGCTTCAGCACGTTCTGGCCATAGCTGGTGCGGTAACGCATACGGCCCAGCAGCTTCACCAGTTCCGGATGGATACCATGCTGATTGGTTTCGAACACGGCCTGTTCGCCGGCTTCACGGATCTGGTTTTCCACTTCCTTCTTCGCCTTTTCCACGCATTCTTCGATGCGGGCGGGATGGATGCGGCCGTCCATGATCAGCTTTTCGATGGCCAGGCGGGCAATTTCACGCCGCACGGGATCGAAAGCGGAAACGATCACAGCTTCGGGAGTATCGTCGATGATCAGGTCCACACCGGTGGCCGTTTCCAGTGCACGGATGTTGCGGCCCTCACGGCCGATGATGCGGCCCTTCATATCGTCATTGGGCAGGTTGATGACGGAGACGGTGCTTTCTGCCACATGGTCGGCAGCACATTTCTGAATGGCCAGGGCGATGATGTTCCGGGCCTTCTTTTCGCCTTCTTCCTTGGCACGGGCTTCGATATCCCGGACGGTGGCGGCGGCATCGTGGAAGGCATCCTTCTGCACACGGTCGATAATGATCTGACGGGCTTCGTCCTGAGTGAGGGTGGCAATGCGTTCCAGCTCGGCCACCTGGTTTGCTTTCAGTTCGTTGGCTTCGTCTTCCAGTTTCTGCGCATTCTGATATTTCACATTCAGCGCATCTTCACGCTCGGAGAGGTTATCCCGGCGCTTATCCAGCTGTTCTTCACGCTTATCCAGGGTTTCTTCACGCTGGATGGTGCGGCGTTCGGAGCGTTGGATTTCGGCACGACGGGTGCGGATTTCCTTATCCAGTTCTGTTTTCAGATGCAGAATTTCTTCCTTGGCTTCCAGCAGCATTTCCTTTTTCTTGTCATCTGCCTTGCGGGTAGCATCGTCCAGCAGCTTTTTGGCATATTCTTCAGTACGGCCGATTTTCTTTTCGGCCATGTCCTTGCGGTACATATATCCGGCCAGCGCACCAATGGCAAGGCCCAGGATGGCGGCCAGAATGATCCAAATAATGTTGTCCACGGTTGTCCTCCTTTCACTTCTCTTTTCTCATTTTTTTATTTTCGTTCTCTGTCAATTGAAAAAACCGCACGAAAAAAAGCCGTTTTCGCACGGCAAAGCTGTATTTCGATACCATGAACCGGTATACAAAACAGATAGTTCGACAACTAAAACACTGGACGCACACCAAAATAAACGCCCTATGCTGAAGCGGCAAAACGCCTGAAAAAATAAACCAGAAGCAAATGTATCCGAAAACAGCCCATCTGACCCACCTGTGGGACAGACTTTTCAGCCGATCATATTTATTGTACGAAATATTTCCCCCAATGTCAAGGGAATTTTCGTCAATCTGCACAAAAATATGGATGATTTTGTTTTTTCTTTTCTTGTCATTTTCCCCTTTTTCTGGCATAATAGGCAAAAGAAACGACAGAAAAAATGCGGATGTGCGCAAAATTTCCGGGCACAATAAACACAACATGAAAAGGAGCGATGCGCTGATGGATGATTTTTGCAAGGAACTGGAAAAAGTGGTAAAGGCCGGCATCGGTGCCGTGGCCACCGGCATGGAAAAGGCTCAGGAAGCAGTGGAACACCTGGCCCGGAAGGGCGAGCCCATCTTTGAGCAGGCCAAAGAAAAGGTGACAAATGCTGCAGATAAAGTGGCGAAGGCGTTCAGTGACATCGGCAAGCCCAAGCTGGAAAGCCTGCTGCACGACGCCCGCTCCTTCACCATCGAAGAATTGAAGCAGCTGCGGGAAGGGCTTGATGTGCTGATCGGCAATATGGAACAGGCGCAGCAGGAAGCGGATGTGATCCTTTCTTCACAGGACACAGAATACGAAAATGCCCCGGAAACCATGGAATAAAAACCGGGCTGTGGCTTACGCAGCCCCTGTACCCTGACGAGAGCAGGGGGCTCCGCGCCCCCTATACCCCGCGGCAGGGGTATCACCCCTGCACCCAGAGTGCGACATGCAATCGTATCAACGGAATTGTTTCCGCATGAAGGGTAAAGAGGTGAAAAACAGCACCACGGGCACAATGAAAACGAAAAAAAGCGGTTGAGAGAATGAATTCTCTCACCGCTTCTTTTTGTCGTTTTCCCCGGATGCTTTGCATCCGGTGGGCGGCGTTCCGCCGCCGGCCCGTGGGTGCCAGTGGCACCTCCAACTCGCAAAGTAACAATCTTCTTTTGCCAAGGAGTTTCTGCGTGTTTCTTGGAGGGGGGACGACAATCCCTCAGGCCCTGCAGGACAGCTCCCTTTACACAAGGGAGCCTTTTTCTACTCGCATCAGCGGCCTTTTCTTGTTTCAGCGGAAAAATGTTTGTCAGATAAGACGAGAAACTTCCGCTACTGGGTCCAGGGGTGATACCCCTGGTCCGCTACTGGGTCCAGGGATGAAATCCCTGGTCAGGCTTTATCTGCCAAGAGGGACAAAAGCCGATTGGAGCGGGCAATGAAATCCTGCAGGTCTTTGGCTTCCAGGGGACGGGAGGACAGCCGGGCAATATCAAACAGCTGACGGCAGATAAGATGGGCGGTTTCTTCGTTTTCCATGGCGGCCAGAGAGCGGATGGTGGGGCAGGCACGGTTAAGTACCAAGGTATACTGGGCCGGGAAATCCATCCCCTGGCCGTACATGGCGCTCATTTCCTTGTAGCGGCGCATCTGCTCGTCTTCCGTCAGCATCAGGGGCAGATCATGGTCGGACAGGGCTTCCAGCTTCACAGTCAAAGTATCATCGGAAAGGGCTGCTTTGAACAGTTTTTCCAGAAGGGCGGCGTCCAGATCCTTCCCTTCTTCACTTTCCTCCGTCAGACCGGAAACATCCGCATCCACCCGGACAAAACGGGTTTCATTCATATCCCCGCCAAATTCCATAAAGCTCATGAAGTTCATATCAATGAGGGTATCCATCACCACCACGTCCATGCCCTTCTGGGTGTAGAGGGAAACAGCAGCGGCCTGGCGGTTCTGCTCGGTGGTGTAGAACACTTTCTTGTCCGCCTTGCCTTCGTTGCGGGCTTTGTATTCATCCATGGTCAGGTATTCACCGGCAGTGGTTTTGTAAAGAATGGAGGGCTTCACCATTTCGTAGAACTTCTTATCCCGGATGCAGCCGTACTTCACAAAGGGATGAATATCGTCCCAATAGGTTTCGTACTGTTTACGCTCGGTGTTGAACAGCCCGTTCAGCTTATCCGCCACTTTCTTGGTAATGTGAGCGGACAGTTTTTTCACATAGCCGTCATTCTGCAGGAAGGAGCGGGACACATTCAGGGGCAGATCGGGGCAGTCCAGCACACCCTTGAGCAGCATCAGAAATTCCGGAATCACTTCCTTGATATTATCGGCCACAAACACCTGCCGGTTAAACAGTTTGATCTGCCCTTCCTGGCCGCCGAAATCCTTTTTGATCCGGGGGAAGTAAAGGATGCCCTTGAGGTTGAAGGGATAATCCACATTCAGGTGCACCCAGAACAGGGGCTCTTCAAAGGTGTGGAACACCTTTTTATAGGTTTCCTTGTATTCTTCTTCGGTGCAATCCCGGGGGTTTTTCAGCCACAGGGGGTTCACGTCATTGACGGGCTTTTCTGCGTGATCGTGATGGCAATCCTCGCATTCGCAGCCCTCTTCGTGCTTTTCTTCTTTATTGTTATCAACCAGATAAATGGGCGTGGCCATGAAGCCGCAATAGCGGTCCAGCACTTCCCGGACACGGAAGGTTTCGCAGAATTCCTTTTCTTCTTCGGAAATGTGCAAAACGATGGTGGTACCCCGCACAGTGCGGCTGCCTTCCTGCATGGTAAATTCCATGCCGTCTTCGCTCTGCCACAGCACGGGAGCAGCATTTTCCTGCCAGGACAGGGTATCGATGGTCACCTTTTCCGCAGCCATGAAAGCGGAATAAAAGCCCAGACCGAAATGACCGATGATACCGCCTTTTTCTTCGCCGGTATAGTTCTTCAAAAATTCTTCAGCGCTGGAGAAGGCCACCTGATTGATGTACTTGTCCACTTCCTCCGCCGTCATGCCGATGCCGTTATCGGTGAAGGTGAGGGTGCGGTTTTCTTTATCCACCGTGACGGTGACCCGGAAATCTTCCCCGGTATCCCCCTTGATCATTTTATATTTGGTGATGGCGTCACAGCCGTTGCTGACCAATTCACGAATAAAAATATCCTTATCGGAATACAGCCAGCGCTTGATCACCGGCATAATGTTTTGTGCATGGATAGAAATGTTGCCTTTGGTTTCCATAAAAAGCGCCTCCATTGGATGATAATAAAGGGAAAAGCTCCCTGTACCGGGTAGTATAGCACGATGGAAAATAAAAAGCAACACAAAATTAGCACTCTCGATCAAAGAGTGCTAATTTTGCCACAATTTGCATATTTTACAGGGAAAGAGCAGTGTACACCCCGTCCCGGATGGGGGCATGCGATACACCCTGCACCCCTACCCAGCCCAGCACCTGCATGGTGAAGGCGATGGACAGGCGATTTTGCTGATCGCACAGGGCATAGCAGCCGGCAGCACCGTCCCAGCCGAATTCACCGATGGGGGATTTTTGCCCCTGATGATTATCCACCAGCGTTCGCACCCCCAGCCCATAGCCGTAACCGGGGCCGGAGGAGCAGCCGAAGGAAGGATCTTTGGCGATAGCGGTCAATTGCTCCGTGCGCATCATGCGGATGGTATCCTGCTGCAAAAGGCGGTAGCCGTCTTTGCTTTCGCCGCAGCTGAGGGCGTCCAGAAACAGGGAAAGATCGTCCAGGGTGCTGATCACCCCTGCCCCGCCGGAATGATACCCGGGGGAAAGCCGGTAATCGCATAGGAGCGGATGGGGATGAATTTCCCTCGTTTCCCAGTTCAGGGCATACTGAGGCGCCATGGCATCGCTCATTTCAAAGGAAGTGTGCTCCATGCCCAGCGGATCAAAAATCTCCTTGCGCATGTAATCCGCAAAGGAAAGGCCGCTGATGCGTTCAATCACCGCCGCCAGCACATCGTGGCACAGGCTGTACTGCCATCTGTCCCCGGGAGAAAAGGAAAGGGCCTTTTTCGGGAATGCAGATACGATATCGAAGGTGGCGGCGTTTTCTTTCTGCGCCGCTTCCCGGATGCCGGGGGCGGAAAGATCATAATCCAGCCCGGCAGTCATGGTGAAAAGATGGTGCAGGGTCATTTCCCTTTCCGGCTTTGACGGCACCCCGTTTTTCAAAACGAATGCATCCGCATAGGCAGGAATGTATTCTTTCACAGGATCGGAAAGAGAAGCTTTCCCCTGTTCTATCAGCCGCAGCATGCCCGTTACCGTCATAGGCTTTGTGCAGGAATAGAGAAAAAAACGGTTATGAAAATTCACCGGCCCCCGCTGGATGCGCAAAAGAGTTTGATGATCCTTTTTCACATGCAGCTGGCAAAAGGGAATACCAAGGGACAAAAGCTGATCCAGCCATTTTTCCACGGAAGAAAAATCGTACATATGTATCTCCTTACACGCCAAAGCCCATTCCCACCAGGAAACGGCACATTTCGCCGCCCCACTGGGACGCCACCTGGTTTTCGCTGCCAAGGCCGATGCCATGGTGCCCCAGGGGATAGACGTGCAATTCAAACATCACATCATTGTCCCGCAGCGCCATGGCCAGCTGCAGGCTGTTTTGCGCCGGCACCAGCCCATCCTGGGCGGTGTGCCAGATGAAGGCAGGAGGCGTATCCCTTGTCACGTTCAGTTCGGCGGAAAAACGACGGACCAAAGCTTCATTGTCCTTCTCTTCGCCAAGCAGCGATTCCCGACTGCCCATGTGGGTGTATTTGCCGAAGGTGACCACCGCATAGCAGGGACAGAACACATCCGGCCGGGAAGAAAAGCGCTCCACAGGGTCTGCGCTTTCCGGATTGCCCGGTTCATACAGCGTGGCGGCAGAGCAGCACAGATGGCCGCCGGCAGAAAAGCCCAGAATGCCCACCTTTTCATAGCCCCTCTGTTTCAGAAGACGGATGGCACGCCTGGCATCGGAAAGGGGGGCTTCCCGGTGGCAGGGAGACACGCGATAGTCCAGCACATAGGCAGAAATGCCGGCCCCCTGCAAAAGCCTTGCAATGGGCACCCCTTCATGGGCAGCTTTATGGGTATAGCCGCCGCCGGGGCACACCACCATGGCCCCCCGGCTGCCCGGAACAGGAAACGCCTCCAGAGAGGGCTGGGGCTGGTCTTTTGAATATTCACTGTAAGGGGCTTCTTTTTCCCAGAGCATGATTTTTTCAGCCATTGAAAAATCCACTCGCTTTCTTTTGTCTGTTAGCTATACTTTACACAATAATCTGCTGCGTTTCAAGGCTTATTTTGACAATTGGAACAGGAAAATGTACAGTTGGATGAGAATTTGTGGCAGAAGAAGGGAAATTGTGCTATACTGAGAACGTCCTGAAACAGGAACAGAAGGAGAGAAAGTAAAAATGTCCAACAAAGCAAAAAAACATCTGATTCTTACCGCTCTGGCTGTTGTGGTTCTGGTGATCCTGGCCAGCGTTTGCACCTGCCAGATCAATACCGGCTACACCGCCATCATCACCACCTTCGGTAAGGTGGAAGACTACACCCTGGAAGCCGGTTTCCATATCAAGAGCCCCTTCCAGAAGATCACCCTGATGGATAACCGGGAACAGAAGACTTCCTTCAAAACCCAGGCCTTCTCCAGCGACATCCAGCAGGTGGATATCTCCGGCTCCATCAACTACGCCATCAATAAGTCCACCGCCATGACCCTCTTCAAGGAAGTGGGCACCAACTACTACGATAAGCTCATCAACCCCCGTATGATGGAAAATACCAAGGCCGTCTTCTCCAAGTACACCGCTGAAAACCTGGTATCTGCCCGTGAAACCCTGTCCAAGCAGATCCGGGACGATCTGAGCCTGGAAATGGAACGCTACGGCATCACCATCATCTCCGTCTCCATCGAAAATATCGACTTCACCGACGCTTTCACCGATGCTGTTGAAAACAAGCAGGTGGCGGCCCAGAAGAAGCTGCAGGCTGAAATTGAACAGGAACAAAAAACCATGGAAACCCAGCAGCAGGCTGAACGCCAGAAGATCCAGGCCGAAGCTGAAGCCAATGTAAAGAAAGTGAACGCCGATGCCGAAGCCTACGCCACCCGCGTGAAGGCCGAAGCTGAAGCTGAAGCCAACCAGAAGATTGCCGAAAGCCTGACGGAAGAATTGATTTCCTTCACCGAAGCCAAGCTCTGGAACGGCCAGCTGCCCCAGTTCGTCTCCGGCGGCACCGATGCCCTGCCCGTCATTAATCTGGACACCAACGAATAACGCATCCCATCCCCTCTCCCCGGCTGCGGCGTAAAATGCCGCAGCCATTTTATTTTGCTTGCCAGAAAAGAAAAAAACGCTTATAATAGCCCTGTTTGAAATACAGAAGGGAGGCGCTGAAATGCCGGAAATGAAAAAGCCCCGCCAGGCGGCAGCCGTGCAGGATCTGAGCGGCTTTGGCCGCTGCTCCATCACCGTGGCGCTGCCCATTCTTTCTGCCATGGGGGTGCAGCTCAGTTGCCTGCCCACCGCCGTCCTTTCCACCCACACCGGCGGCTTCACCGGCTACACCTTCCGGGATCTGACCTGCGACATGGAGCCCTTCTTCCGTCACTGGCAAAAGGAAGGCTTTCAGTTTGATGCTCTGTACACCGGCTATCTGGGCAGCCTGGAACAGCTGGACATCGTTCAGCGCTTTTTTGACGCTTTCCAGACAAAGGATAACATCACCTTGGTGGACCCTGTCATGGGCGACCACGGCGTGCTCTACAGCCGCTTTGACGACCGGATGGTGAAGGGCATCCGTGCCCTGTGCGCAAGGGCGGATGTGATGGTGCCAAACCTTACCGAGGCCGCTTTTCTTACCGATACCCCCTACCGGCCGGATATCCAGAAAGAAAGTGATATTCTGGAAGTGTGCGAAAAGCTGATGGCACTGGGGGCAAAAAGCGTGGTGCTCACCGGCGTCAGGCCGCAAAAGGATCACCTGGGTGCCGCCTGCTTTGACGGCAAACGCCTGCACATCTATGCTCAGCCCCATGTGCCCAAGCAATACGACGGCACCGGCGATGTATTCGCCTCCGTGCTGCTGGGGGGCATGCTGCAGGGCAAAACGCTGGAAAAAAGCATGGAAGCAGCAGCGGATTTTACCCGCATCTGCGTACAGCAAAGCATGGAAAACGGCACAGACATGCACCACGGGGTGGATTTTGAAGCCTGTCTTCCCCTTTTGATCGGGATGCAGCCACAAAAGTGATAAAAACACGGCTCCGGCGCTGCTGCCGGAGCATTTTTACTAAATTTCTTTCCCTGCCCCCTTCCATTTGGGCGCAGGGTGTGCTATGATTTCGTGCGTAAAAACAATCCCTGAAGCATGAGGTGTGTTTATGAACTGGGCATTGATCGGTTACGGCGGCATGGGCCGCTGGCATGTGGACAAGTTGCTGTCCATGAAGGATGAAATCTGCGTCATGGGCATCTATGATATCGACGAAGAAAAGCGGAAACAGGCGGCAGAAAACGGCCTGGATGTCTACCCCACCCTTGACGCGCTGCTGGCAGATAAAGCGGTGGACATGGTCACCATTGCCACCCCCAACGATACCCACCGTTCCATCGCCATTGCCTGTATGGAAGCGGGCAAGCATGTAATCTGTGAAAAGCCGGTCACCCTTTCTGCGGATGACCTGCAGGCCATGATTGATGCCTCAAAGAAATACGGACGCATCTTCTCCGTACATCAGAACCGCCGCTGGGATGAGGATTTTCTGGTCATGAAAACCATCTACGACAAAAACACGCTGGGCAAGGTGTTCAACATCGAATCCAGGGTGCATGGTTCCCGTGGCGTTCCCGGCGACTGGCGCAACCGCAAGCTGCAGGGCGGCGGCATGATTCTTGACTGGGGCGTGCATCTTCTGGACCAGCTGCTGCAGATGGTGAAGGAAGATGTGGTCAGCGTATACAACATCAATTCCCATGTGACCAACGACGAAGTGGATGACGGCTTCAAAGCCCTCATCACCTTCGCTTCCGGCCTCACCGCCCATGTGGAAGTGGGCACCAGCAATTTCATCCATATGCCCCGCTGGTATATGCAGGGCGAAAACGGCACCGCCATGATTCACGACTGGGCCCTGAACGGCGAAATCGTGATGGTGTCCGATTGGGAAAAGCGGGACGCCGTGCCCGTTGTCACCGCCGCCGGGCTTACCAAAACCATGGCCCCCCGCACCGATGAAACCATTCGGCATTATCCTCTGCCCGCCGTGAAAAGCGATGTAAGCGATTATTACCGCAATTTCATCAAGGCCGTCCGCGGCGAAGAAAAGCAGCTGGTCACCCACCAGCAGATGATGCGGGTGATGAAGCTGATGGAAGCCCTGATGCGCTCCGCCGAAATGAACGAAACCATTCACAGCAGGATTTGATCTCAAAAAATCAATATCACGGACGGCTTTGAGCCGTCCGTTTTCTTTGCAAAAAAAGGAGAGGAAGGCTTTTCCTCTCCGCTTTTATTCTTTTCTCAGTCCACCCGGATGTTTTCCGGCTTCAGGTGGCTGTACACGGTGCCGGGCTGGACGCCGTCCTTGTGGAAGGACATCAGTTCCGATACCGTTACCAGCTGGTAACCCTGTTCCACCAGTTCCGGAATCACCCTTTCGGCGGCCTCGGCGGTGGTTTCGTAAATATCGTGGCAGAGGATGATAAGGCCGTTTTCCACATCGCTCATGATTTTGTTATAGGTTCTGTTGGTGCTGCGGGTGGCCCAGTCCAGAGTGTCCAGCTCCCAATGGGCAATGATCATGTCCATTTCGGCACAGATGCTCTTCACCTTCTTGGTCACATTGCCATAGGGTGGCCGCAGCACTTTCACCTGATAGCCGCCGGTCACCTGGGCCACGATATTGTTGGTATCCTCCAGCTGCTTGCGGATTTTGCTTTCGGAGGATTTTTCCAGGTCCGGATGGTTCCAGGTGTGGGAAGCAATTTCGTTTCCCTGCGAAATCGCCAGCTTTACAATTTCGGCAAAGGGTTCCACATTCACACCCTGCACGCAGAAGGTGGCCCGGGCATCATACTGGGCCAGCACCTTCAGGATGCGGATGGTGTGCTCCGAAGGGCCGTCATCGAAGGTGAGGGCGATCATGGGTTTGGTCGGGTCGATGGTGCGCACCTTGCTTTTGATGATGGCGCTTTCCACGTTCATGATCTCTGCAATCTGGGTATAGGGCAGGGTGATGAGGATATCGCCGTAAATGGCAGGCATACAGCTGCCGGCAGGCAGGTAGATATCAAAGCCCTCGCTGTTCATCACGCCATAGGAAAGGGCACTCATATCCGGTTCAATTTGATAGCCGTCGGTGGGATGATCCAGAATGTTTTCCAGCCGGGCATCCAGACAGAACAGCAGCTTGTCAGATGCCTGAAACATATCTTCCACCGTCAGAATTTTCTGTTCCTGTGCGTCAATATTGATGGGCAGGAATACGTTGATTGCCGTTTTGCCGGCAGTATAGCGGCCCACCAGCAGGATGGACTGGTATCTGTCGTCAATCCTCACCGCCCGGTAATCCACCTGAAAGCTTCCGCTTTCACCGGCATGGTTCTTTTCAAAATCCTGTTCAAAAAAGGAAAGGGTGTCATTGAGCCAGGCCTGAATTTTCTCATCTGCCGCTTCAATGCGGGTATTGGGATAGTTCATGATATAGGGAAAGCCGCTTTCACGCTGGCGCATGCGGGGGCTGCCCACTTCCTTGGGTGCCTTTGCCAGTGCGGCAAAATCAAAGGCATACTGATGGTCTTCACTGGTGAGCAGCGTTTCAAATTCGCCGGAAAGGGGCGCCACCCTGCTGTTTTCCACCCAGCCGAACACATGGCCCACCCGGATACGGCTCCAATCGCCGTCTTTTTCAATGCGTTCCGCCTTCACACCGCTCATCACCTGCAAAAGAATGGCGCTGTCATGATCCGCCTTTTCCCGCAGGTTGAGGATGGTGCCGTCGTGCTTTGTTTCCACCCAATCCAGATGAGTGTAATTGGCTTCGATGATGAGATATTCCGTCATCATATAGCCGATTTTATTGCCGGACTGCACTTTGCACCAGGTTCCGTCGTTTTCCAGTACCGTCACCTTGGTGCCGGACTTGAAAGAGCCCAGGGATTTGCTGTCCGAGGAATTGGATTCCCTCATGTTCAGCTTGCCGCCCTTTACTGTGCCGGTATAGGTAATCTCTTCTGCTCCGGCCAAAGTGAAAACGGAAAGCAGCAAAAAAACGGCCATTACTGCAGTGATCAGCTTTTTCATCGGTGCATCCACTCCCTCAAGGGTTCGTTCGTCATCACTCTACAGTATAATGGAAAATTCCCCTTCTTTCAAGCCAATTTCCTTTTGTTTACAAAATTTGCCCAAGGCATGAACCCTCCTTCCCTTTCATATCCTGTGCCGAAAGGGGAGAAAAGGATGCGGCATCAGATCCAGACCCGTTGTATCATGCTGGCCCGTCATATCATCGAAACCGGAGATACCGTGCGCCAGACGGCCAAACGCTTCGGCCTGAGCAAAAGCAGCGTGCACAAGGATATTCACGACCGGCTGAGGCTTTTGCACCCCGGCCTTTTTGAGGAAGTGCAGGCCGTGATGAATTTTCACCATCAGGTACGCCATCTGCGGGGCGGCGAGGCTACCAAAGCCCGCTGGGAAAGGCTTCGGCAGCAGCAGTAAAAATACTGTTTTTTTCGTGTATATGCGTTGCAATGCCAAATGAATGTGGTATGCTATACTTGTATACACATTTGGAGGCAAAAAACACATGCGATTTGTAGTGAAACTGGGCACCTCCACCCTGGCCCATGCCACGGGCCGGCTGAACATCCAAAGGGTGGAAATGCTTTGCAAGGTATTGAGCGATTTGAAAAACGCAGGTCATGAGATTATCATGGTATCTTCCGGTGCCATTGGCATGGGCGTGGGCAAGCTGCTGTTAAAAGAGCGTCCCACCGATATTCCCACCAAGCAGGCCGCTGCCGCCGTGGGCCAGTGCGAATTGATGTACACCTACGACCGGCTTTTTTCCACCTACAACCACACCGTGGCCCAGATTCTTCTGACCAACGAAGATATCGAGATTGAAAAGCGGCGGCACAATTTTGAAAACACCCTGATGCGGCTGCTGGAATTGGGTGCGCTGCCCATCATCAACGAAAACGACACCATCGCAACAGAAGAAATCGTCATCGGCGATAACGATACGCTGGCCGCCGTGGTAGCCAAAAGCGCCAGGGCGGATCTGCTCATTTTGCTCACCGATATTGACGGATTGTGCACCGCCGATCCACATAAGGATCCCAACGCCAAAATGCTGCATGTGGTGGAAAAGATCACCCCGGAAATTGAAGCCATGGTTGGGGGCGCCGGCAGTGCCCTTGGCACCGGCGGCATGCTCACCAAGCTCCACGCCGCCCAGATCGCCACCCAGGCCGGCATTGATATGGTGATCACCAACGGCGACAGACCGGAGGATCTGTACGGCATTGTGAACGGTCAATCCATCGGAACACGTTTTCTGGCAGGTGAACAATCATGAAAGAAACAAAGCAGATTTTGCAGGAAGCCAAATCCGCCGTCCGGCTGATGAACGGCCTGACCACGGAAAAGAAAAACAACGCTCTGCGCCTGATGGCAAAGGCGCTGGTGGACAACACAGGTAACATTCTTGCCCAGAATGCCATCGATATGGAAATGGCAAAGGGTGTGATTGCCCCTGTGATGCTGGACCGGCTGCTTTTGACCAAAGAGCGCATTGAAGGCATGGCTCAGGGCATTCTGGACGTGGTCAAGCTGCCCGATCCTGTAGGGGAAACCCTCAGCGAAGCGGAACGTCCCAATGGCCTTCTGATCAAAAAGGTATCCGTGCCCCTTGGCGTGGTGGCCATCATTTACGAAAGCCGCCCCAACGTTACCAGCGATGCCGCCGCCCTTTCCCTCAAAAGCGGCAATGTATGCATCCTCAGGGGCGGCAAGGAAGCCTTCCGCAGCGCATACGCCATTGTACAGGCCCTGCGGCAGGGGCTGAAGGAAGCCGGGCTGCCCGAAACGGCCGTGAATCTGATTGAAGATACCACCCGGCAAAGCGCCATGGACCTGATGAAAGCCGTGGGATATGTGGATCTGCTCATTCCCCGGGGCGGCGCAGGGCTCATCAATGCCTGTGTGCAAAATGCGCTGGTGCCCTGCATCCATACCGGCACCGGCATTTGCCATATCTATGTGGACAAGGACGCCGATGTGGAACAGGCACTGCAGATTGTGGAAAATGCCAAGATGAGCCGCCCCAGCGTGTGCAATGCAGCAGAGGTATTACTGGTGCATGAAGAGATGGCCCCCTTGTTCCTGCCTAAATTGGAACAGCTTTTAACTGCGGAAGGCCGCAAACAGACCTGTTCCTTCCGCCTTTGCGAAAAGGCGGCGCAGTATATGCAGGGCACTCCTGCCGGGGAAAATGATTTTGACACGGAATTCCTGGATTATGTGCTGGCGGTGCGGGTGGTCAAAAATGTGGACGAAGCCATCGATCACATCGATGCCCATTCCACGCATCACAGCGAAGCCATTCTTTCCCAAAATCAGGACGCTATCGCAAAATTCACCGGCGCTGTGGACAGCGCAGCGGTGTATGTGAACGCCTCCACACGGTTCACCGACGGCGGCGAATTCGGCCTGGGATGCGAGCTGGGCATTTCCACCCAGAAAATGCACGCCCGGGGTCCCATGGGGTTGAAGGAAATGACCGCCTACAAATACGTAATCCTGGGCAACGGACAAATCCGATAAACGAAGGGTGATATGGATGAAATACGGTTTTATCGGCACCGGCAATATGGGCGGTGCGCTGGCCAGGGCTGTGGCCAAGGAAAACGCCAAAGATGTGCTGCTTTATGACAAGGCCATGGAAAAAGCCCGAACGCTGGCCGCAGAAACCGGCGCAGCGGCGGCGGATTTTGATGCGCTGGTAAAGGAAAGCGATTATATTTTCATTGGTGTGAAGCCTTATCTGGTGGCTCAGGTGCTGGGCAAAGTGAAGGAAGCCCTGCGGGGGAACAAGCCCGTTATCGTCAGCATGGCAGCCGGTATTTCTGTGGCAGAGCTTAGCGAAATGATTGATCTTCCCATCATCCGCATCCTGCCCAATACTCCGGTGGCCGTGGGCAAAGGGCTGACGCTGGCGGCAAAAAATGAGCTGGTCACAGAAGAAATGACGAGTGTTTTCCTCCGTGCCATGGCCCCTGCAGGCGAAATGATGTGGATGGACGAAAGCATTTTTGACGGTGCCGGCACCGTGGCCAGCTGCGGCCCCGCCTTTGCCTATATGTTCATGGAAGCCTTGGCAGACGGCGGCGTGTACTGCGGCGTGCCCAGGGACAAGGCCATGCAATGTGCCGCCCAGATGGTAATCGGTGCCGGAGAAATGCTGAAACAATCCGGCATGCACCCGGGTGCCCTGAAGGATGCCGTGTGCAGCCCCGGCGGCAGCACCATTGAAGGGGTGCGCACGCTGGAAGAAAACGCATTCCGCGCCGGCGTTACCCAGGCTGTGATCAACGCCTTTCAGAAAATGACCGGGAAGTGATGACCAGGCAGGGGCTTACGCAGCCCCTGTACCCCAGCGGCAGGGCCATTGGCCCTGCACCCATTCTGCGATTGAGAAAACTGATTGAACAAACTTCTTTCCGCATGAAGCTTTGGGAAACGGAAAGAGAGCCCACGGGCGCTATGAAAACGAAGAAAAAGCCGGAGGAGAAAGCTTGCTTTCTCTCCCGGCTTATTTCTTTCGTTTTCCCCGGATGCAAAGCATCCGGTTGGCGGTGTTCCACCGCCCAGCCCGTGGGTGGCTGTGCCACACCCAATTCGCAAAGTTTCATTCGTTCTTTTGCTAAGGGGTTTCTGCGTGCGGCAGTGCGGGCATCCAACTCGCAAAAATTCAATCTTTCTCTGCAAAGGGGTTTCTGCGTGCGGCAGTGCCACACCCAATTTGAAAAGTTTCAACCTTCCTCTGCAAAAGCGTGTGTGCGTGATGCTCCGTTTCACCGGCAAATTGTTCGTCTGATACAAATTGATATTTCCGGTACTGGGTGCAGGGTCACTGACCCTGCTGGCCCTGGTGGGGGTGGAGGGGTCAACGCCCCGCCATGGTCTCCCCCACAGAAAAGCCGCGGTCTGTTCGACCGCGGCTTGATGTTTATGAAATTACAGCTTGATTTCC
>JAFSBN010000177.1 GCA_017437265.1 Clostridia bacterium
CACTTGTGGCATGCCTTCTTGCAAGGACAGGAAAGTGAGGAAAGAAAGATGAAAACCACACTTGTTATCATGGCAGCAGGTATTGGTTCCCGTTTTGGCGGCGGTATTAAGCAGCTGGCTCCTGTGGGCCCCGGCGGTCAGAT
Source organism: Clostridia bacterium (assembly GCA_017437265.1). GTDB lineage: Bacteria > Bacillota > Clostridia > Christensenellales > Aristaeellaceae > RUG563. Next base: position 144 of record JAFSBN010000177.1, read on the forward strand.
CATCATGGATTATTCCATTCATGATGCCATTGCCGCAGGGTTCAATAAAATTGTTTTTATCATCCGCAAGGATATTGAACAGGATTTCAAAGAAGTGATCGGCGACCGCATTGAAAAGCTGTGCGCACAAAAGAATGTAGAAGTGGCCTACACCTTTCAGGCGCTGGATGATCTGCCCGCAGGCGTCGCCCTGCCCGAAGGCCGCAAAAAGCCCTGGGGCACCGGTCAGGCGGTGCTCACCTGCAAGGGCGTGGTGAAGGAACCCTTTGCCGTCATCAATGCGGACGACTATTATGGCCGGGAAGCTTTCCGTATTGTCCATGATTTCCTGCTGGATTATACGCCGGATCAGCCTGCTCGCTATTGTATGGCCGGGTTTATCCTGAAAAACACCCTCAGCGATAACGGCGGCGTAACCCGCGGCATCAGCAAAACCGACGAAAACGGCTATCTTACCGAAGTGGACGAAACCTCCAATATCGTCAAAACCGCCACCGGTGCGGCATCTGATGGCCGAGAACTGGATGCAGAAAGCTATGTTTCCATGAATTTCTGGGGGCTGACGCCGGAATTTATTGATAAACTGGAGGAAGGTTTTGCCCAGTTCTTCCGTTCTATTGAAGGAAAGGAACTGAAGGCCGAGTATCTGCTGCCCATTTATATTGATGAGCTGCTGAAAAAGGGCGAAGTGTCCGTAAAGGTATTGGAAACCCGGGATAAATGGTTTGGCGTCACTTATCAGGAAGACAAGCAGACAGTGATCGACGCCATCCATGCCCTGGTGGAAAAAGGCGTATATACCAAGGATCTGTTTGACGATCTGGACGCCTGATAAAATGCAAGGAGAAAAATGATGCAGAAAATGAAGAAATGGGCAGTATTGATGCTGGCGCTGGTGTTGGCGTTTGGCTGCATGGTGCCTGCGCAGGCGCTGGAAAGCTCCCAAAACCCGTTGATCGATCCCTGGCCTGTGCCCCATGTGGAAACAGAGGATGAATTTTATAATATTCTTCTGGCCGGCATTGACCTGGGTAATTATACCGGCGTATGGGCCAGCGGCGGCAAAAATGTGTTGGAAGACTGCCACACCGACGTGGTGATGGTGGTTTCCCTGAACAAAACCAAGGACACCGTATCCCTTGTGTCCCTGCCCCGGGATACGCTGACCTATGTGCCGGGTGTGCATGGCGTTTATAAGCTGAACGCTGCTTTCAACTGCGCCGAAACTGCAGAAGAAGGCATGGAACGGGTGTGCGATGCAGTTACCTGGCTGCTGGGCGGCGTGGAGATCCACAACTATGTGGCCGTGGATATGGCTGCGCTGATTATGCTGGTGGATGCCATCGGCGGCGTGGATTTCGATATGGATATGAGCTATGTGGGCCACAGCGGCATCACCTATTATCAAGGCATGCAGCATTTGGACGGCGTGGGCGTGATGGACTATGTGCGTGCCCGCAAGAACGCCACCGTGGAATATACCGATATCGGGCGCACCCGCCGCGGCCGGGACATGATGATGGTGATCTTTGAAACCATCCAGCAGAAAATGAAGGAAGACGGCATGGCGGTTGCCATGGATCTGATCAACCTGATGTTCAGCGAAGAATTCAACGTGTTCACCAAGCTTTCCATGGCCGATCTTTTCTCTCTGGCAGAAATGGCGCTTTCCATGGAAAATATGGGCGATATAGGTTCTTATGTGCTCACCGGCGATTACAAACTTGCCTTGAAAGACTGGAACTTCACCTTCACCGATCAGGATAACCGTATCAGCGTGCTGAAGGAAGTATATGGCATTGATGCTGAAAAAATCCCCTATGTCAGCTGGAATTACACCAACTGGCTGCTGGAATACGGCTTCCCTGTTTCCCGGCAGATTCATATTTCCCGGCAGATTATCGAATACGGCCGCCAGCAGAAGGACCTGACGGATAACCAGCAGCAGGCCCTTGCCGCTCTGGAGGCCCAGCATGACCTGACCGTGGCTGCCTTTGATACGGCTGCGGATGAACAGACCATCGGCGCCAACGATGCCCTGACTGCAGCCCGCACCAAAATGCGCAAGCTGGGCGAAGAAGCATCCTATGCCCTGGGCTATATGCGGGATGCCAAGTGGAACAACTCCGCCCTCTGGTATCGGGATCCCCTGATCAACGAATACACCCAGGTGGACTGGCGGTAATTTCATATTTTATCGGGTACAGCGTCTGTGCAGGGCGCTGTACTTTTTTTATATTGTTCACACTTTTTTCTGGCATTATGGAAAAAAGTGCGTTATAATGGAAAACAGGAAAAAACAGATGGAATGGAGGCACTGCCATGCGGGTGCTGATCGAACTGCACGATACCCTTCAGCCGGTGGAAAATGTAATCAGTGCATGTGTTCTCAAGCCGGATGTGCTGGTGATTCTGGGCGACAGAAAAATTGAAAAAAATAAGTATCGCAAGCCGATTTTGTCTTTTTTTGAAACGGAAGGTATGGACGTGCGGTTGGACGTGCGCACCTGCGGCCTGCATGATGTGGAGCAGGTGGTGGAATGCCTGAACAAAGTGCTGGATCAGTATGGCCAGGAAAACTGCATTGTGGACGTGAGCGGCGGAAGCGATGTGCTGCTGCTGGCGGCGGGCCATGTGTGCCTCAGCCGGAATGTGCAGGCGGTGCAGCATGTGCCGGGGGCCAATAAGCTGAAATGGTTCATTGGTGCAGAAAGCGGCAAGGAAGAACGCTTTGATATCCAACTTTCTCTGGAACAGGTGGTTTCCCTCTCCGGGGGCGAGGTTTTGCGTAACGGTCATGTGGGACCGGAGATGATGAGCGAGGAAATGACCGGCCTGATCGACCGCATTTTCCCCATCTATCTGAAAAACAAAAAAATATGGCCCAAGTTTGTGCAGTATCTGCAGGTGGCGGCCAAAGGGGAATATTGGGACGGCCAGGCCTATGTGGCCCCCCGGATGATTCTGATAAACGGCCAGGCCCGCACCCCCAACGATGCCATCATGAATGCGTTGGTGGAGGCCGGTGCTGTCAGTGCCTATGAACTGGATGATAAAAAATGCCGGTTTGCATTTGCAAATGCTACCATTGGCAAATGCATGTGCGACGTGGGCGTATGGCTGGAAATGTATCTGTTCTCTGCCATGGTGCAAAGCGGATTGTTTGATGCGGTGCAGATCAGCATGGTGGTCAGCTGGGACGATGATGATAAGGACGACCGGGTGCAGAACGAAATAGATGTGTGCTCCTGTTCCGGCCTTGGCCAATTGTTTTGCTCCTGCAAAACCTCCACGCCGGATCCCTATATGCTCAACGAAATTGCGGTGATGACCCGGCGCTTCGGAACGGCCTATGCTACGCCCGTGCTGGCCACGGTGTGCGATATGAAAAAGGACGCCACCGCTGCCTACTGGCGGGCCCAGCAGATGGGCATCGAATTGATTGATATCAACGACCTGGAAAAACCCAAATTGATGAACCGGCTGACGGAACTGCGCCGGAAGTGGGACCGCTGAATACAATAAGAATACAGCTTTTCAGGGTTTTTTGCCCCTGAAAAGCTTTTCTTTTGTTCCGGGATGTTGTAAGATGATAGAAAAGAGATACCAATAGGTGAGGAGACGAAAGGTATGAAGAATAAAGGAAGCGAACGCTGGCTGAGGCTGGGGCTGGGCTGTGTCATTTTGTTGGTGGCCGGCCTGATTTATGCCTGGAGCATTCTCAATAAGCCTTTGCAGTCCAGTTTCGATAAAACACAGCTTTCCTTCTGCTTCACGCTGGCGCTGTGCTTTTTCTGCCTGGGCGGGCTGGTGTCCGGCTTGATCAGCAATAAGGTGAGTGCCTTTAACAGAATGGTGCTGGCCGCTGTTTTGACGGGCATCGGCTTCATTCTCACCGCTGTGCACAGGGGCAGCCTGGTGCTTTTGTACCTGGGCTATGGCGTGATGGCCGGCAGCGGCATCGGGATTGTGTATAACACCGTCATTGCCGCCACCAATGCCTGGTTTCCGGATAAGAAGGGGCTGTGCAGCGGTGCGCTGATGATGAGCTTTGGTTTTTCTGCGCTGCTTTTCGGCAAGCTGGCGGACAGCCTGTTTCAGGTGCCCTCCTTTGGCTGGCAGCGCACGTACCAGCTGCTGGGCGGCATTGCGGCCGTTGTGTTCATTGCGGGGGCATGGCTTTTGAAAATGCCTGAAAAGGCGGCCGGCAAACAGCTGGACGATCAGGAGGGCGACGTGCCCACCCGGGAGATGATCAAGAAAATCAGCTTCTGGAAACTGTTTGCCTTTTTCACGCTGCTGGCTGCGGTGGGCTCCGCCGCCATTGGCTTTGGCAAGGATTACTTCATGTCCGTGGGCCTGGCAGAAGGTGCTGCCGTTACGGTGGCCGGGCTTCTGAGCATTTTCAATGGCCTGGGCCGCATTGTGTCCGGCATGGCGTTTGATAAATTGGGCCTTCGCAAAGCCCAGATCTTAACCAGTGCCGTGGCCATCTTGTCGCCGGCGCTGGCGCTGCTGGCCATATTGCTCCATGCCGGTTGGCTGGGGGTGATCGGCCTTTGCCTGTGCGGGTTCACCTACGGCTTTTCGCCCACCATGTCGGCAGCGCTGGTGGCCGCCTTCTACGGCAATAAATATTTCCCCCTTAATTTCCCGGTGCTCAATCTGGTGCTTATTCCCGCTTCCTTCTCCAGCACGCTGGCCGGGGCGCTGGTTACCGCTTCCGGCAGCTACCTGTCCACCTTTGTGGTGCTGACTGTGCTTTCCGTGGTGGGGCTGGCAGTGAATTTGTCCATCAAAAAAGCGTAAGGGGAAGAAAGTATGCTGGCCCAAAACCCTGTGATTTTTTCCGATTATCCGGACCCTGATGTGATCCGGGTGGGGGAGACGTATTATCTGGTGACCACCACCATGCATTTCTTTCCCGGTGCGCAGATTTTGCAGTCCCGGGATCTGGTGAACTGGCAGCATTTGTGCTATGTGTACGATGCGCTGGGAGAAACAGACGGGCAGAAAATGTACGGCAGCACCATCTATGGCCAGGGTATGTGGGCCCCCACGCTGCGGTATCATCAGGGCGTGTTCCATCTGGTGTTTTGCTGTAATGATACCAAACGCTGCTACCATTATACGGCAGAGAATATTCAGGGCCCCTGGGAAAAGGGGTATATCAAGGGCTTTTATCACGATCCCTCTCTGCTTTTTGATGATGACGGCAGGGTGTATATCGTCTATGGCAACCGGGATATTTTCATCACCGAATTAAGAAACGATCTGTCCGAACCCCTGCCCGGCGGGCTGCACCGGCTGCTTTTGCATGATGCACAGGAGGGTCTTGGCTGGGAAGGCAGCCATATGTATAAAATCAACGGCCGGTACTATCTGTGCAATATCCATTGGCCCAAGGGCAAAATGCGCATTCAGGGCGTTCATGTGTCGGACAGCCTCACCGGCGAATTCGTGGGCGGCGAAGTGCTGGAGGATGATCTGGACGGCTCCTTCCGGGGGGTGGCCCAGGGCGGCATGATCGAAACGCCGGAGGGAAACTGGTGCATGCTTCTTTTCCAGGATCATGGTGCTCAGGGCCGCATGCCGGTGCTGGTGCCCTTTGATTGGGAAAATGGCATGCCGAAAATGGAAAAGGCATCCCTTGTGCTGGATATGCATGTGGATGAAACGCTTCCGAAGCTGTACACATCGGATCCCCTTTGCGGCAATATCAGCCCGCTCTGGCAGTGGAACCATGAGCCGGATGAAGAAGGAATCGCCTATACGGGAAAAGGCCTGCAGCTTGCTTGCGGCGGCCCGGCGGCCCATGTGGAACAGGCCAGAAACACCCTCACCCAGCGCTGCTTTGGCATAAGGTGCACAGCAGATGTGACGGTGGATGTTAGCGGATTGCAGGAAGGGGATTTTGCCGGCATCTGTGCGCTGCAGGGGCTGTTTGGCCAGCTGTGCGTTACCGTGCAAAACGGCAAAAAATATCTCAGTCTCATCACCCGAGAGAAGGAAACGGATGAGATTTTCCGCTCCCCTGAAATCCCCCGGGAAAGACAGCGCATCCCCTTTGACGGCCATGAAATCACCCTGCGCCTGGCCTTTGATTTTAGTGACGATAGCGTTCGCTTCTTCTATCAGAAGGATTGTGAATTCTGCCAGCTGGGAGCCAAACACCAGCTGCACTACCGGCTGGATCATTTCACCGGTGTGCGTTTTGGTCTGTGCGCCTTCAATGTCAACGGCACCGGCGGCAAGGCGGTTTTCCGGGATTTTGTGTATATTACTGAGTGAAGGGGAGACCTGCGGGGCTTTGCCCCTGCACCCCA
>JAFSBN010000012.1 GCA_017437265.1 Clostridia bacterium
CAGTATCAGGCTTACCTCAACCGCATGCGCTCCTACCGCGATCTGCCCCTGCGCTATGCCGAGAACTCCACGCTGTTCCGCAACGAGGAATCCGGCGAGATGCACGGCCTGATCCGTGTGCGCCAGTTCACCATCACCGAGGGCCATCTGGTGCTGCGTCCTGATCAGCTGGAGCAGGAATTCGAAGGCTGCCTGTCCCTGGTCAAGTACGTGCTGGGCACGCTGGGCCTCCTGGAGCACTGCACCTTCCGCTTCTCCCAGTGGGATCCGTCCAACCCCAAGAACAAGTATGAGGGCACGGCGGAGCAGTGGAACGAGGCTCAGGCCGTCATGGGCAAGATCCTGGACAATCTGGGCGTCAATTACTCCATCGGTATTGACGAAGCCGCTTTCTACGGCCCCAAGCTGGATATCCAGTACAAGAACGTTTTCGGCAAGGAAGACACCATCGTCACCATCCAGATCGACATGCTGCTGGCTGAAAAGTTCGGCATGGAATATGTGGATGCCGACGGCCAGAAGAAGCGCCCCTACATCATCCACCGCACCTCTCTTGGCTGCTACGAACGCACCCTGGCCTACCTCATCGAGCGCTATGCCGGTGCCTTCCCCCTGTGGCTGGCTCCCGAACAGGTGCGCGTGCTGACCATCACCGAACGTGCGGACGAAGCCGCCCGTAAGGTTCAGGCCGCCCTGCAGGAAAAGGGCATGCGTGTGGAAATCGACCTGCGCAACGAAAAGATCGGTTTCAAGGTCCGCGAAGCCGTCACCCAGAAAATTCCCTACATGCTGGTGCTGGGCGACAAGGAAGTGGAAGAAGGCACCGTGAACGTTCGCACCCGTAAGGGCGAAGTGATCGGCACCATGAAGCTGGAAGAAGCCATCGCTCTCTTCCAGGAAGAAATCGACACCAAGGCGATTAAGTAATTGGATATTTTACGGGGGAGGCACTTTTGAGTCAAAAGTACCTCCCCCGTGCCCCCTCCAAAAACCTTCTTTCGGAGAAAGGGAACATAATTACAGACTTCTCCGCCTGAAAATGTTCATTTATTTCCACATGGGTTTTGGAGCCGCAGGAGGCTGAAAAACCCGCATTCAATTGTCTGGAGAAAATATGAAAAGAATCTTGTGTTTGCTGCTGGCGCTGTGCCTGCTTCTCACCTGTCCCTTCGCTTTGGCAGAAGATGTGCATGTGGTAGCTTCCTTTTATCCCATCTACATTTTCGCTCAAAATATCCTGCTGGATATTCCCGGCATTTCCCTTTCCTGCATGACTGCCCCGTCCACCGGCTGTCTGCACGATTATCAGCTGCTGACGGGGGACATGCGTCTGCTCTCCAACGCCGACGCCCTGCTGATCAACGGTGCCGGCATGGAAACCTTTCTGCCGTCCATTGAAAATCAGCTGCCCGATCTGAAAGTGCTGGACGCATCCCTGGGCATTGATCTGATCTGTGCCAACGAGGAACACCATCATCACGAGCATGGCCATGAACACGGGCATGCAGATGCGGAAGAATACAACGCCCACATCTGGCTGTCCCCTAAAAATGCTATTCAGATGGTGAAGAATATGGAACAGCAATTGTCCGCCCTGCTGCCCCAGCATGCGGAAAAACTGTCCCAAAATGCTGCGGGGTACATCGCCCGTCTGGAGGAGCTGAACGGCTACATTGCCGACTGCCTCATGGCCACCGCTTCCCGTAAAATGGTCACCTTCCACGATTCCTTCCCCTATTTTGCCCATGCTTACGGGCTGGATATTGTGGCAGTGGTATCGCTGGAGCCGGATGAACCTTTGTCTCCCAAGATGCTGACAGAGGTGGTAAACACAGTACAGGAAGCGGGCAGCCCGCCCCTCTTTGCAGAGCCTCAGTACAAAAATACTGCGCTGGAAGTGATCGGCCGGGAAACCGGCGCTCCCGTGTACCTGTTGGACCCCATGGTCACCGGCGACGGCAGCCTTACCGCCTATGAAGACACCATGCTGAAAAACATTCAAACGCTGCTGGATGCGCTGAAAAATGAAGAATAAACCCGTTTTTTTGTCCTCTTTGTAAAAAGACACAAAGAGGACGTTTTTTTATTTGATTTTCATGCAGGAGAAATGCATTTTGCGTCGTAATCATAAAAGACGCGCCTTTTTGGCCGTCAAGGAGGTTTGTTTCATGCTCAACGAAGAAATACTGCTTCGCCTGGCAGGTGCAGACGCCCTGCAGCAGGGCCGTATTTTGTTTAACCGCATGCTGGTTCGGGAAGCCAAAAAGGGAAAAGAAGAATCTGCTTACATCGTTTCCGACGAAGGCAAGCTTTTGAACGTTCGCGTTTCTGCTTCTTCTACCCGCTGTGAATGCGGCAAGCCCTTCTGTGCCCATTGCGTGGCCGCCGCCCTGCTTTCCGTGGAAAGCGGTGCCATGACGGAAATGGACCGCATCCGCCGGGAGCAGGCCATTCCCGCCCTTTTTGACGCTGTAGCCCAGATGCTGCCCGAAAGCGGCAATATCCGCATGCTGCCGGTGCTTTTCCTTTCCCGGGAGGGCCTGCGCATCGGGCTGAAAATCGGTGAAGAGAGGCTGTATGTGGTGCGCCATATTCCCCATTTTCTGCAGTGCCGGGAAAAGGGCGAAGCACTTCCTCTGGGCAAAGGCTTTGAATACCGGCCGGAATGGATGCATTTTGACGAAAAACAAACCCGCCTGATTGATATCCTTGCCGAAGTATGCGAACAGGCCGCCGGAAAATCCCTCTCCGGCACAGACGCCCGGGTGCTGCTCCTTTCTCAGCGCAGCGGAAAGCGCGTGCTGGACGCCCTGATGCACACGCCCTTTATGCTGCATATCGGCAGCGAACAATATGCCGTTTCCCGCATTGAAGAAAAACTGGTTCCCCTCAATTTCCACGTTTCCGGCAATCCCCAGCGGCTGCAGATCGTGGCCGAAATGCCGGAAGTGTTCCATTTTCTCACCAAAGACGCCCGTTTTGTGTTTTCCAACGGCGAAGTGATCGCCGTTCCCCGGGAACAGCAGCAGCTGCTTTGCACCCTGCAGCGCTTTTCCTGCGGCAGCGAAGCCTCCTTTTCCTTCAACCAGCAGGACACCGCCCGGGTAATGCGGGAATTGATGCCCTTTCTCCTCAGAAGCGGCACCGTATCCATCGACCCTGCCCTGGAAAGCCGTTTCCTCCATCTGGAACCCAAAACAAAAATCTATCTGGATAAATCCCATTCCGATGTTACTGCCCAGGTATCTTTCTGCTATGGGCCTTATGAAATTGACCCCTTTGTGCCGGAAACGGCAGAAACCGACGCCCTGCTTTTACGGGACGCGGTCAAGGAAAAACAGGTGCTGGACACTTTAGCTCATTTCGGCTTCCGGGTGCGCCGGGGGCAGGTGTATCTCACCGGCTCTGAACAGATTTTTGACTTTGTCACCACCGGTGCCGCCCAACTCACCCAGATGGCCGAAGTGTTTTTCAGCAAGGATTTCCGCCGTATGACCCCCAAAAAGCCCCTGCTTCATGGCTCTGTAAAGGTCAAGGGCAACCGGCTGGTGCTGGAAATGATGGACGGCGATACGCCCATCGAAGAGCTGCTTCCCCTGATGGAAGCGCTGCGCAAAAAGCGCCGTTATTTCCGCTTCAAGGAAGGTACATTTCTGGATCTTTCCGATGCAGATGCCTGGCAGCCGCTGGCAGAAATTGTATCCGAAGCCACCCGGGACAGCGATACCCAGGACATGCAGAACTATTGGGCCTCCTGCTTGGGTGCGCTGATCCGGGAACATAATCTGGATGTTTCTCTGGACGATCAGGCCAGGAAAACCGCTGCCCTTTCCTACAAAGCGCCCCCCTGCCCCATTGACTGCCTGCGCCCCTATCAGCTGCGGGGCTATGAATGGCTCCATTCCCTGCACGCCCTCGGCATGGGCGGCATTCTGGCCGACGATATGGGCCTTGGCAAAACGGTGCAGATGCTGGCCACCCTCCTTTCCTGTGTGGAAACGGAGGAAGAAAAGCTGCCCTCCCTCATCGTGGCCCCCACCTCCCTCACCTATAACTGGCTGAATGAATGCGCACGCTTTGCGCCAAAGCTGAAAGTGCTGCTGCTTTCCGGCAGCCAGGCAGCCCGGGCCGAACAGATCGAAACCCTCAGGGGCAAAATGGCCCCCGATCTTGTGATCACCAGTTATCCCCTCATCCGCCGGGATATCGGGCTGATGAAGGATATCCTGTTCCGCTTTGCCGTGCTGGACGAAGCCCAGCAGATCAAAAACGTGCAAAGCGTAGGCGCCCATGCCGTAAAGCAATTGACTGCCAGAACCCGCATTGCCCTCACCGGCACGCCCATGGAAAACCACGCCGGGGAATTGTGGTCCATTTTCGATTTCGTGCTGCCCGGCTATTTGCCCAAATATACCGATTTCCTGCGCCGCTACAGCGATGGCGACCATGCGGACGATTTGCGCCGCCGCATCCGGCCTTTCCTGATGCGGCGTGTGAAGGCAGATGTTCTTCAGGATTTGCCGGAAAAGATGGAAACCGTGCTGATGGCCCAGATGTCTCTGGAGCAGCAGCGGGTATATCAGGCTGCCCTTTTGCAGAAAAGAGAAAGGGTATACGATATCCTGCAAAACCGCGGCATCACCAGAGGCCGGGCGGAGGTGCTTTCCGCCATTACGGAACTGCGGCAGATCTGCTGCCATCCCGTGCTTTGCCTGCCGGATTATCAGGGCATGTCCGGCAAGATGGAGCTGTTGATGGACGTGCTGCCTGCCGCCCTGCAGTCCGGCAAGCGCGCCCTGATCTTTTCTCAGTTTACTTCCATGCTCCGGCTGATTGAAAAACGGCTGAATGCCGAAAACATCCCCTCCCTTTATCTGGACGGCGAAACCCCGCCGCAGGAGCGTGTGAAGCTTACCCAAGCCTTCAACGAAGGAAAATGCGACGTATTCCTCATTTCCCTCAAGGCCGGCGGCACCGGACTGAACCTGACCGGCGCAGATCTGGTGATCCACTACGACCCCTGGTGGAACCCCACCACCGAAGAACAGGCCACATCCCGTGCCCACCGCATCGGTCAAACCAGGAAAGTGGAAGTGATCCGGCTGGTGATGCATCATTCCATTGAAGAACAGGTGCTCTCCATGAGCGACAGGAAGCGCCGTCTGTTTGATAAGCTCATCACCCCCGGCGAAGAAATGCCCACCCGCCTGTCAGATAAGGATATATTATCTTTGTTTGACGGTGACTGAAAATCATAGTATAATAGATTGAAATATGCCGAACGAACAGAAAGCGGTGAACGCATTTTGCAATATCTGAACAAATGGAACAACCAGAAAAAAAACGACCAACGAAACCGTGCCTTTTTACTAGGTGCCATTGCGCTGGTGATTATTCTGATTGTTATTGTACTGATGAATACCATTTCCTCCAACCGCACCGTGTCCGCTGCCAAGCTGCGCTGTGTGGCCACCCAGGAAGTGACTCCCTTTGGCAACCGGGTGCTGTATTATGACGGCATAACGCTGTTTTGTCTGGACGGCTCCGGCTCCGAAAAATGGAGCTATACCCTGGGCAGCAACGCATCCTTCACCTGCAGCAGCCAGACCGTCGTCGCCTGGAGCGGCAGCCAGCTGCACATTCTGGACAAAAACGGCCAGCCCACCTATAACGAAACCCTGGCCAACACCATTCAGTTTGCCAAGGCCGGCTCCAAATACGTGGCCATCGTGATGGGAACAGACGTGGGCCCCACGCTGGAAATCAAGGATCTGTGGGGAACCCATGTGGATGACGAGATTGCCGCCTATACGGATATGATCATCCTGGACCTGGGCTTTTTCGATAGCGGCGAATATCTGTGGACCACTTCTCTGGACGTGTACGGCACCGTGGCCAACACCGTTTTGCACACCTATAAAGTAAACATGACCAACTCCGGCGAAATTTCCCTGGGAGAAAATCTGGCATACGATGTGGTTTTTGCCGGGGGCAAGCTGAACGTGGTCACCACCCGGAAGCTGCGCAAATTTGACTACCGGGGCACGGAAGATACGCAGGCCTCTGTGCTGGTGTACGGCTGGCAGCTGGAAGACCATGCCACGGTGGGCAATGACGCCATGCTGCTTTTCTCCCTGTCCGGCTCCAGCAGCACCGTTGGGCTGAACCAGCTGCGCCTGCTCTACGGCAAAACGGATAACCGCTTCACCATGCCCTCCTCCTGTGTGGGCGCTGCGCTTTTTAACAAGCGGGTGTACGCCTTCTCCGCCGATACCATTTATCGGGCCAATATCAACGCCCAGCGTTTTGAAGCCATTGCCCTGCCCGGCATCATGGACGGGTTGAAGGTTACCGGCTATCTGGGCATGCTGGAAAACGGCACAGCGCTGCTTTCCACCGCAGACGGCAGCGTCTTCTCCGTCACCCTGCCCTGATGAAAGCGGGGCTTTACCTGCACATTCCTTTCTGTAAAAGCAAATGCGCCTACTGCGATTTTGCTTCCTTTGCCGGACAGGAAGAAAAAATGGCCGCCTATGCGGAAAAAGTGCAGGAAGAAATCCGGCAAAAAGCATTGCAATACCCCGGCACCGTTATCGCCACCCTCTTTATCGGCGGCGGTACTCCTTCCCTTTTCCCGCCGGAAATGATGGAAAATGTTCTCCGGTGCCTTCATGATCATTTCGTTTTTGATCCGCAGGCTGAATGTACCTGCGAATGTAACCCCGGCACGGTCACAGAAAGCTTTCTGCAGGTGCTGAAAAAATGGGGCATCAACCGCCTGTCCTTTGGCGCCCAGTGTGCCCAGCCCCATCTTTTGCATATGCTGGGCCGCATTCACACATGGGAGGATGTTTGCGCCTCCGTTTCCCTGGCCAGGGAAAACGGCTTTCGCAACATCAATCTGGATATCATGCTGGGCCTGCCCGGGCAATCGGAAAAGGACGTACAGGAAACCCTGGAAAAGGCCCTTGCCCTTTCCCCTACCCATCTTTCCTGCTATGGGCTGATCGTGGAGGAAGGTACCCTGCTTTCCCATCAGGTGGAAAAGGGGCTGTGGCAATTGCCGGATGAAGAAACGGAACGCCGGGAATACGCTCTTTGCCAAAGCATGCTGGCAGCACATGGTTTTGTGCAGTACGAAATCAGCAATTTCGCCCTGCCTGCCTTTCCCTGCCGGCATAATCTGGATTGCTGGCGCAGGAAGGAATACATCGGCATCGGCAGCGCCGCCTGCGGCTTTATGGGCAATGTGCGGTGGCAAAATCCGCCGGCATTACAGGATTATCTCGCCGGTATGCCATCTGATGAAACCGTCATTTCCCCGGAAGAAGCCCGTTTTGAAAGCATGATGCTGGGGCTGCGCACCATGGAAGGAGTATCGGAAAAGGATTTCCTTGCCATGCACGGTGTTTCGTTGGAAAAAGCCTTTGGCAGGCAGCTGAAAAAGCCCCTTCAGGAGGGCCTGATAAAATGGGAAATGGGCCGTGTGTTCCTGACGGAAACTGGGCTCAGCCTGCAAAACCGCATTTTGGTAGAATTATTGTAATTCATTGCAAGAAAAATCCATCTGCCTTCGTTTAATAGATGAAACCACTTGGAAACATGGAGGGAAACACCATGAAAAACCTGCTGAAAACCTGCATCCTGATGGCCCTTTGCCTGGCCTTGCTGCTGAGCACCTGCCCGGCCAGCGCCGCTTCCTACGGCGATTTTGCCATCGTCACCGGCTCCGGCACCCTGAACCTGCGCCAGGGCCCCGGCACGGAATTTGACCGGCTGTATACCGCCAAACGCAACGACTGGGTGATGATCCTGGGCGAAAGCGGCAATTGGTACCAGGTCATGGTGATGGATAACGGCAAGGTAGGCTATATGAGCAAAAATTACCTTTCCTCCGCCAACGAATCCACCACCGGCGGCCAGACCACCGGCGTTGTTTCCAACCCCGTCGCCACCCAGTACCTGAACCTGCGCCAGTATCCCAGCCTCAGTGCGCCTGTGCTGGGCATCTATTATAACGGCGCTACGTTTACCGTCCTTTCCTCCGTGGATAACTGGTATCAGGTAAACATCTACGGCCAAACCGGCTATTTCATGAAAAATTATGTTACCGTCGCATCTCCTTCCGCCCAGAAAACGGCGGTGATCAGCGCCCCCAATTCCGGTAAAACCAACCTGCGCTCCGCCCCCAGCATGACCGATTCCACCATCCTCTCCCAGTATCCCAACGGCACGAAGGTGCAGGTATTGCTGGAAGGCAACAAGTTCTGGCGGGTCAGCGTGAACGGGAAAGTCGGCTATATGGATAAGAGCCTGCTGAAATACAGCGCCTCTTCTGCCACCGGCAGCACTTCCTCCGGCAACACCGGTACCCCCGCCCCGGCGCAAAAGCCCGCAACCAAGGGCTATGCCTATGTGAATAACCCCATCGCCACTCAGGTATTGAACCTGCGCGAACAGGCCTCCGCAACTTCCAGGGTGATCGCCCAGTATAAAAACGGCGTGCGCTTTCAGGTGATCTCCCCCGGCGAAGTGTGGACCAAGGTGTACGGCAGCGCCACCGGCAACGTGGGCTATATGATGACCAAATACCTCACCCTGAACGGCACCGCCTCCACCATCAAAACCATCCAGAACGGAAACACTTATGTCAATTTCCGCTCTGCTCCCTCTGTCTCTGCCAGCACCGTCTATGCCCGCCTCTATACCGGCACCCCCATCACCGTGCTCACCCCCGGCGACCAGTGGACACAAATCCGCTATAACGGCCAGACCGGCTATGTAATGACCCAGTTCCTCAAATAAATAAAGCAAAATAACCAGTTCCGAATCAGCCTGAATACTCAAAACAAGAAACCCTCTGCATAACGGATCGTTTTGCAGAGGGTTTTTCATGATGCTCACAAAACATTTATAGATTTATCCGGTAATACTGGCTGATCCTGCCTTCCCCATAATCATCATTTTCCTTTATCAGCACGCCGCCGTTCTTTTGAATGGTTGCAGCAGAGGCCAGATTGTCTTTATAGCAGCCCAGGATGACCATGTCCATCCCCTTTTCCCTGCAAACGTCCAAAGCATACCGAAGCATTCCGGATGCATACCCTTTTCTTCTTTCGGACGGCCTTACGCCATACCCTATATCACCATATTGATTTCTGACAGACTCGGGCAAATTGTATCGGATGCTCAATAAACCGATCAGCCTTCCCTTATCAAAACAAAGATACAGCAATGATTTGCCCCACAGTTCATCGCCGGCCAAGGCGTTTTGGTGAATTTTCTCCACCCAGTCAGAATACCGGGAAGACGTCAGCCCCATACTGGCGCTGATACCGGCCTCATGATGATCGCAGTGCTCCTGAACATAGTTTTGCAATTCATCCTGATCATGGATCTCCGGAAGTCTGTATATCATCTCATACTCCTGTCAATTTTTCATTTCACCGGTTCATCCATAGCCTGTTCCATAAAGAAAGCGGCTCTGTTTTCGCTCCGTTCTGCGCCTGACGGGGCATATTTTGCAATGTTCTTCTTTTCCAGTTCCAGCAAAAAGAGTTTCTTTTCAATCCCGGCACCAAAGCCTCCCATTCCGCCCTTTGCCACCACCCTGTGGCAGGGCACCAGAATCAAAAGCCTGTTTTGGTGATTGGCACCTCCCACCGCCCGGCAAGCCTTGGGATGGCCCATCATCTGCGCCTGCTGCCCGTATGTGACGGTTTCGCCATAGGGAATTTCCCGGAGCGCTTGCCATGCTGCCAGTTGAAATGCCGTGCCTTTCATGCGGATGGGCAAATCAAATGTGTCCCTATCCCCTGCAAAATACTGCAACAGCTGTTTTCCGGCCCGCTGAAGCAGTTCGTCCTTTGCAGGAAGCAGTTCCTCGTCTGTAAATGAAACCCGCTCTACGGCCCCGTTTTCGGCCTCTATCAGCATACGGCCCAGCGGTGTCTGAATCACTGTACGCTTTTTCTTCTCCGTCACACACTTTTCCGCCTTTTCATGCAATGCTGTTGATCACATTATATGCTGCTTATCTCCCTGATGCAATCCTTCATCGGAAAATGTTACAGAAATATGTAGAAATTTGTCGATTTTTATGATATAATACAGGCAAAATATCAGGAGGTGCACGCCATGCTGCCGCAACAGCCCAAACAACACCGCAAACGCCGCAGAAAACGTCTGGGCCTTTGGAACACATTTGTTCTGCTGGTCGGCTATGGTACGCTGCTGTATGGCCTGGCCCGGGGGCTGATTTACCTGCTGGTGCTGCTGGGAGGCAATGGTGTATGAAGAAAATCACTAAGTTCCTTGTGCGCATTCTTTGCCTCACCTGCGCCATATTGCTTGCCGCCGTGCTGCTGCCGGCGGTGAAATCCCTGCTGCCCCAGCCGGGTTACGCCCGTACCTCCACCCAGCTCACCCACGCCATGCAGGAAGCCGGCGAATTGACCGCCGTCACCTATACCGACACCGGCGTGGCCGTGGCCGAAACCAAAGCGCTGCTGGTGGGCACGGTGCTGAAGGTGAGCATTCCTTACGAATACAAAATCGGCTTTGGGTTTGCGCTGGAAGACGTTGTGCTTGAAGCCAACGAAAGCAGCATCGCCGTTTACCTGCCGGACATCGTCATGCTGCATGACAGCTTCACCGTCACCGGCGAGGTACAGGTGGAAAAGCTGCTCTATGATCTGACGGAAAAACACTATCAGCAAATTCTGGATGACGAAGCCCTTTCCTGCCGGAAGCGCTATCTGGACGGAAATGAATACCAGCAAGCTGCCTGGGACGCCGCCTGCAAAGCACTCAGCGGCCTGTTTTCCCAGTGGACCGGCGAAGAAAACCTGCCCCTCACCTTCCTGTCAAAAGCTGAATTGTCGTCGACATAACCAATCTTTTGATCATCATCGCCTATCATTGAAAAAACCCACCGTCGTCATGACAGTGGGTTTTGTTTGTGTTGCTTATTTCTTTTCGCCCCGGCGCAGGAAGGCGGGCACACCCAGGTCGTCCCGGGTGTTGGCAGCAGGCTGCTGAGGAGCCTGATAGACAGGCATGGCAGGCTGCTGCATATCCTGCTGCACAGGCTGCATGGGCTGCTGGGGCTGGAAGGGCTGGGGATTGAAGGGCTGGGGCGTGAAGGGCTGGGGCTGGAAGCCGGCAGGCGCCTGATAAGCAGGAGCGGGAGCACCGGTCATGGGCCGGGCGCCGGCAGAGAAGTAAGCGCTGTCGCCTTCATAGGAGGCGGGGGCAGGCGCATCAAAGCCCTGTTCACCGTTCACATCCGCACGGGGACGGTTTTCATAGGGATTATAGGTGGGCACAGCAGTGCCGTAAGGCGTGGCAGTGCGGCCCTTTTTCTTATCCTTGGTAGGGAAAGGATTCTTTTCGAAGCCGGTGGCAATCACAGTGATGCGCACTTCGTCTTCCAGCGTTTCGTCAATGCCGGCACCGAAGATGATATTGGCTTCGCTGTCAGCAGATTCCATCACCAGGTTGGCAGCTTCGTTGATATCCATGATGCTCATGTCCTTGCCGCCGGTTACATTGATCAGCACGGCACGGGCGCCGTCGATTTTGGTTTCCAGCAGGGGGCTGGCAATGGCATTCTTGGCAGCGTCGATCAGGCGGGTTTCGCCCTTGCCAACGCCGATGCCCATGTGGGCCATGCCGCCGGATTCCATGATGGTCTTCACGTCGGCAAAGTCCAGATTAATCATGGCAGGCAGAGCGATCAGGTCGGAAATGCCCTGAATACCCTGACGCAGCACGTCATCGGCAATGCGGAAGGCTTCCACCATGGTGGTACCCTTGCTGACCACCTGCAGCAGGCGATCGTTGGGGATCACAACCAGGGTATCCACGTTCTGCTTCAGCTCGTTGATACCGATTTCGGCATTCTTCATGCGCTGCTTGCCTTCGAAAGCAAAGGGCTTGGTCACCACGGCGATGGTGAGGCAATTGTTTTCCCGGGCAATTTCAGCCACCACGGGAGCAGCGCCGGTACCGGTGCCGCCGCCCATACCGGCGGTGACAAACACCAGGTCCGCACCCTTGAGGGCCTGCGCAATTTCTTCGCGGCTTTCTTCTGCTGCCTTGCGGCCGGTATCCGGCACAGCACCGGCACCCAGACCCTTGGTCAGCTTTTCGCCGATCTGGATTTTCAAATCAGCATGGGAAAGGGCCAGGGCCTGACGGTCGGTATTGACAGCGATAAACTGAACCCCCTGCAGGCCGGCTTCCACCATGCGGTTCACGGCGTTGGTACCGCCACCGCCGCAGCCGACGACTTTGATCGAGGCAAAGGACGGTTGATCCACTTGTACTTCAAAAGGCATGTCCAAATCCCCCTAAATTCTTAATTCTAATAGATGGATATTTTTCAATCGACGGTCAGCCGCCGAAAAGATTCTTAAAGAAATTGCTCATGGCACCGCTGGCGGGCGCATTGGCAGAGGTATCGATGATCAAATCCAGCAGACCCAGCGCACTGGAATAAGCAGGGCTGGACAATTTCACCGCCCTGCGGGGCAGATCACGCACAGGCTTGTTCAGCTTGCCGGCCAGGAAATCCTTGCCGCCCCGGTTGATGGACAGGGCACCGCCGGTGAGATACACCGGGCTCCAGTTGCCAAGCCGTACGCCGGAAAGCTTCAGCGCTTCCTGCACTTCGTCGCAAATTTCGTCCACCCGGGGCTCCAGCACCTGTTCCACTTCTTCCTTGGTGAACGTTTTGGCATTGCCTTCCTTGTCCACCGCATCGAAGCTTTCCTGACCGGCAGCCAGGCCGAAGATATAGGCCCGCTTAATCTTTTCCGCTTCGCTCAGCGTCACTTCCAGGCCATAGGCCAGATCCGCCGCCATCAGGCCGCCGCCCATGGGCAGGGTTTTGAGGAAGGTGATGGCATCGCCTTCCACCACCATCACTTCGGTGGTGAGATAGCCCATATCCACCAATACGGCGCTGCGATCCCTTTCTTCATCGGGAATGAAGAGCATGGCCTGGCCGGTGGGCGTGGAGAAGCAGCCGTTTACCTGAATGCCCAGGCTGCGGAAGCGTTCGGCAATATCGTCCAGGAAGAACTGATCTGCCACCACGAAGGAAATCATCCCCCGCAGTTCATAACCGCGAACGCCCACGGGCTCCAGCGTTTTTTTGCCGTCGTCCACAATGAACCAGGCAGGGCTGCGATGGATGATACTGCCGCGGATATCGCCCAGGCTTTCGGTTGCCCGGAAAAAGAGCTCGTTAATATCCTTTTCCGTCACCCGGGGGTCTGCGCCCTGCAGTTCCACCTTTGCTTCCACCGTATATACCGTGGAGAAAGCGCCGGGCACGCCCACATTGATTTCCCGGATACGGGTATGGCTCTGTTCTTCCGCCTTCTGCACAGCATCGGAAATGGCCTGGTTCAATTGGTCCGGCGCATTCCACTGGCCTTCCAGAAAACCATCATAAGTAGCAATGCCGGCACCGATAATATCGCAGCGCTGCCGTCCGCTGGTTTCAGCCACCAGCGCAACGATTTTGCTGGTACCAAAGTCCATTGCCGCAACCGTTGATTTCATCATCTATCATCCCCTGTTCATCAGGCTTCAGCATAATTATATACATACAGCCAGAAAAGCCGAAAGCATATAAATCTATTCGGTCACTTTATTGTAACTGTTTTGTGATAATTTGGCAAGTGAAAATCCGAAAAAACAAGCCATTTTTTCAAATATTTTTTATTTTTTCTGCCATTTCAGCACATTTTTTGATCATTCCGCCGGCGTATAGGTGGCAACCGCCGGCACCGACGCTTCAATCACGCCGCCTTTATGCCCCATCTGCCGCAGTTTTTCTTCCACAGCACGCACCGTGCCAATCTTGGCCCTGAGGCTTTCCGTCGTGCCCAGATGCACGGTGTAGCCGGATACGGTCATCAGATATAGGCTGTCCGGGTCGGACACTTTTAATTCCGAAACCCCTCGCAGCCATCCCTGGCTTACCAGCTCCGAAATGATCCGGCGATAGGCGTCCAGCTGTTCTTCGCTGCCGGCCACAATGGTTTTGCCCACGTTCACATCCCTTGTCTGCATGCCGGTCACCACGGGCAGATTGTCATCCATGCTGCCCGTCAGCCTTTCCAGCACCATGCCCTCTTCGTCCATCAGATAGGTAACCCCCAGCACATGCACATTGGCCCTGGCAAACCTTTCCTGCACATACAAAACCACCGTGCCGGGCAAAAACTTCTGCACATCCTGGCAGATCAGATACCGGTTCTGCTCCATGGACTGGCGCACTTTCTTTTCGGAAACGGAAAAATAGCTCATGCCTTTTTCCAGCCCTGCCCACTGAATCACTTCTCTCTCCCTGGCTTCAGACATCATGCTGTCGCTTACCACCGTAATGGTGCGGATGCGGAACAGGCCGCCGCACAATAATATCACGGCGACCAGAATGACGGAAAGGCAAATGAAAACGGCCTTCACACCCGGCTTCAGTTTTCTTTTCACCGGCGGCTTCACTTCCTCCGGGTTCCAGGGCATAAAATCCTGGGGCAGCTGCTGTGACATGGTATTCCTCCGTCGCTTTATATTGATATTCTCTCCACCCGGGCACCCAGGCTGCTGAGGCTCTTTTCCAAAGCTGCATAGCCACGGTCAATGAGATGCACGTTTTCCACCAGGGTATCCCCTTCTGCTGCAAGGCCTGCCAGCACCAGCGCTGCGCCGCCCCTCAGATCCCGGGCACACACCCTGTTGCCATGCAGCTTTTCCACGCCCTGCACCACTGCCACCCGATCGCTCACCCGGATACAGGCACCCATCCGGTTCAGATCGCTCACATGGCCGAACCGGCTTTCGAACACATTCTCCACAATCACTCCTGTGCCCTTTGCCACGCAGCTGACGGCCATC
>JAFSBN010000178.1 GCA_017437265.1 Clostridia bacterium
TAGCCGGTGAGCATGGAAAGGTCATGCAGGTGCAGGGCAGCACTGCGGTGGGCTTCGGCGATTTCATGGTCGTAGATTTCGCTGAGCCAGTAATTGGCGGTGATAGCGCCGGAGTTGGACAGGATCAGGCCGCCAACAGAGTAGGTGACGGTGGAGTTTTCCTTCACGCGCCAGTCGTTGATCTGGAGATAATTATCCACCAGGTCCTTATAGTTCAAAAGGGCGGAATTGATATTGCGCACCTTTTCGCGCTGTTTGCGGTAGAGAATATAAGCCTTGGCCACGTCATTGTAGCCGGCATCGGACAGCACCTTTTCCACGCTGTCCTGAATGTCTTCCACGGCAATGCAGCCGTCCTTGATCTTGCTTTCAAAATCGGCGCTCACCTGCAGGGCCAGCAGGTTGATCACAGAAGGATGATACTGTTTTCCAAGGGCATCAAAGGCCTTGATCATTGCGCCGCTGATCTTGGAAATTTCGAATTCTACGGTACCGCCGTCCCGCTTGAGTACTTTATACATGGTTTTGCTCCTCCTGATTTGAAGTGTGTTTACAATCTTTTTATACACAACATGTAGTGGATAGAAACAGAAAATGCGGAAAAATTTTCTCCGCTGCCAAGAGCGCAAAAAAATAAGACGGATGCTGAGCTCCGTTTTTCTATCTTTTTTGCTTCAGCATCCGTATTATATCTGATATTTTCTGTGTTGTCAATATCTTGTGCAGAAATATTTTTGACAAATACAATATATTGTGTGTCGAAAGTAAAAAGAGGATTATCGGCTGCGGATGACCACATCCTGTACATAGGGAGCAAGCAGGGCCTGCCAGCGCAAAATGACACTTTCGTCCGGGGCGGAAAGGCCGGAGAAAAGCACGGTGTCACGGTCCTGAAAGCCTTGCAGGAACAGCTTTTCCGGCTTTTTTTGGGGTACAAGAGACGAAAGCCATTTGCCCATTTCCAGGATAGAATTGTCACTGTGGAAAGGGTGCACCAGGGTGGTGCGGAATTCGTAGGGCAGGGAGGAGGACACAAGATATTGTATGCTCTCTTCCACGGCCCCAAGATCTATATCTGGTATACCGGTGGTAGCGGCATACATGGCCGGGCTGTTTTTGATATCCATGGCCACATAATCCACCAGATTGTTTTCCGCTACTGTTCGCAGCACATCCGGCCGGCTGCCGTTGGTATCCAGCTTCACGGCGTACCCCAGCTTTTTGATTTCAGCAAGCAGGGCAGGCAGACCGGGATGCAGCGTGGGTTCGCCCCCGGAAACGCACACCCCGTCCAGCAGGCCTTTTCTTGTTTCCAGAAAGCGCAGGAAGGCATCCGTTTCCATGGGCGTTTCGGCCGGGCCGGAAAGCAGGCCGCTGTTATGGCAAAAAGGGCAGCGCCAGTTGCAGCCCTGCAGAAACAGGGTGCAGGCTACTTTGCCCGGAAAATCAAGCAGCGTCATTTTTTGCAGTCCGGCGATCATGGAAAATGCCCTCCGATGGTTGGTGATGTGTGCTGGAACAGTATAGCAAAGGATGGGGAGGGGTGGCAAGAGGGAGGAAAAATTTTTCGGAGAACGAAACTGCGGCGAAAGCAGAAAAGACGCTCCCGCCGCAAGGAATCAGGTTTCAGGCCTTATCCTGCCGGGTGATCCGGGTGAGATGACCGATGGTGGCATCGGTGTGAAGGAGGATGGCTTCTTCAGGGACGGTGTGGAGCATTGCACGCAGGGTGTTTTCCTGCTGCCGGGCCTGTTCTGCTTCCTGCCGGGCTTTGAGCACATTTTCCCTGCGCCTGTCCGTTTCGCTTTCGTTCAGCTGTGCCTGAAGGCTTTTGAGCCCTTCCCGGCCTTTGGCGAAAAGGAACTGCAGGCCGGATTTGCCCTGGGTATCTTCCTGGGCCTGTGCGGCGGACTGCTGGCTTTCTTCGTATTCATTGGCGGCGTTTTCGGCATTGCGCCGGGCTTTTTCCAGGGTTTGATCGGCCTGGTTTGCCCGGGTGTGGAGCTGGTCGATTTCGTCCTGCAGCCAGGTGGAGCAGCGGTGCACAATGCGGCTGTATTCTCCGCTTTGCACCCAGAGCATCAGCTCCCTGGCCCGCAGCACCGTCCAGGGGTGGGTTTGTCCCAGTACCAGGTAGGTTTTGATGAGCTTATTGAACAGGTCGTCATCAAAATCGGTAAACTGCTGGGCCTGGGTCAAAAAGTCGTTGGCATCCAGATGATCGTAATATTCCAAGGGATAGCCGCCGATTTTAGCCAGGGCGGTGATGGCGGCGTGGAGATCCTGGCAGACGAGGAGACCGGCGTGGTCTGCCGTGAATTCGGCCCGGCGGGCCCATTCGTAGAAGGCCAGGTTCAGCCCGGTGGTAATCAGGCTGCCCAGCATGGAGGTGTCCAGAAAGGAAGCGCCCAGCCGCAAAAGCGCATCGCCGATGAGGGTGTACTGCAGATGCTCGCTTTTGATATGGCCCACTTCGTGTCCGATGATGAACATCAGTTCCTCATGGGTGAGCCGGTGCAGGATGCTGTTGTTGAATACCAGAATGGGGTTGGCGGAGCCGGTGGTGGAAGCGTTGATATAAGGATCTTCCTTCACGAAAATTTCCGGCATTTTTTCCACGTTCAGAATTTTGCAGGCCTTTTCCACGCAGCCGTAAAGGTAGGGCATATTTTCCCGGGTTACCCGCACGTTGGAGCCGGTGTACAAAACAGTATTGATTCTTTCGATGCTGTATTCGATGGCCAGCTTGGCAGCGCGGTCAAACCCCTTGTTCAGTTTCAGCGCATCCAGATAGGCAGAATCACGGGGGTCTTCGTATTCCTTGGCCATCAGCCCTTCAATGGGTGTGCCGTCGGTATGGATGGGCTTGGAAAAGTAACGATCGTTCATCTTTTGTTCCTCCTGTTCGGAATGCTGCAATGCAGCTGATAAAAAATAACTGACAGGTATGTTTTTCTTTGATGATAATTATCATAACACGAATTCCGTATTTCTTCAAGCAGCACATCCCAACAAAGAAAAAACAGAAAAAAGAGTTGCACAAAAAGGAAAAAATGTGTATTGTTATGGATGAAACAATGATAGGATACGGACATGGGAGAAAGTATGATTGAATTTCGCTGGAGCAAAATGTCGTCCATCAGAAGACGGTACACCCTGCGGCTTGTTGGCCGGGTGCTGATTCTGATGGCA
>JAFSBN010000179.1 GCA_017437265.1 Clostridia bacterium
GCAAGCCCCAATTCCCTTCCCTGCCGAAAGATTTACACTTGCAAAAAACTGCCGTTTCCGCTATAATGGATGTAACAATAATTGAATGGACCCTTGAGGAGTGAATAAGGCATGAAAGCCATCATCAACGGACGTATACTGCTGCCCGACGAAGAAGTATTTGATAAAGCCCTGTTATTTAACGAAAAAATCATCGGCATTGTGGATAAGCAATCCGCCCTCCGCCAGGCCGATGAAGTATATGATGCAGAGGGTTTACTGGTTTCCCCCGGCTTTATTGACGTGCATATTCATGGCTATAAGGGGGCCGATGCCTCCGATGCCAGCCAAAGCGGCATCCGCCTGATGGCAAAGGAACTATTGGAAAACGGCGTTACCGCTTTCCTGCCCACCACCACCACCATCGAATGGGATACGCTGGAGCGCATTTTCTGGCAGCTGCGTGAGCTTTCCAAAGAAAGCCAGCGGGCGGATTATAAGGGCGCCGAAGTGCTGGGCTGCCATGCGGAAGGCCCCTTCATCAATCCCCTGCGCAAAGGTGCCCTAAACGGCGAATACATCCTGCGCCCGGATGCGGACAAATTCCTGCCCTTTTCCGACGTGGTGAAAATGATCACCTTCGCCCCGGAAATGGGCGGCGGCGAAGCTTTCATCCGCAACATGAAGCTTTATTCTGATACCGTGCTTTCCATCGGCCATACCTACGCCAACTATGACCAAACCATGGACGCCATCCAGCAGGGCGTGGATCATGTGACCCACACCTTCAACGCCATGACCCCCATGCACCACCGGGATCCCGGCGTGGTGGGCGGCGCCCTCACCAGCGACGTATTCTGCGAAGTGATTGCCGATACCTTCACCGTGCACCCCGGCCTGTATCCCCTGCTGGTAAAGGCCAAGGGCAATAAGCTTTTGCTGGTAACGGATTGCACCAGGGCCGGCGGCCTGCCCGACGGCGAATATTCCTTAGGCGGCCTGCCCATCTTTGTGAAAAACGGCGAAAGCCGCCTGGCGGACGGCACCATTGCCGGCAGCGTGCTGAAAATGAACCAGGCCGTGTACAATATGTGCAAGTACGGCAACGTTCCCATGTATCAGGCCGCACGCATGGCCTCCCTCAACGCCGCCGAATCCATCGGCGTGGCCCGGAAAAAGGGCAGCCTCACCGCTGGGAAGGATGCGGACGTGGTTGTGATGGATCCCCATTGCAAGGTGCTGAAAACCTTCGTCCGGGGCCGGAAGCTGTACGAACGCTGATTGCTCAAAATTCAAGAACCTGAGAATTATTCTTCTCAGGTTCTTTTTTATTTCATTTTTTGCGTTCCATCCGCACCAGGTACTCTTCTGTGCCTTCCTCCAATTGCTTTTCCCGGGTCAGGAAAAATCCGTGGCGTTCGTAAAAGCGGATGGCTCTTTCGTTCTTTTCCAGGGCCCACAGCCAATTGGCCCCTTTTTCTTTTACGGCAAATGAAAGCAGCGCGGCACCGATGCCCCTTCCCTGCAATACAGGCTCCACAAACAGCTGCACAATTTCCTTGTCCCGCACCCGCACAAAGCCCTTTACCACGTCATCATCATACACATACGTTTCATCCAGCGTTTTTTCTGCTTCCCGCATCACGTTTGGCACCTGCAGCTCCTGAAAATAAAACGAATCCTCCTGAAAAACGGGATAAAAATTCAGCCGATAGCAGAACACCCGGATCTCGGCGATGCGGGCCACATCCTGCCTGTGGGCTTTTCTGATCAAAGCCATCCGCTTTTTCCCTCCGTTCTCTCTGCCTGCTTTCAAAATAACACAAGCCTTTTTTTCTGTCAATCAGGGATATGTATAGACGCATTGTGTAGATAAATTTTTCCACCCTTGCTGCATAATTCCCTGCTGCCGGTGCCATACTGATGATGACGGAGGGAACAAAGTATGGCAACAAGCAAAGTGGAAATCTGCGGTGTGGATACATCCACCCTGCCGGTGCTTACCAATGAACGGATGCGGGAACTTTTCCCCCTGGTGCACGGAGGCGATAAGGAAGCCAGAGAAGAATTCATCCGCGGCAATCTGCGGCTGGTGCTCAGCGTGGTGCAGCGGTTTAATAACCGGGGCGAAAATGTGGACGATCTGTTTCAGGTGGGCTGCATCGGTCTGATCAAAGCGCTGGACAATTTCGACGTCACCCAGAACGTGCGCTTTTCCACCTATGCAGTGCCCATGATCATCGGCGAAATTCGGCGCTATCTCAGGGACAATAACCCCATCCGGGTTTCCCGCTCGCTTCGGGATACGGCCTATAAGGCACTTCATGCCCGGGACCGGCTGGCTGCCCAGATGCACCGGGAACCCACCGTGGAAGAAATGGCCAAAGAGCTGGGCATGGCAAGGGAAGATGTGCTCTTTGCCCTGGAAGCCATTCAGGACCCTGTTTCCCTTTTTGAACCGGTATACAATGACGGCGGCGATGCCATCTACATCATGGATCAGGTGAAGGATGAAAAAACCGCCGATAATGACTGGATCGAGAAAATCGCCATCAAGGATGCCCTGCAGCATCTCAACGACCGGGAAAAACGCATCCTGCGCATGCGCTTCTTTGAAGGCCGCACCCAGATGGAGGTGGCCGGCGAGATCGGCATCAGTCAGGCCCAGGTATCAAGGCTTGAAAAAAACGCACTCATCCATATGCGCAAATACGTCAGCGCCCAATAAAAAAGGAAGGATGCTGTTCGCATCCGTCCTTTTTTAATAACAGGATATTTAATCGAAGAAAGTGGGCAGCGCCTTGTACATAATCAGTTCCACAGACTTGGTGCTATGCCCGCCGCTGCACTGGGTGTAGTAGAGATTGCCGTCCCGGAAGTTTTCGCAGTAGACGAAGGTATCCGGCATTTCCTTCATGGCCTCAATCTGGGCAGTCAGGCCCTTGTAGCCCACATCGCCTTCACCGCCGCAGCCCGCATAGATGAAGAAACCATCCTTGGTGTAGCCAGCCTCGGCCACCTTGGCCGCCAGCAGGGCAGCCATGGAAGCCGCATCATCGCCAAAGCTGATGCCGCCGCAGCAGGGCATATAATACGCAATCTGATCCAGACTGCCTTGGAACACATTCCATGTGCACAATGCCCCCATGGAAAAGCCGCCGAAAGCCCGGTGCGTACGGGAGGCACGGATCCCCTCGGGGGTTACATCCTGGGCATAGGTGTTATATTGGCTTTCGAAGGCCGGGATCAGGTAGTTGTTCAGCTCCAGGGAGAAATTGGCGGCGCACCAGAAATCGTCCCTGCCGGGAACCATATAGGTGGGCGCAACTACGATCATGGGTTCAATCTGTCCCTTTTCAATCATGGCATCCAGCACAAACTGCATCGTGGTAATGGAACCCACGCCCCGGAAAAAAGTGGTGTAGCCGCCGCCGTGGCCATGCATCAGGTAAAGCACGTTGTAGCAGGTTTCCTTGTCAGCTTCATCATAGCCATAGGGCAGGTAAACCAGAGCGCGTTTGGTGTAGGCTTCCCCTTCAGGCGTTTGGGCTTCATAGGTAAATATGGCGATTTTACCCCGCTGAGATACGCCGGTGATGTAGTTGGGATCCATTTCTTCAAAGGTGTTGTCCGGAAAGTCCATCTTGCGGGCAGTTCCCTCCGCATGGGCAACGCTTACCAGCAGCATCGCTGTCAGCAGGAACACGATCAGTTTCTTCATTGCATCCATCTCCTTTTCAGTGAAATAAACGTTTCTAATAATATTAGTATACATGACAAAAAACTGTATTTCAATGACATTTCGTGCATTGATATGGGACAACAATATACAAAAACACATCCGCCTGAAACAGACGGATGTGTTCATGATGAACACATATGATGTTAGCCGATGTATTCCTTGCCGCCCATGTACATGCGCAGGGCTTCGGGGATACGCACCCGGCCGTCGGCCTGCAAATTGTTTTCCAGGAAGGCGATCAGCATCCGGGGCGGGGCCACCACGGTGTTGTTGAGGGTATGGGCAAAATACTTCTTGCCATCTTCACCCTTCACGCGGATCTGCAGGCGGCGGGCCTGAGCATCACCCAGGTTGGAGCAGCTGCCCACTTCGAAATACTTCTGCTGGCGGGGACTCCAGGCTTCCACGTCGATGGACTTCACCTTCAGGTCAGCCAAATCGCCGGAGCAGCATTCCAGCGTGCGAACCGGAATATCCAGGGTGCGGAAGAAATCCACGCTGTTCTGCCACAGCTTATTGAACCAGTCGGGGCTTTCTTCGGGCTTGCACACCACGATCATTTCCTGCTTTTCGAACTGGTGGATGCGGTACACACCGCGTTCTTCAATGCCGTGGGCGCCCACTTCCTTGCGGAAGCAGGGGGAATAGCTGGTGAGGGTCTGGGGCAGCTGATCTTCGGTCAGGATGGTATCGATGAATTTGCCGATCATGGAATGTTCGGAGGTGCCGATCAGGTACAGATCTTCGCCTTCGATTTTGTACATCATGTTTTCCATTTCAGCAAAGCTCATCACGCCCGTCACCACATTACCGTGGATCATGTAGGGGGGAATGCAGTAGGTGAAGCCCCGGTCGATCATGAAATCACGGGCATAGGAAAGGATGGCGCTGTGCAGCCGGGCCACATCGCCCATCAGATAATAGAAGCCATTGCCGCTGGTTTTGCGGGCGCTGTCCAGATCGATGCCGGCAAGGCGTTCCATAATTTCCACATGATAGGGCACTTCGTATTCGGGCACCACAGGCTCGCCATAGCGCTCAACTTCCACATTTTCGCTGTCATCTTTGCCGATGGGCACGGTGGGGTCGATAATGTTGGGGATCACCAGCATGCGCTTGCGCACTTCTTCCTGCAGTTCTTCCTCCAGCTTTTCGGTGGCGGCCAGCTCATCCGCCATGGCGTTCACCTTCTGCTTCATTTCTTCCGCTTCGTCACGCAGGCCCTTGGCCATCAGGCCGCCGATCTGCTTGGAGATCACCTTGCGCTGGTTGCGCAAGGCATCTGCCTTCTGGATAGCGGCACGGTACTGCTTATCCATCTCCAGCACTTCGTCCACCAAAGGCAGCTTGGCGTCCTGAAACTTCTTTTTGATGTTTTCCTTCACGATTTCCGGGTTGTTACGGACAAAATTCATATCCAGCATGGGGCTCATCCTCCTTCAAAAATTGCAATAAAAAAACCGCCCATATCCTTCAGGGACGGATATATCCGCGGTGCCACCCCGATTGGCCTGCCTCCAGGCATGCCCTCTCGTACACGCTGTAAGGGGCGAAACCCCGGCAGCTCATCGCTGCCCGCTCCCGGGTGGAAAGCAATTCTTGCGGCTGCCTTTCACCCACCGGCAGCTCTCTGGAAACGCAAATCACATTGCACATTCCCGTTCCATGCGGTATGGAGGTATTATAGCCCATTCAGGAAAGAATTGCAAGGGGCACAGGGGAAAAATTATTGGCTTTTCCCCCTGCCGTACTGGACTTTTTGCCCATTGTGTGGTATCGTTGAACATAATGGGGAAAAGGTGGGATGAATGCATGATCGCCTATTCGCAGATACTCAGCACGCTGCAGCCCTGGCTGGGCAATGAACTGATGCAGCGGATGGAGCCGGCGCTTAAGGACATCCATGTGCATCTCCTGGGCTACTCCACCCGCCACGACCCCGAAGAATCCCTGGAATGGATTGACAGAAAGCTGCTGATGGCCATCAAACAGGCAACAAACGGCCGTTTTCTGATGCAGCTGCCGGACGATACCTGGGTGCGCATCCGGCTGGACGATATTGCCGCCATGGCGGACGAAGTGATGTTTTTACTGTTTGACACCTTCCCTGCCGACGTATGGCACATGCAGTTTCTGCAGGCTTTTTCCATGCGCCGCAGCAATTTATCCGCACTGCGGGTGCTGTATACCAAAATGGCCCATCTGCAATCCGAAGATGAATTGAAGGCCATCCGCCGGGTGATCCGGCAGTGCTATCCTGCGTTCCGCTGGCAGCTGTGGCTGGAATGATAAAAGAAGATAAAAGAAAAAGAAGGTTTTGATATTGGGCAAAGTCATTTGCGTAGCCAACCAGAAAGGCGGCGTGGGTAAAACCACCACGGCGGTCAATCTGGCCGCCGCTCTGGCCGAAAACGGAAAAAAGGTGCTGCTGGTGGATCTGGATCCTCAGGGGAATGCCACCAGCGGCCTGGGTGTAAAAGCCGGCAAAAACACGATTTACGAGGTGCTCCTGTCCCAGTGCACACTGGAAAGCATTCTCTCCCCCACCAAACAAAAGGGCCTGTTTGTGGCTCCTGCTGATATCCGCCTGGCCGGTGCTGAACTGGAGCTGGCCGCTATGGACCGGCGGGAATACCGGGTGAGGGCCGCACTGGAGCCGGTGCGCAGCCAGTACGATTTCATCGTGATGGACTGTCCCCCCTCCCTCAGCATGCTCACCATCAACGCCCTGACGGCGGCCCAGTCCGTGCTGATCCCCATCCAGTGCGAATACTACGCATTGGAGGGTGTCACGGCACTGATGAACACGGTGCAAAGGGTGAAAAAGGGGCTGAACCCTGCCCTGGAAATTGAAGGCGTGCTGCTTACCATGCTGGACGGGCGCACCAATCTGGGACTGCAGGTGGTGCAGGAAGTGAAAAAGCATTTCAAGGGCAAAGTATTTGCCACCACCATTCCCCGGAATGTGCGTCTTGGCGAAGCCCCCTCATTCGGCCTGCCCATTCATCTGTATGACCGCAGGTCCACCGGCGCAGAAGCCTATTTATCCCTCAGCCGGGAAGTGATCGCCCGGAACAGGATGTAATATACGGAGGAAAAATGAAAGCAAAGAAGAGCGCCCTGGGCAGGGGCCTGGATGTACTGCTGCCCGATGTACAGGAAACAAACGGCGGCGTGCAGGAAATCGGCATCTTGGAGATTGACCGTAATCCCGAGCAGCCCCGGCGCATTTTTGACGAAGAAGCGCTGCAAAGCCTGGCTGATTCCATCCGGGAGGCCGGCATTCTGCAGCCCTTGCTGGTGGTGGAAGAAAACGGCCGCTACCGCATTGTGGCCGGCGAACGCCGTTTCCGTGCTGCCCGCCTTGCCGGGCTTAGCAGCGTGCCCTGCATTGTGCGCAGCATGTCCCAGCAGGAACAGATGGAAGCTGCTCTGATTGAAAATATTCAGCGGGAAGACCTGAACGCCATTGAAGAAGCCAAGGCCATCCGCCAGTTGATGGAAAACTGCGGCTACACACAAGAACAAGCGGCCTCCCGGCTGGGCAAAAGCCGCCCTGCGGTGGCCAATTTGCTGCGGCTTTTGAACCTGCCTGAAGAAGTGCAGCAGATGGTGACGGAAAACAAGCTTTCCGCCGGACATGCCCGTGTGCTGGCGGGCGTCAGCGGTGCTCATTTGCAGCTTTCTCTGGCGGAAAAGACCATCCGTGAAGGGCTCAGCGTTCGGGCCCTGGAAAAGCTGGCCGCCATGCCGACGATGCCTGATAAAGAGCCTTCCCTGCCCAAGCCCCTGCCTCTGGAACTAAAAGACATGGAAAACCGGATGCGCAACACCTTCGGCGTGCGCACGCAGATCAGGGGCAACGCCAAAAAGGGCAAGATCATTCTGGAATACTGCAACGCAGACGAACTGGAAAAAGTGTACCAGTGCATGGAAATGCTGGAAAATATGTAACTGAAGAGGCAGCCGCCGTGCTGCCTTTTTTCACGGAGAAATGTATGAAGAAATACGACGCTGTTTTATTGCTTGGCCTGAAGCTGCGGCCCGACGGCACGCCGGAAAAGGCCCTGATGGACCGGGTGCGCCTGGCAGCACAGCTAATGGAAGAAGGCTATGCACCCATCGTGATTCCCTGCGGCGGGCAAAC
>JAFSBN010000180.1 GCA_017437265.1 Clostridia bacterium
CCTTGGCAAAAGAAGATTGTAACTTTGCGAGTTGGAGGTGCCACTGGCACACACGGGCCGGCGGCGAAACGCCGCCAACCGGATGCAAAGCATCCGGGGAAAACAGCAAAAAAGGCGCTGGCGGAAATCCATTTCCGGCCACGCCTTTTTTCTGTTTTCATTATGCCCGTGGTGCTGTTTTTCGTCTCCTCAACCTTCATGCGGAAAAAATTCCGTTTGATACAACTGTATATCGCAAAATGGGTGCAGGGCCAATGGCCCTGCCGCAGGGGTACAGGGGGCGAGAAGCCCCCTGCCTCGTCAAGCAATTACTGCACCACGCAGCGGTTGCGGCCGGCTTCCTTCGCCTGATAAAGCCTGTCGTCTGCCACACGCAGCATATTTTTATAATTTGCTTCCTGATCGCCCATCTGGGAGGGATGCACGCCGCCGATGGAAACAGCCACCCGGATATCCGGCATGCTGTCCAGACGAATTTCACGCACGCGCTGCAGCACATGCTGTAAAATATCCCGCAGCTGATCCTCACTGCGGTCACCAAAGAGCAGCACAAACTCGTCTCCGCCAAAGCGGATAGCGCAATCGCCTTTGTTCTTTGCTAGGGAGCGCATAAGAATTGCGGCAATCTGCTGCAAAAGCTGATCCCCCACCTCATGGCCGTAGGTATCGTTCACGTCCTTGAATTTATCCACATCCAGAATGGCCAGGGAATAATTCAGGCCGCCAATGCGCCATTTGCCGCTTTCCTTATCCACCAGCTTTTCGTACACAAAATGCCGGGTGTTGCAGCCGGTGACGCTGTCGGTATTGGCCAATTCGCGGAACATTTCGCCCATTTGTTTTCGCTGCTTCCGATTGGCAAAATTAGAGGCCAACAGCAGCGAAAGCACCAGAATGCCCAACAGCAGCAGCACTATGGAAAACGTGCTGGCGGCATCCAATGTGCCAGAAATGGACAGGCGCCAGCGGATATTCTCCGTCTGGAAGTCCCAGGATACCGGATGTTCCACCGGGCCGCTGGACACCAGCGTCGTATAGGTTCCGTCCATGTCCTCATAATCCAGGGAATATTCCACCTGATGAGTAACGAAGTCTCTCAGGCTGAAAGCACCTATCAGTTTTTCCGTATCCACCACAATGGCGACAATGCCCCAGGAGTTTTCTTCGCCCGGCATGGTAACAGGTAAGGAAATGTTCATTCCCCGTCCGCCCTGCACCAGATCAATGGGCGGCGTAATGTTCACATACCCCTTGCGCAGCGCTTCCACCGTTTCAGGGTCGGGAGCAGCAGCCTCCCACAGGCTATAGCCCAGCAGCGGCTCGTTTCCTTCCAGCGGATACACATACTGCACCACACCCTCCGGCGCCAGGGCCACATTGCGCACCATATCTTTACTGTCTGCGTCCCAGCCTTCCAGCACCAGCGGCGCCAGCTCATCAAAGCTTTCCGGTTCGCCGTCATCCGCCATCAGCATAAACGCCATCACATGCACCCGGGCAATGAGCATATCCAGCTTGTCCTGAATGTCATTGGCCTTGCTTTCCAGCAGGTACATTTTATGGGTGCGCTGGTTATTTACCACACCTGCCACCAAAACAGCAGCAATCAGCATGAAGAAAATGAAAACGGCCGCAAAATAGGCAAATAAACGTCGCCTGTGCGCCCTTTTCTCTGCCCTTCTCCGTTCCGCCTGCATTTTCTTCACCTCATCTCATATAGAAAAAATTATATCACAGTTGCAAATTATTTACAAGGATCTTTGGACAATGTAACCGTTTTTTCTCGGTGTTTTTCAGTCTGCCCTCATATCCCGGGCCATATCTTCCAAAACACCCATATCCCAAAGCAAAGAGCTGGTCAGATATTTATCCCGGGCATTGCGGGAAAGACAGAAGGCATCCTGCACATCCCCATCCTGCCAGCCCAGTTCCTTTGCCAGCATGGGCATATGCAGCTTTTGCATGAGGCTGGAAATTTCTTCCGTTTTCGGCAGTTCCTCTTCCATGATTTTTTTCAGTTGCGGCCAGTTTTCCCGGATTTTTTCAAAGCGCACCCTGCGCTGTGCGGCATCGTTATTGTGCCAGGCGGTTTCTTCCTTTTCGATCAGCCCATCCGCCGTGCCGCCAAAAACCCTTCGCATATCCTTTTTCCAGGCATCAGTATCCCACGCAGAGCAGGCCTTTTCAAAGGTTTCTGCATCCGGCTGCAGTGTGCGGATCTTATCATACAGCCGCAGGCACAAAAGCGTGCCCACGCCCACCTGAATGCCGTGCAATTCCATGGGCAGGCCCCGATCCAGAGAAAACATTTCCCACAGGTGGGAGAAATAATGCTCCAGCCCCGAAGCCGGCCGGGAAATTTTCGCAAAGGCCATGGCAATGCCGGAAAGAATCAATCCTTCCGCCACTGCACCTACTGCCTGTTCATCCCCTTCCATCATCCGGGGAGCGCTTTCCATGATTTTTTTCAGAGAAGCACGCATCATGCCGGCAATTTCTTCGCAGAAATATTCGCCGTTTATCAGCGCCGTCATGCGCCATTCGCACAGCGCCACATACTTGGCAATCATGTCCCCAAACCCTGCCTGCAGCATCCTTTCCGGCGCATCCTTCATGATCCGGGTGTCCGCAATGATCACCTGAGGGCAAGCATTGTAGAGGGTGGATTTGGTACGCCGCACGATCATGGAGGAGGAATCCGAAGCATAGCCGTCCATGGAAGGGGCGGTGCCCACCACCAATTGGGGCTTGCCCACCGCCCGGGCCAGCACCTTGCAGCAATCGTTAATCACCCCGGAGCCAATGGCCAGGATGCAGTCGCATGCCGGATCGAAGGCCATGGCGATCTCTCCCACCGTTTCCTCATCCGGTTCAGGATGAGCGCGGCGGATCGTATGCAGCTGATAAGCAACGCCGGCCTTGTCCAGCACCGGCTTGACAAAATACCAGGCTGCCTTTTTCGTATTCTCATCGCAGACGATAAAAGGCTTTTTGCAACCCAACACGCCAAAGGCTTCCGGCAGGGTTTCCACTGCATCGCTGCCGATGCGCAAAAACTTCAGCCCAATGCCGTGATGCCTGCCGCAGGCACAGGTATGTCCCTCCGGCCTGATCAATTCTTCCAGCGCCATATTACCCAAATGCATATCCGCACACCCTTTTGCTCTTTTTTCTATATTTTATCACAATCTCTGCCTCTTGGGAAGAAACACATCTACCCGTTTTTTCTCTTTTTTTTACAGCATTTATCCCTTATACTAAAGTAGATGATCATCACATGCTGCCATGCAGAAAGGAATGCCCATGAAATACGAAAATGCCAAAGACCTGCTGCCGCCTCAGCTTCTGCGTCAGGTACAGAAATATGCTGCCGGAAAAACCCTCTATATCCCCAGTATGGGCCATGCCTCCTGGGGAGAGGTGACCGGATACCGCCGGTATCTGGCCCATCGCAACCGGGATATCCGTGCGGCTTTCCGGCAGGGGGTATCTCAGGATGCCCTGGCGGAGCAATACTGCCTGTCCACAGACAGCATCCGCAAGATCATCTACAGCAAAAAGGAGGAAACCATTTTGGATTACAACTGTTCCCTGTCCTGCGCCCGTTCCTATGCAAAGGAAGGCAAGCTGGAAGAGTGGGTACATGCCTATCTTTTATCCGACGGCGATAACGAGCCTTTTTCTCATGGCCTGAAACTGTATGACCGTTATTTTCTGGGGCCTGCCCCCATGCCCCTTTCTCTGTTTCACCGCTGCTGCGGCCCGGAGGAAAACATGAAATGGCGGGTACACCCTGTGCATTTTGAAAACAAGGTTCTGCAAATGATGGAAACGGCACAGAAGGACAAGGAAATGCCGCCGCTGATCATACATTATCTTTTCTCCGAAAAAGACGGAAAACCGGAATTCGAACTGAATGAGGGCAACGACCGGTTCGAGGCCTATCAACGGCTGGGCCTGGAAGAAACACCCGTGATCGTCTGGATCACCGAAAAAGAAGAGTATCAGGACTTCATGAACAAATACGGTCGCTATTTCCCCGATGAACAGAGGAGGGATGCCCCGTGACATATGACCGCACCCTTACTTCCGCCCTTGCCTTTTCCAAAGAAGGCAGGCTGGAAGAATGGATTCACCGCTATCTCACTTCTCACGGCAATAATCTGCCCTTTTCCCAGGGACTGAAAACCCTGCCCCGGCATTATCTGGGGCCGGTACGGATGCCCATCACCCTCTTCCGGCGGGATTGCGGGCCGGAGGAACAAATGAAGTGGCGGGTGGATCCGGTGCATTTTGAAGAAAAGGTGCAGCGCCTGATGGCGGCCATTGAGAAGGATCCGGATATGCCGCCGCTGATCATCTGCTACCGTTTCAACGACAAAACCGGTCTTGCGGAATTTGAACTGAACGACGGCAACGGACGGTTTGAAGCCTATACACGGCTGGGCCATTCCCATGTACAGGTGATTTTCTGGATCACCGAAGAGGCAGAATACGAGGATTTCCTGACCCGTTACGGCCATCATTTTGCTCCGCAGTCCCTGTAAGGCATCGTATATCAACGGTACAAAAAAGCACCTGCATGTTCAGCAGGTGCTTTCTTTTTACTTGATAATATGGCGGAACAAATCCTCAAACAATGCATCCCGGTTGATGTGATATACATACCGACAAAGAGGACGGCTGTCGTCAAAGGAATAGCGGTGATCGTATTCCGGCATGGGAGTGGGGATCAGCTTATCCTGCATCAGGTTTCCCTTTTCGTTCATCAGCCAGCCCACCGCCGTCACATCCCAGATCACCCGGCTCCACACCTTCCCTTTGGCATATTCCTCCGCCGCCTCGATGGTATGATCGCACAGGTAATCGCAAAGGGCCCCTTTGCCCCGCAGCCAGTGTTCCAGTTCCGGCCCGGTGGTGGTGAATGCGCTGACCACGCCCATGCAGGGCAGCATCACCAGCGGCACACCGCTTTGGAACACCGCACGAGCCGCCGCCACATCCTGGAAGCAGTTGAATTCATGATTATCCGGCCAATGGATGCTGTGGCCGCCCAGCCAGATGACCACCATCCTGTCGGCAATTTCCGGCTTTATCAGAAGAGCACTGGCCACATTGGTAATGGCACCGATGGCCACCACATACAGGGGCTTTTCCCCGGTGTAATGCATGGCACGGTCGCACAGGTCCCGGGCGGCAGGAGAATCCCAAGGGGTATTTTCATCCTGCAGATAACCGGGCGTGCCCCGGAACGCAGGGGCATCCTTCCCTGCCAGCCGGAACAGCTTCAATATTTCCTGATAGCTTTTTTCCATGCCGTCCGCAGGGCCCAAGGAGCGTTCGTTAAAAAACGGTGCGGCATACACGGCTTTCAAATGCAGCTTCTCTTCTGCAAACAACGCATAGGAAAGGGCAAACTGATCGTCAATTTCGTTGTAGGTATCGGTATCCAGCACCATGTCCACCCTTCCCTCGGGGCAGGCCAGCATTGCAAGCCGCTGTGCGTTGGTCAGCATGGCGTTTCCTCCTTCAATCGTCCAGCCGTTCCTGAATTTCGTCCATCAGGTCGTCCAATGCTTCCAACATTTCGGACCATTCGTAATATTCTTCGCTTTCGGTGTCTTCCGGTTCTTCCTGTTCCAGTTCCTCATAAATTTCTTCGATTTTTGCCAGCGTATCTTCCAGCTTGTCTTGAGGAATATTGTTCACTTCCAGAGAAAACACATTTTCCGGCGTCACTTCACTGCCGGGGAAATTGATGATATTGCCCATTTTGTCCTCCATGTAAAAAGCGGCGTCCTCCCGAAAGAAGACGCCACCTGTTTGATTTTCAATTATTCGGCGGCAGCCACAGCCACGGAAGTGATGTGGGTATTCACGCCATTGTACCAGTACACAAAGCCTTCCACGTCCACCACATCGCCGGCCTTCAGGGTGCCAATGGTCTGGTACACTTCAGTTTCGGGGCCGGTCAGGTAGCGTTCCACACAGAAGGAATACTGAGCGCCGTCCTTGGACAGGGTAACATAGATGTCATCGCCGGGTTCGCCGTTCTTATATTCGATGGCGTCCACGGTCATGCCCTTGAAAGCAGCAAACTGGTTCTGATAATTGATCAGCTCTTCGCTGGCCAGCTTATCGGTCAGGTCCTTGGCTTCAGCAATATATTCGCCTTCCAGGATTTCGAAGGTGGCGTCCACCACTTCCACTTCACCGGCCCATTCGGCCTTGTAGCCCTTCACCAGAATCTTGGTGCCGGGAACCAGCTTGTTGTAGTCTTCTTCGGAGATGGCCATTTCATAGATGAAGAAAGCGCCGTCTTCGTTCTGGGTGTAGAAGGTGCCCTTATTGTCCCACCAGGACTGCTTGGCCTGCACATAGGTTTCCACTTCCACGGGGGTATCCAGGGCAGCGGCAGCATAATCGGCATAGGTCTTGGCAGCAACAGCTTCTTCCACGGCTTCCACAGTTTCGGTCACGGCTTCTTCCACCGTTTCCACGGTTTCAGCAACGGTTTCTTCCACCACGGCAGCAGCCACAACATTCACCTTGGTGATGTGGGTGTTCACACCGTTATACCAGTACAGGAAACCTTCGATATCCACCACGTCGCCCACATTCAGGGTGCCAACGGTCTGGTACACTTCGGTTTCGGGGCCGGTCAGGTAGCGTTCCACGCAGAAATCATAGTTATTGCCATCGTAGGAGATGGTCACATAAATATCATCACCGGGTTCGCCGTTCTTGTATTCAACCTTTTCCACCTTCACGCTGTTGAAGGAGACCAGCTGATTCTGATAGTTGATCAGTTCATCGCTGCCCAGCAGAGAGGTGACCACCTTGGGCTGAGCAATATATTCGCCTTCCAGGATTTCGAAGGTGGCATCCACGATTTCCACTTCGCCGGCCCATTCGGCCTTGTAGCCCTTCACCAGAATCTTGGTGCCGGGAACCAGCTTGTTGTAATCTTCTTCGGAGATGGCCATTTCATAAA
Source organism: Clostridia bacterium (assembly GCA_017437265.1). Classification (GTDB taxonomy): domain Bacteria; phylum Bacillota; class Clostridia; order Christensenellales; family Aristaeellaceae; genus RUG563. The sequence continues at coordinate 6,995 of JAFSBN010000180.1, forward strand.
TGAAATAGGCGCCTTCTTCGTTCTGGGTGTAGAGGGTGGCCTTATTATCCCACCAGGACTGCTTGGCCTGCACATAGGTTTCCACTTCCACGGGGGTATCCAGGGCG
>JAFSBN010000181.1 GCA_017437265.1 Clostridia bacterium
AAATCATGTTTGTAAATGATCCTATTGCCGATATGCTCACCCGCATTCGCAACGCCCAGATCGCTCGTCACGAGAGTGTTGTGATTCCCGCCAGCAACATGAAGAAGGCTATTGCCAAGATTCTGTTGGACGAAGGGTACGTAAAATCGGTTGAAAACGTGGCTGAAGGCCTGCAGGGCGGCATCAAGATCACCCTGAAGTATCTGGATAAGAAGCAGCCTGTTATCGTTGGCCTCAAGCGCATTTCCAAGCCCGGCCTGCGGGTGTACGCCACCTGCGAAGAACTGCCCAAGGTTCTGGGCGGCCTGGGCATCGCCATCGTTTCCACTTCCAAGGGCCTGATGACTGACAAGGCCTGCCGGAAGGAAAACATCGGCGGCGAAGTGCTGTGCTACATCTGGTAATCAACACGTCATTTGGAGGTAGATTATTATGTCTCGTATCGGAAGGCTTCCCATTGCCGTTCCCGCGGGCGTGACGGTTACCATCGATGAAAACAATCTGGTTACCGTGAAGGGCCCCAAGGGTACGCTCACTCAGCAGGTGAACAAGAACATCACCGTGAAGCAGGAAGGTGCCGAAATCCTCGTCACCCGTCCTGATGACAAGAAAGAAAACCGCGCCATGCACGGCCTGTACCGCGCTCTGATCGCCAACATGGTCAAGGGTGTGACGGAAGGCTTCGCCGTGACGCTGGAAATGGTGGGCACCGGCTATCGTGCCGCCGCCGAAGAAAACGGCAAGAAGCTGAACATCAACATCGGCTTCTCTCATCCCGTGATCATCGACGCCCCCGAAAACATCACCTTTGAAACGCCCGTGCAGACCAAGATGGTCATCAAGGGCATCGATAAACAGCAGGTTGGCAACCTTGCCGCTGATATCCGCGCCATTCGTAAGCCTGAACCCTACCTGGGCAAGGGCATCAAGTACGAAAACGAAGTTATCCGCCGCAAGGAAGGCAAGTCTGGTAAGAAGTAAGAAAGGGAGTGAACGCATATGTTCAAAAAGCGCGACCGTAATGAAGTGCGCGTGATCCGTCACGCCCGCGTCCGCAAAAAGATCAGCGGCACCCCCGAAATGCCGCGCCTGTGCGTGTATCGCAGCAATAAGTCCATTTATGCGCAAGTGATCGACGACACCAAGGGCATCACCCTGGTCTCCGCTTCCACCATCGACCCCGCCATCAAGGGTCAGCTGGCTGACGTGGATAAGACCGGTGCCGCCAAGATGGTGGGCAAGCTGGTTGCTGAACGCGCTCTGGCCGCCGGTATCAAGGACATCGTCTTTGACCGCGGTGGCTACCTCTACACCGGGCGCATCGCCGCCCTGGCCGACGCCGCTCGCGAAGCCGGCCTGAACTTCTAAGGAGGGAACGAAACCATGCCTATGAATGAACGCCGCGAACGTCGGGATCGTGAAGAACCCGTCAGCGAATTCAAAGAACGCCTGGTCGCCCTCAACCGTGTAACCAAGGTTGTTAAGGGCGGTAAGAACTTCCGCTTTGCTGCTCTGGTCGTGGTCGGCGACGAAAACGGCCGTGTGGGCGCTGCCATCGGTAAGGCCAAGGAAGTACCCGAAGCCATCCGTAAGGCCAAGGAAGCTGCTCAGAAGAACCTGGTGACCGTTCCCATGGACGGCACCACCATCCCCCACGCCATCAACGGCCTGTACGGCACTGCGAAAGTTGTGCTGCTGCCCGCCGAAGAAGGTGCTGGCGTTATCGCCGGCGGCGGCGCCCGTGCTGTTCTGGAACTGGCCGGTATCAAGAATATCCGCACCAAGACCTTCGGCACCAACAACCGCATCAACACCGTGAAGGCTACTCTGGAAGGCCTCAAGGCTCTCCGCAGCGCCGAAACCGTGGCTCGTATGCGCGGCAAGACCGTGGAAGAAATTCTGGGCTAAGGAGGATAAGGAAAGATGAAACTGAAAATCACTTTGACCAAGTCCCCCATTGCCTGCCTGCAGAAGCAGATTGACACCGTGAAAGCCCTGGGCCTGCGCAAGGTTGGCATGACGGTTGTCAAGGAAGATAACCCCTGCATCCGTGGCCAGATCTTCCGCGTGAAGCATATGGTCAAGGTTGAAGAAATCAACGAATAATAAGGGAGGGCTCCCCCATGAAATTGCAAGAGTTGCAACCGGCTATCGGTTCGACGACTGCCCCGAAGCGTCTCGGTCGAGGCGTAGGCTCTCAGCTGGGCAAAACCTCCGGTAAAGGTCACAAGGGTGCCAAGGCCCGCTCTGGCGGCGGCAAGCGCCCCGGCTTCGAAGGCGGCCAGATGCCTCTGACCCGTCGTCTGCCCAAGCGTGGCTTTACCAACATCTTCGCTAAGGAATATGCCACCATCAACGTATCCGCTCTGAACGTGTTCGAAGATGGTTCCACCGTGACCGCAGAAGCACTGCTGGAAATGGGCCTGATCAAGAAGGCCATGGACGGCGTGAAGGTGCTGGGCGGCGGCGAACTGCAGAAGAAGCTGACCGTCAGCGTTGCCAAGGTTACTGCTTCTGCTAAGGAAAAGATCGAGGCGATCGGTGGGAAAGTCGAGGTGAAGTAACGATGTGGGAAACGCTGCGTAATGTCTGGCGCGTACCGGAGCTGCGCAAAAAGGTGCTCTACACGTTCTTCATGCTGCTTATCTATCGTCTGGTGAGCGTCATTCCGGTTCCCGGTATTGACGCCGCCACCTTCCAGGGTGTCATGGCCAACTATGACATGCTGGATCTGATGAATATGATGACTGGTTCTGCTTTGAGCCAGATGACCATCATGGCCATGGGTATTTCTCCCTACATCAACGCTTCCATTATCATGCAGCTTTTGACCATTGCCATTCCGGCTCTGGAGCGGCTGCAGAAGGAAGGCGGCGAAGAGGGCAAGAAGAAGATCACTCAGATCACCCGCTATGTGACGGTTGTTCTGGCTGCCCTGCAGGCCATCGGTATCATCGGCGGTCTGGGTGCTATTGAACCCGGCTATCAGAACTTCTTCGGTTATGTGTCCATCGGTATCATCATGGCCGGCGGTACTGCCATGGCTATGTGGATCGGCGAACGCATCACCAAGAACGGCATCGGCAATGGTATTTCCCTGATCATCTTCACGGGTATCGTTTCCAGCCTGTTCAACTACCTGCTCACCACCTTCGTCAGCATTTTCTCCAATGCTGGTGCCATCGTGAACTTCTTGGTTTCCATCGTGGCCATCGTGGTGATCCTGGTGATCGTTACCATCGTGGATATGAGCGAACGCCGCATCTCCGTCCAGTACGCCAAGCGCGTGGTGGGCCGGAAAATGTATGGCGGCCAGAGCACCCATATCCCCATGAAGCTGCTGAGCGTCGGCGTGCTGCCCCTGATCTTCGCCTATTCCTTCATGGCGTTCCCGGGCACCATCATTGCTATGTTCGGCACCAATAGCGGCGCTTACAAGTGGTGGAATACCTACATGAGCCAGGGCTCCTTCTGGTATATCGCTGTGACCACTCTGCTGATCATTGCTTTCACCTACTTCTACGCTTCTATCAGCTTCAATCCTCAGGACATTGCCAAGAACATTCAGCAGCAGGGCGGCCACATCCCCGGTATCCGCACCGGTTCCAAGACGGTGGATTACCTGGCCCGCACCTCTAAGCGTCTGTGCCTGTTCGCCGCTCTGTTCCTGGCTGTGATGAACATCATTGCCATGCTGCTCTCCGGCGCTTTCGCCATCCCCATGGGTGCTTCCAGCGTGCTGATCGCTGTGAGCGTGGCCATCGAAACGGTGCGCCAGATGGAAAGCCAGCTGGTTATGCGCAATTACAAAGGTTTCCTGGGCTGATTTCAGTCCATATGAGGAATGCAGCAAACTGCATAGCCTGAAAAGGGCAAGGGAAGGAAGGCAAAAATGCTTTCCTTCCCTTCTCAGCCCCGGGGCAAAGCAATTGCGGCATTCCAAATTGCATGTCTAAAGCATTTGACGGAAGGAGAAATTCCATGAATATCATCTTTCTTGGCGCTCCCGGTGCCGGCAAAGGTACCCATGCCCAGCGCCTGATGCATAAAATGAATATTCCCCAGATTTCCACAGGCGATATGCTCCGTGCCGCCATCAAGGCCGAAACGGAACTTGGCCTCTCCGCCAAGCGCTATATCGACGCCGGCGAACTGGTGCCCGATGAAGTGGTCATCGGCATTGTGGAAGAACGCCTGGCGCAGGAAGACTGCAAAAACGGCTACATCCTGGACGGCTTCCCCCGTACGGTTGCTCAGGCGGAAGCCCTGAAGGGCTTTGCCACCATCGATGTGGCTCTGAATCTGAACCTGCCTGATGAAATGATCATCCGCCGTCTGTCCGGCCGCCGGGTGTGCCTCAAGTGTGGCGGCACCTACCACGTCTCCAGCCTCAACGGCCGTGAAGATTGTGAAGCCTGCGGCGAAAAGCTGGTGCAGCGCAAGGACGACACCCCCGAAACCATTCAGAACCGTCTGAATGTGTACAACGCCCAGACGGCTCCCCTCATTGATTACTATGAGAAGGAAGGCCTGCTGAAAACGGTGGAATGCCTGGGTACGGTTGATGAAAACCAGGCTGCTGTGGAAAAGGCGCTGAATCTGTAATGATCATTTTGAAAAATGCTGACCAGCTGGCAAAAATGCGCAGCGCAGGTCATTTGCTTCATGATGTGCTCCGGAAGGTGCGGGAGATGATCGCTCCCGGCATTACTACCATGGATGTGAACGTCTATACGGACGAACTCATCCGCAAGGCAGGAGCCATCCCCACCGAGTATGGCTATTGCGGCTTTCCCGCATCCATCTGCGCATCCATTGATGATGAAGTGGTGCACGGCATCCCCTCTGAAAATGTGACGCTGATGGAAGGCAGCATCCTGTCTGTGGATGTGACGCTGGCCCTGGACGGCTGGCAGGCCGACAGCGCTTTCACAGTGCCGGTCGGCAAGACGAGCCAGGAGAAGATGGAGCTCATCCGGGTAACGGAAGAGTGCTTCTGGAAAGGTGCCGCGGCGGCCATCAATGGCAACCGGATCGGTGATATCGGCTATGCCGTACAGAGCCACGCAGAAATGCACGGCTACAGTGTGGTCCGGGATCTGACCGGCCACGGCATTGGCCGCAAGATGCATGAAGATCCTTCGGTGCCCAATTTCGGATTGCCGGGTCATGGCAGCCGGCTGCGCCCGGGAATGACCTTCTGCATCGAACCCATGATCGCCATGGGAAAATGGCAGGTGCATCAGCTGGCCGATGGGTGGACCATCGTGACCAACGATCACAAGCCCAGTGCCCATTATGAGCACACCATCGCCGTTACCGCCCAGGGAAAACCGGAGCTTTTGACGCTTCCGGAGGTAAAATGGGAGGAAATTACGGAATGAAGCCAGAAATTTTGCCCGGACGCGTCGTTTTTTCAAAAAAAGGGCGTGACAAAGGCAGGTACTTTGTGGTATTATATCTGGTGGACGCCGATTTTGTTATGATCAGCGACGGGAATACCCGGAAACTGGATCATTTGAAGAAAAAAAGGCGTAAGCATCTGACCGCCTGCCCCTATGAGGATTTCCAGCTGATCGAAAAATATCAGCAGGGAACGCTCAAGGACAGCGATATCCGGTCGCTGCTTTTCCCCATTGCTAACCAAACCGGCACGGACGTGCCAAAGACCGACAGGGAGGGGTAAACCGCTTGTCCAAGGACGATGTCATTGAAATGGAGGGCAAGGTGATTGAGGCATTGCCCAACGCCATGTTCCAGGTAGAATTGCCCAATGGGCACCGTATTATGGCGCATATTTCCGGAAAGATGCGCATGAACTTCATCCGCATTTATCCCGGCGATAAAGTGACCATCGAGCTTTCCCCCTACGACCTGACTCGCGGCCGCATTACGTGGCGCAGCAAGAACTAACCCTATCAAGGAGGTAAACCGACATGAAAGTCCGTCCTTCCGTGAAGCCCATTTGCGAAAAGTGCAAGATCATCAAGCGCAAGGGCCGCGTCATGGTTATCTGCGAAAACCCCAAGCATAAGCAGCGTCAGGGCTAACCCACCCTTTCGTAACGGGAGCGCCGTACTGAGCAGCCGGTGACATTTATCGGCGGCTGAGCACGGCGTTCCCATGGCCGCAAAAGGCCAAATGGATAAAAAGACATGCCTGTTGTGGGCGGCTGCCCTCCTGTGAAAGCATGAGGGACCACACATGCCTGTCAAAGCCTGATACTCCGCCTGGGTTGCGGGCGGAAAGCGGGGCACAAAGATGCCCCTGCACCAGCTGTTATGACTGTGAAAAGATAAGAAATCTACGCCTTATCCGGAAGCAATCATGAACAGCATCCATCACATCCACGACAATCATTTGGAGGTGTAACCAACACATGGCACGTATTGCGGGTGTTGACCTGCCGAGAGAAAAGCGCGTCGAGATTGGCCTGACCTACATCTACGGCATTGGCCCCACTGTAAGCAAGGAAATCATCGCCGCCACTGAAGTGAATCCTGATACTCGTGTGAAGGATTTGACCGAAGCTGAAATTGGTAAGCTGCGCGATTACATCGAACACAACCTGAAGGTTGAAGGTGATCTGCGCCGTGAAGTTTCCATGAACATCAAGCGCCTGGTGGAAATCGGCTGCTATCGCGGCGTCCGCCATCGTCGCAACCTGCCCGTCCGCGGTCAGAATACCAAGCAGAATGCCCGTACCCGCAAGGGTCCCAAGCGCACTCAGGTTGGTAAGAAGAAGTAATAGCGGTTACCGTGCCGCGGCATGAATGCGGCAGAAAGAAGTAACCCATCTCAAAAGGACGCCCCGAAAGGGGTTCGGAGGGATAAAGAATGGCACCTAAAAAAACAGCGCTGAAGAAGGTTTCCCGCAAGCGCCGTGAAAAAAAGCTCGTTGAGCGCGGCGTAGCGCACATCTCTTCTTCCTTCAATAACACCATCGTAACCATTACCGACGTGCAGGGCAACGCCCTGTCCTGGGCTTCCGCCGGCGGCATGGGTTTCCGCGGCAACAAGAAGTCCACGCCCTTCGCCGCTCAGATGGCCGCCGAAACGGCTGCCAAGGCAAGCCAGGAATTCGGTCTGAAGTCTGTTGACGTATGCGTGAAAGGCCCCGGCTCCGGCCGTGAAGCCGCTATCCGCGCCCTGCAGACTGCCGGCCTGGATGTGACCATGATCAAGGACGTGACGCCCATTCCTCACAATGGCTGCCGTCCGCCCAAGCGTAGAAGAGTGTAATAGGAGGATACCCAAAATGGCAAGATATACAGACTCTGTATGCCGTCTGTGCCGCCGTGAGGGCACCAAGCTCTTCCTCAAGGGCGAAAAGTGCTTCTCCAGCAAGTGCGCCGTCAGCAAGCGGCCCACCCCTCCCGGCCAGCATGGTCAGGCCCGTCAGCGTAAACCCAGCGAATATGGTCTGCAGCTTCGTGAAAAGCAGAAGGCTCGCCGTGCATACGGCCTGCTGGAAGGCCAGTTCTACCGCACCTATGAACGTGCTTCCAACATGAAGGGTGTTACCGGTGAAAACCTGCTGTCCCTGTTGGAACGCCGTCTGGACAACGTGATCTATCGTGCCGGCTTTGCCGCTTCCCGTCCCCAGGCCCGTCAGCTGGTGCTGCATGGCCATTTCCAGGTGAACGGCAAGAAGGTGGACATCCCCTCCTTCGAAGTGGAACAGAACGACGTGATCACCGTGAAAGTGAAGAGCAAGGAAATGGAACTGTTCAAGGCTGCCCGTGAAGGCTCCTCCCGCGTTGTGCCCAAGTGGCTGACCGTGAATGCCGACGAGCTGACCGCGACCGTGTCCGCCCTGCCCGCCCGTGATGATATCGATTTCTCCCTGCAGGAAAACATGATCGTCGAATTCTATTCCCGTTAATGTTTCTGGCAAGCTGAGAACCCCTCAACCGACGGTAATCGATAGGAGGGTAATGCATCGTGATCGTCGAAATCGAAAAGGCGCACATCGATTGTGTCGAAATGAACACGAACAATTCCTACGGGAAGTTCGTTATCGAGCCGCTTGAACGCGGTTTCGGTCATACGCTGGGCAATGCGCTTCGCCGGGTGCTGATCAACAGCCTGCCGGGCGCTGCCGTCACCAGCGTGAACATTGAAGGCGTGCAGCACGAGTTTTCCACCGTTCCCGGTGTGAAAGAAGACGTGACCGAAATCGTCCTGAACCTGAAGTGCCTGGCAGTGAAGCTGTACAGCGATCAGGTGAAAACCCTGGAAGTGAACGTGGAAGGCCCCTGTGAGCTGACCGCCGCCGATATCCGGGTGGACGACGAAGTGGAAATCGTCAATCCCGATCTGCACATCGCCACCTTGGGCGAAGGCGCCAAGCTGCATATGTGGCTGACGCTGGATCGTGGCCGGGGCTATGTTTCTTCCGATAAGAACAAGACCGCCCAGATGCCCATTGGCGTGATTCCCATTGATTCGATCTACACCCCCATCAAGAAGGTCAATTACGTGGTCGAAGACACCCGCGTGGGTCAGATCACGGACTATGACAAGCTGACCCTTGAAGTGTGGACCAATGGCTGCGTGGCTCCCGATGAAGCCATCGCCATGAGCGCCCGCATTATCGTGGAACAGCTGAGCCTGTTCATCGGCCTCACCGATCAGACCATGCCCATCAGCAGCGCTGAACCGGAAGCCGACGACAATGGCAAGGTGATGGAGATGACCATCGAAGATCTGGATCTCTCTGTCCGTGCATATAATTGCCTCAAGCGTGCCGGCATCAACACCGTGGCCGAACTGGTTCAGCGGAATCAGGAAGACATGATGAAGGTGCGGAACCTGGGCAAAAAGAGTCTGGAAGAAGTCGAGCAGAAGCTGCAGGCACTGGGCCTGGGCCTGCGTCCGACCGAAGAGTGATAGGAGGAAAACCTCATGGCAACTGAGCGTAAGCTGGGCCGTACTGCGAGCCAGCGCAAGGCTATGCTGCGGAACCTGACCACCAATCTCCTGTGGTACGGCCGCATCGAAACCACCGAGGCCAAGGCCAAGGAAGTGCGCAGCATCGTGGATAAAATGATCACCCTCGCCATCCGCGAATATGATCAGACCGTTGAAGTAGAAAAGGAATTCTACAACGATAAGAAGCAGATCGTGAAGGAAACCTTCGTGAACGACCTGCCCTCCAAGCTGCATGCACGCCGCCTGATGATGGCGTACCTGTATGACATCAAGGAGCAGAAGAAGGACGACGAAAACAAGGCCGAATACAAGGAACGCACCAAGGACAATAAGCATCCCGTGGTGGAAAAGCTGTTCCGTGAATATGGCCCCAAGTATCGCGCCCGCAACCAGGAAAAGAACTGCGCCGGCGGTTATACCCGGATGTATAAGCTGGGCCCGCGCCGTGGCGACGCCGCCGAAATGGTGGTTATCGAACTGGTGTAAGCTGATATTTACAGCAATTGAAAGCAGACTGTGTGAAAGCACGGTCTGCTTTTTTGTGTGGGGAGGATGAACGAATTCCGGGCCAGCACATGCATGCTTTGGAATGCAAAAGTGTAAAAAAGGGCCGGTTTGGGCAAAAGTGCGAAGAAAAAGGAACCAAATGCGCAGAATTCATTCTTTTGTAAATAAATGAAAACACAAGAGAAACAAATATGGCTATGATTTCGAAATACTTTGTGGTAATATAACTATGTATAAATGGAAGTTCCTGTATGTTTCTGTGCTCAAAGACTGTTGCCTGCAGGCGGCGCTTTTTGTGATGCACGGAAATGCAGCAACCCAAAGGAAAAGGAAGGAAAAATGATGAAGCAGCGCAAACTGATTCTGATCCTGGCGATCGTGCTGAGCGTGGCCATCGCCGCAGGCGGCACCATGGCCTACCTGCAGGACACGGACGAAGACGTGAACGTGATGACCCTGGGCAATGTGTATATCAAGCAGAACGAACAGGAACGCAATGAGCAGGGCGAATTGGTGCAGTTTACGCAAGGTAAGCCCATGTATCCTGCCGTTTATGAGGGAGACAGCTATCCTGCCGACCTGCCTGAAAACTGGCCGGTTGCCAATGACTATGCATGGGAAATGACGGAACAGAACGAGAATGTGATCGACAAGATCGTTACTGTGACCAATACCGGCAAATCCCCCGCCTATGTGCGTACCTACATTGCTTTTGAAGGTATCGGCGAATATGGCCCCGAAGGTGGCTGTGTTCATATTAATACCAACGGCTCCAATGTGGGAGATGAGATTGCGGCAGAACTTGTGGGTACCACACAGGTGGATGGTGTGGACTATACAGTGTATGCCTATACCTATCTGCAGCCCCTGGCCCCTGGCGAAACCACCATTCCCAGCCTGAAGCAGGTGTATCTGGATAAGAACGCCGGCAATGAGGAAGTGGCCCATTACGGCGAAACCTACGATATTCTGGTGTACTCCCAGGCTGTGCAGACGGAAGGCTTTGCCGATGCCCAGACTGCCTTGGACGAGGCTTTTGGCAAAACCACCGAAGCAGAAATCTTGTGGGGCGAATTGAAGCGGCCAAATTTCATTTATAATACGCAGCAGCTGCGTGAAGCGGCAAAAATTGGCGGCGAATATTATCTGGGTGACGATATTTCGATTGAAGATTTGTACAGCTCTGGATTTGGTGCATACGTGCAAAAGGATATTAAGCTTAACTTGAATGGCTTTGATATTAGCATTAATCCCGGTTCAGTTGAGTTTTATGCTATCTTTTATGTGAGCAAAGCCAAGCTTGAAATTGCTGGTGATGGCGATGTGACCATTGAAGATGGTTATGGCAATTGGGTTTGGGCAACGAATGATGCTCAGGTAGATATTTATGGTGGTAATTGGAGCGAAAAATCGGATGATTTGACTACCGACAATAATCCTTGCGAAGGAATTTACGCCTATAAAACATCCAATATAAATATCTATGGTGGAACTTATGATTGGGATTGTAAACCGACGGTTACATTCAATGAAAAGAATGGATATGGTTCGGATATTACTCTCTATGGTGGAACAGTAAAGGCACCTGCAGAATTTATCTATGGTCAAAATGATCCGAACATGGTGGCAGATGGATATAAGGTAATAGAATCCATCGATGCGAATGGTGGCGTGTGGCAGACAATTGTAAAGGAATAAAGGAGCATAAAAATGGCCCTGCCGAAAGGCAGGGCTTTTTGCATGGGAACGGAGAAGAAAGGGAAGCGAATCGTGCTTTGACAGAAGAGGGAAGAATGGTTTTCCGGTGTAACTTTTCATTGACGGCGGTGATGTTTGGGTCTACAATAAAAATGACCGCTTATGCGGTCTGAAGAAAAGAGGTGCTGTAAGATGGCCGGAAAGGTGCATTCGCTGGATATGGTGGAGGGGCGGATATTGCCCCAGCTGATCCGCTTTTCGCTGCCGCTGATGATGACCAGCCTGCTGCAGCTTTTATATAATGCGGCGGACATGGTGGTGGTGGGACAGTTTGCCGGGGAGCAGAGCCTGGCGGCGGTGGGTTCCACCGGGGCGCTGATCAACCTGATCACCAACCTGTTTGTGGGCTTTTCTCTGGGGGCCAATGTGGTGATTGCCCATGCCAATGGGGCCAGAGATTATAAAGCCATTCATAAGAATGTGCACACGGCCATTACGCTTTCTGTGATTTGCGGGTTGATTGTGATGGGCATCGGGCTGATTTTTGCGAGGCCTATGCTGCAGTGGATGGGCAGCCCGGAGGACGTGATTGACAAGGCCACGCTGTATGTGCAGATTTTCTTTCTGGGCATGCCGGTGAATCTTTTGTACAACTTTGGCGCAGGGATCATGCGCGCTGTGGGGGATACGAAGCGGCCGCTGATTTATTTGTCCATTTCGGGGCTGGCCAATGTGCTGCTGAATCTGGTGCTGGTAATCGGCTTCCATATGGACGTGGCAGGCGTGGCCGTTGCCACGGTGGTGAGTCAGCTGCTGAGCGCGGTATTTGTGGTGCGGTATTTGCTGCGCACGGATGAAAGCATCCGGCTGGATGTGAAAAAGCTGGGGCTGGATATGAAATGCGTGGGTGAAATTGTGCGCATTGGCTTGCCTGCCGGCATTCAGAGCAGCCTGTTCAGCCTGAGCAACGTAATTATCCAGTCCTCCATCAATGCCCAGGGGTCCATCTGGATGGCGGGCAATGCGGCGGCGGCCAATGTGGAGGGGTTTGTGTATGTGTCCATGAACTCCATTTCCCAGGGTACGCTTACCTTTTCCAGCGCCAACCGGGGTGCCAGGGAATACAGGCGGGTGCGGAAGGTGCTGTGGGTGAGCCTTGCGGCTGCCGGTCTGATCGGCCTTGCGGTGGGCCTGATTGCCTGGGCCTTTGGCGGCACGCTGGTGGGGCTGTATAACGGAAACCCCGACGTGATCGAAAAGGGCCTGGTGCGCATGGGCATCATTTTGCCCACCTATTTCCTGTGCGGGCTGATGGACGTGGCCGGCAGCCAGATGCGGGGCATGGGCTATTCCATTGCGCCCATGATCGTCAGCCTTTCCGGGGCGTGTGCCTTCCGGCTTCTGTGGGTGTACACCGTTTTTGCGGCAGATCCCCGGATGGTGACCCTGTACAATTCCTATCCCATCAGCTGGACGCTGACGTTCCTGGTGCATCTGGCGTGCTACTTCTTCCTGGCCCGGCCCAAGCTGATCCGGCAGGAAAGGGAAATGGTATCGCCACAAATGTAACGGTATAAAGAAAACACGAAGGGCATTGCTCTCTCAACCCTCATCCTTGCGGCGGAAGATGCTTATTTTTCGATCCCCTTTACCGGGTAATCTTCCTTTTCTACGGCGGCGATGAGGGCGGCTTCCGGCACTTCAAAGTGCAGGGAGATGAGGGCGGTGCCCTTTTCGTGATCGGCTACAGCTTCCCGCACGCCGGGCACGCTTTCCAGCGCCTTTTTCACCGTGGCTTCGCAATGACCGCACATCATGCCTTCCAGATGCATGGTCCATTGGATGAGGGGGGCAGATGAGGGCTGCTTGATCTTTTTGTCGTTTTTTGCGTCATGGATATTGACGAAATTCAGCCGGAGGGCATTGGAAACCACAAAGAAGCTGGAAAGGCTCATGGCGGCGGCGCCGTACATGGGGTTCATTTCCCAGCCAAGCAGGGCGATGAAGGCGCCGGCAGCCAGGGGGATGCCGATCACGTTATAAAAGAAGGCCCAGAACAGGTTTTCCTTGATATTTTTGAGCACCTTCCGGCTCAGGCGGATGGCGGCGGAAACGTCGGTCAGGCGGCTTTTCATCAGCACAACGTCGGCGGCGTCCAGCGCCACGTCGGTACCAGCACCGATGGCGATGCCCATATCGGCAGCTGTGAGGGCAGGAGCGTCGTTGATGCCGTCACCCACCATCAGCACCTTGCCCTGACGCTTGAAGGCGCGGACGGCCTTTTCTTTGCCCTCGGGCAATACCCCGGCGATCACTTCGTCCACCCCGGCTTCCCGGCCGATGGCGCGTGCGGTATGCTCATTATCGCCGGTGAGCATCACCACCTTCAGGCCCATCTTTTGCATTTCCATAACGGCTGCGGCGCTGTCTTCCTTCAAAGGATCGGCCACGGCGATGAGGCCAATGAGTGCGCTATCTTTTCCGAAGAACAGGGGTGTTTTGCCCATCTGGGCCAGTTCATTTGCCTGTTTTTTCACAGCCGGAGGTACTTTCACCTTCTGTTCCATGAAGGAAAGCTTGCCGCCGAAAAGGGTTTCTCCCATCAGCTGTGCTTCCAGGCCGTTGCCGGGCAGGGCGGTGAAGGCGTCTGTTTCGGGGAAGGAAAGGCTTTTCCTTTCTGCTTCCTGCAGGATGGCCCGGGCAAGGGGATGCTCGCTCTTTTTTTCCAGAGCGGCAGCCAGGGACAAAAGGCTTTCTTCTGTTTCGCCGTTGAGGGGCAGAATATCCGTTACCACGGGATGGCCGGTGGTGAGGGTGCCGGTTTTGTCCAGCACTACAATGTTTGCCTTGCCCGTTTCTTCCAGAGAAACGGCGGTTTTGAACAGGATGCCGTTTCTGGCCCCCACGCCGCTGCCCACCATGATGGCAACGGGCGTGGCCAGCCCAAGAGCGCAGGGACAGCTGATCACCAGCACTGAAATGCCTCTTGCCAGGGCAAAGCCGATTTCTTTACCCAGAAGCAGCCAGACAGCAAGGGTAATGAGGGCAATCAGGATCACCGCCGGCACAAAAATGCCGCTCACTTTATCGGCCAGCTTGGCGATGGGCGCCTTGGTGGCGGCTGCCCCTTCCACCATGCGGATGATGGCGGAAAGCGCCGTATCCTGCCCCACCTTTTCGGCCTGGAAGAGGATGTAGCCTTCCTGGTTCATGGTGCCGGCGGAGACACGGTCTCCCGGCTGTTTATCAACGGGGATGGATTCCCCCGTCAGGGCGGATTCGTTCACGGCGGAGTGGCCTTCCACGATAACGCCGTCCACAGGAATCTGTTCCCCGGGACGCACGGAAAGCATATCCCCCGGCAGCACCTGCTCCACGGGCACCGTTTCTTCCCGGCCGTCCTTCACACGGGTGGCGGTTTGGGGGGCCAGCCGCATCAGGCTCTGCAGGGCGGAAGTGGTTTTGCCCTTGGACCGGGCTTCCAGCATTTTGCCCACGGTAATGAGGGTGAGGATCATGGCGGCGGACTCAAAATACAGATCGTGAACCAGAGCCGGAGCATTTTCCGGGGAGGATACCATCCGGAACAAGACGGCAGTGGAATACACAAAAGCGGCACCGCTGCCAAGGGCCACCAGCGTATCCATATTGGGGGCGCGATTCAGAATGCCCTGAAAGCCGCTGATGAAAAAACGCTGGTTGATCACCATCACGATGGCGGCCAGCAGCATCTGGGCAAGGGCCAGGGCGGCGGGGTGCTGATGAAAATGATGGGGCAGGGGCAGGCCCAGCATATGACCCATGGAAAAATACATGAGCACAGCCAGAAAGCCCAAACTCCACCACAGCCGTTTTTTCATCTTCGGCGTTTCGGTATCCTGCAGGGCGTTTTCCGTCGGGGCCTGAGCAGCGCCTTTCACATGGGCATCGTACCCGGCTTTTTGCACAGCGGCGATGATTTCTTTTTCGTTGCCGCCTTCCACGCCCATGGAGTTGGTCAGCAGGCTGACGGCGCAGCTTTCCACTCCGGGCACGGCGTTCACGGCTTTTTCCACCCGGGCGCTGCAGGCGGCGCAATGCATGCCCCGCACATCAAATTGCTTCATATATTCAACCTCCGGAAAAGGAAATGTTCTCAAGTCCATCTTATCAGCATTGAAAAAAGGTGTCAAGAATATGCAGAGAGACAGGAAGAAAAAAGAAAAGCCCTCAGCAACGGGGAGCAGAGGGAGGAGTGAGCAGGGGTCCATTATTACAGCTGATGCACGAAGCGGATGGCGTCGTCGAAATTGCCCTGGGGGATGGAGGAAATATCCCTGTTTTCCTTGTTCAAAAGGCAATCGGTGATCAGGAACACCTGCATGCCGCAAAGGAGGGCGGCGGTGTCTTCGGTGGCATCGTTGCCGATCATCAGGCATTCTTCTCCTTTGAGGCCCATCTGATCCAGGATGGCCTGATAGTAGGCAGGGTTGGGCTTGCAGAAGGAGGAATTTTCATAAGTGGTGTACAGTTCAAAATCGGCCTTATCAAGGCCGGCCCACTGAATGCGGCGGGAGGTGGCGACGTCGGGGAAGATGGGGTTGGTGGCCAGGGCGCAGCGCAGGCCCTTTTCCTTCACTGCCTTCACCAGCTGAGCAGCCTTTTCGTTGTAGCCGCAGGAGGCCCTGGCTTTTTCAAAATCGGTGCGGTAGAAAGCGTCAAAATGAGGTTCGTCCTTCCGGGCTTCTTCGCCGAAGAGGGAAGCAAAATAGCGCCAGAAGGCTTCTTCATTGGTGCAGCTGCCGTCGTTTTTTACCATGGCCTTTGTGCCGCCCCAGATGGAGGCGACCAGCTTTTCTGGGTCATAGCCCAAAGGGGCCATTTTTTTGGCCAGATTGCCGAAATAAAGCTTGACAAAGGCGTCCTGATCCATGGGTAGCAAGGTGCCGTCCAGATCAAATAAAACTGCTTTGATGGGCATAAACATCCTCCGTTTTCAAAAATACAAGGGGTATTTTAGCACATCCCGCTCTTTTTTTCAACCGGGCCTTGACGGGGGCCCCAGGCACCACTATACTGATAAAAAAAGGCAAAAAAGGAGATGCTTCCATGGCAAAAAAAGTAGGCACCCTCATTAAAGAAGCCCGCACCCAGGCTGGGCTCACCCAGGAAGCCCTGGCCAGAAAAATCACCGGAGTTTCCGCTTCTGATATCAGCAAGGCAGAAAGAGGCGAAATGGAATTTACCCAGGACGTGCTCAAAAAGATTGCCAAGGCCTGCGGCGTGACCCAATCGTCTCTTCTCAATGCGGCCAAGGAAACCACAAAGAAAACCACCGCCGCGAAAAAAACGACGTCGGCCAAAGCCACCGCGGCCAAGAAAACCACGTCGGCCTCTGCGAAAAAGTCCACCACCGGCACTACCTCTGTGAAGCTGACCGCAGCGGAAAAGAAGCTGGTGGAATTGTACCGGGAAGCCAGCAGCGAAAAGAAAAAGGAAGCGCTGAAGGTGCTGCAGGGAGAAGAAGACGAAAAATCCCTGCTGGAAGTGCTGGGGGATCTGCTGGGCGGAGATCTGTTCGACTGAAAGCAATATAAAAGCCTCGACGCCGATCGTATTGCCTGCTGCTTTCGTTGTTCTATGACAGTATGAGAACGATAAACTTGAATTTTAGCAATATCAGAGGAGAAAGAATGAAAATCACAATAGAAGAATTACAAGCATATTTATATGAACAATATGGTGGATGGGGTGAAGAAACTGGATTGTTTATGAAATTAGTTGAAGAAATCGGTGAAGTTGCCGAAATTCTTAATAAACGTTCCCGAAGAAAAGCAGAAGAAGGCGAAGATCTAAAAACGGAATTGGCGAATGAATTGGCGGATGTTATACATTACACGGTTTCAATTGCAGCAATAAATGATATCAATCTAAACAATGCAATTATTGAAAAAGATAAAAAAGCAGCAATTAAATACAACCATGAAAAAAACTTAGAAGACTTCATTACAAATAAAAATATATAAATCCCATTTTGTCGAGCAGCCGAAAATCAATTTTCCCTCTGTTTGGCATAAGCAAACGAGCATCCGCATTATTGACGGATGCTCGTTTGTTCATCGAGAGACGAATTGTTCCTTTAGAATTCTCCCGCCAAAGGCAGAAGTTTTTTCTAACCGGATTATTTGCTCATGACGGTGTGGATGGCGTCAAAAGAGGTTTTCACGGCATATTTTTCGGTGATCAGGCCGCCGTAGGGGCCGTTCATGCGCCAGGAATAATCGGAGGCATACGGGTTATCCTGCACGCCCCAGAAGGCCACACAGGTGAGGGGCTTTGCTTCTCCGGCGTTTACTTCCCGGAACACTTCAAACAGCTTGCCGCAAAAATCGGCGTGCTTTTTGATGGTTTCTTCGTCCTTTTCATAGTTGCGCACGGCCATTTCGGTAATGTGCACCTCCAGCCCTTCCCTGGCATAGAGGCGGATGGAGGCTTCGATGCGGCTCAGGTCGCTTTCGTTCATGCAGCCCTGCTGCTTGCCATAGCCGCCGATATAGCCCTGCATGCCCATGCCGTCCATGAGCTTGCGGGGGTTGCCGTTTTCATCCATGGCATAATTGTTGACGGACCGGGCCAGATGAATGGCCGCCTGGCGCTTGTTGGAGGAAAACATGTTGTAGTCGTTGTAGAACAGCCGGATATCCGCCCCCAGCTTTTCCACCGTGTCCCTGGCGCAGAGGAAGGAAAATTCCACATAATCGTCGCCCACATGGGTTTTGAACAGGTTATCGGTGCCGCTGCGGACGGTGCGCAGATGGCGTTCATCCTTGCTGTCCCATTCGTTGGCATTGTCGCCGATGGCTTCGTTCACCACATCCCAGCAGTAAATGACGCCGGGAAATTTTTCTTCGAAGTGGGTGATCACCTGTTCGATGTAGGATTTGGTGCGCGCCCGCACGGTTTCCTGATCGGCGTAGGGCTTGGCCGTATCATAGCCTTCCCGGAAGAACCAATCGTTCATATAGGCATCCCACACCAGCACATGGCCCCGCACCTGCAGGCCGTTATCCCGGGCCCATTCCACCATTTTATCGGCCTGGTAGTAATTCATCCGGGGCATGCCGTCATCGGAGGCCTTGCTGGCTTTCTGATCCAGAAGGGAATAGGCCTTGGTTTCGTTGGTGCAGGTAATGGAATTGAAATGCTGCTTCATGAAGGCAAGGTATTTTTCATCCTTCAGATGCCGATAGGCAAAACAGCCGCCCATTTTGAAGCCGTGGTTTTCAGTAAGGGTATACAGGGGAGCATATTCCTCTGTCGTTTTGCCGCTTTCGCCCACTGCCAGGCCGGCAAGGGGGCACAGGCACAGGGCCAGAAAAAGAAGAACGGAAGTGATGCGTTTCATGGTGATTTCTCCTGACAAAAATTATTCGCTCATGGCCTGATGTACAGCATCGAAGGAGGCTTTCAGATGGTAGTTTTCATCGATCAGGCCGCAGAAGGGGCCGTTCATCCGGTAGCCGTAGCCCTGAATATCGGGCCGGTCCTGCACACCCCAGACAGCCACGCAGGTGAGCAGCTTTTCGTTTTCGGTGTTGACGGAGCGGAACATACGGAACAATTTGCCGTAGAAATCGGCATGCTTTGCCATCACGTCCGGGGCGTTTTCGTAATTGCGCACTGCCATTTCGGTGATGTGCACCTCCAGCCCGGGAGCGGCATACATGCGGATGGCTTTTTCGATGTCGGGAATATCCTTTTCGTCCATGCAGCCCTGCTGCTTGCCGTAGCCGCCGATATAGCCCTGCATGCCGATGCCGTCGCAGAGCTTGCGGAAGGCGCCCTGTTTATCCTTGGCATAATGGTTGATGGATTTCACCAGCTCAATGGCGGCATCCCTTTTCCAGGGATAGTACATGTTATAATCGTTATAGATCAATTTGATATCCACGCCCAGCTTATCCACGGTATCTTTGGCGCAGAGGAAGGAAAATTCCACATAATCGTTACCCATGTGGGTTTTGAACAGGTTATCCACGCCGCCCCGGATGGTGCGGATATGGCGGGCGTCGCTGCCGTCCCATTCGTCGGGATGATCGCCGATGGCTTCGTTCACCACGTCCCAGCAGTAGATGGTGCCGGGGAAATTTTCTTCAAAGTGGCAGATCACCTGATCGATGTAAAAGCGGGTGCGCTGCTGCATCACTTCCCGGGAGGCAAAGGGTTTTTGGCTGTCATAGCCTTCGTGGAAATACCATTCGCTCATGAATGCATCCCACACCAGCACATGGCCCCGTACCCCGATGCCGTTGTCCCGGGCCCAGCCGATCATGGCGTCGGCCAGACGGTAGTTCATCCGGGGCATGCCGTCTGCCGCTTCCTGGCTGGCCTTCTGGTCCAGAAGGGAGTAGGCTTTGGTTTCGTTGGTGCAGGTGAGGGAATTGAAATGCTGTTTCATGAAGGAGAGGTATTTTTCGTCCTTCAATTGCCAGGGGGAAAAACAGGCGCCCATTTTGAAGCCGAATTTTTCGGCCAGGGCGTACAGGGAAGCATATTCTTTCATAGTGTTCTCCTTTTTTTCTTTGGATTATCTTATTGCCAGCGCACCCGGGGCAGATGGGGCGCTGCTTTGATGAGCTTCTTTTTGCCGTTTACGATGATGGGGCTGCCCACCAGATGCAAAACGGGCAGGTCGCTTTTGCTGTCGCCAAAGGCGCAGGAAGCATCCCAGTCCACATCCAGTTCATTTTCTTTCAGGTATTTTTGCAGGCGATGTACTTTGGTTTCGCCCTTGCAGTTTTCCGTCACTTTGGCCTGCTTGTCAAGAGTGGTGCAGATGAGCCCGTCCACTTTGAGTGCCTCCGCCACGTGCTGCATATAGTTTTCCGTGGAGGCGGAGAGCAACAGCACATGATACCCTTCCTGCTTTTTTGCTTCCAGGGCAGCCTTTCCCTGGCTGAAAATGCGGGGCAGCAGATATTCATCCACAAACACCTTGTCCAGCGCCAATTGCCTTTCAGGAGAAAGGGCAGCGTAAAATCCCAGGGCGCAGGATTTATAGGCGCTGTCGGAAATGATGTTCATGGCCCACAGGGGGGCACGCAGAACGATGCCCCAAAAACGTGCCGGGGGGAGGGCCTTCAGCCGTTTTGCCAGGCGGATGTAGGGCACGATGGAGTCCCCTTTGATGAGGGTGCCGTCAAAATCGAAAAGAGCCAGTTTTACAGGTTCCATGCTTGTCTCCGTTGAAAACACCGCCGTTTTTCAGGCGGTGCTTGATTTTCTCATTACAGGCCGTAAAGGTCCTTATATTTTTTCTCCAGATAATCGGTGTAGCAGGAGGGATCAAAGGGGGCATCCAGCGCCATTTCCAGCAGCTTTTTCGGGGGATAGAGGCTGCCGTACTGCCAGATATGCTCCCGGTTCCAGCGGTTGATGGGCTCCATCTTGCCTTCCTTCAGGCAGGTGTCCACGTCCACCGTTTCCTTCATTTTGTTGAGCAGCTGCACGCCGTAGGCGCTGCCCAGGGCATAGCTGGGGAAATAGCCGATGGCCCCGCCGGACCAGTGGCTGTCCTGCAATACGCCTCTTGTATCGTCCGGCACGGTGACCCCCAGGTATTCCTTGTACAGCCGGTTCCATTCTTTGGGCAGGTCATGCACGGAAAGCTTGCCGCTCATCACCTTCTTTTCCAGCTCGTAGCGGATCATCACGTGCAAACAATATGTAACTTCGTCGGCATCCACGCGGATGAGGGAGGGTTGCACCCGGTTCACCGCCCGGTAAATATCTTCGGCGCCCACGCCCTGCATCTGCAGGGGGAAGAGGCTTTGCATGATGGGGAAAATGTGCCAGATGAAGGGACGGCTGCGGCCCAGCAGGTTTTCATAGAAGCGGCTCTGGCTTTCATGGATGCCCATGGAAACACCGCCGTCCAATACTGTGTAGGCCAGATCATCGGCACTGCCGGTATCGTAAAGGGCATGGCCGCCTTCGTGGATGACCGAGTACATGGAGGAGGCGAAATTGTTGGGGATATAGTGGGTGGTGATGCGGGTATCGAAATGGGAACCCAGGGAGGTGGTGAAGGGATGCTCGGTGGTAGAGATGGTGACGTGATCCCGGTCCAGCCCCAGCACTTCCATCAGCTTGTCGGAAAATTCCGCCTGCTTGTGCTCGGGGAAATTGCCGAACAGGCAGGTGTCGTCGATATAATTTTGCTTCTGCCGGATCTTCTGGATCAGGGGCACCAGACGGCTGCGCAGCGTGGCGAAAAATACGTCGCACTGGCTCATGGTCAGCCCGTCTTCGTATTCGTTCAGCCAGTAATCATAGGGGTGCATATCCGGTGCGCAGTACTTGGCAAAGCGGATATTGGTTTCAAAAATCTTCTCCAGATACGGCTCAAACAGGGGGAAATCATTGGTTTCCTTGGCGGTGTGCCATTGATCGTCGGCCTCCACCAGCAGTTCCTCATAGGCTACATATTCGTCCATGGGGATTTTCTGCATCTGCCGGATGGAACGCAAAAGCAGATACACCATGCGCTGCTCTTTTTCCGTCAGGTTTTCCTTTTCGGAATCCAGATATTCCAGCAGCGCCACCGTTTCTTCCCCGGTGGACAGCTTATAGTGTTCTTCACTCAAAACAGACAGCGTGCGGCCCCGGTTCTGAGCGGTGCCTTTGGGTGCTGCGGTGGAGCCGTCATAGTAGATCAGGCCCATGGCATGGCTGAAGGCGCTCATTTTGGCCTGAAGTTTCATCAACTGTTCCCTGGCTTCATGGAGCTGCATGTTTATTCCTCGCTTTCGGCAGGCTTTTATTTATTTTACCATAAAGAAAACGGATTTGCTACTATCTTTTTGTTTTTTTGCCGAATAATACATTTTTCCCCGGCTACAGGGGGATCAAAAGGCCTGAAAGCCTTTACAAATCAAGGCTTTGTGGTATAATATGGGGTATCGTTTATCAAAGGAGGCATGTTTCATGCACGTTGCGCCTTACATTCCTGCAGAGATTGAGCCCAAGTGGCAAAAAATCTGGGAAGAAAAGCAGGCTTTTGCTGCTACCGACGATTATTCCAAGCCCAAGTTTTATGGCTTGATCGAATTCCCCTATCCCTCCGGTGCCGGTCTGCACGTGGGTCATCCCCGGTCCAACACGGCCATGGATATCATCTCCCGCAAGCGCCGCATGCAGGGCTATAATGTGCTGTTCCCCATCGGCTGGGACGCCTTTGGCCTGCCCACCGAAAACTTTGCCATCAAAAACAACGTTCATCCCGCCATCGTGACGAAAAAGAACGTGGATCATTTCCGTGAGCAGCTGAAAAAGATCGGCTTCTCCTTCGATTACAGCCGTGAAGTGGATACCACCGATCCCGCTTACTATAAGTGGACCCAGTGGATTTTCCTGAAGCTGTTTGAGCACGGCATGGTGTTCCGGGACAAGACCCTGGTCAACTACTGCCCCAACTGCAAGGTGGTGCTTTCCAATGAAGACAGCCAGGGCGGCAAGTGCGACATCTGCCACGGCGACGTGGTGCAGCTGCCCAAGGACGTGTGGTACCTGCGCATCACCCAGTATGCCGATAAGCTGCTCCAGGGCCTGGAAACGGTGGAATATCCCGAAAACATCAAGCAGCAGCAGGTGAACTGGATCGGCAAATCCACCGGCGCTTTTGTGAAGTTCGCTTTCGCCGGGCTGGATGAAAAGATCGAAATTTACACCACCCGCCCCGACACCCTCTTTGGCGTTACCTTCATGGTCATGGCCCCCGAACATCCCCTGATCGATAAGTATGCCGATCGAATCACCAATATGGATGAAATTC
Organism: Clostridia bacterium; assembly: GCA_017437265.1. Taxonomy (GTDB): domain Bacteria; phylum Bacillota; class Clostridia; order Christensenellales; family Aristaeellaceae; genus RUG563. The sequence goes on from JAFSBN010000181.1 coordinate 22,952, forward strand.
TGGCCTACCGGGAAGAATGCGCCAAGAAGACGGAATTCGAACGCACCCAGCTGGTCAAGGACAAGACCGGCGTGGAAATCAAGGGCCTCAAGGGCATCAACCCCCTCACCGGCAAGGAAGTGCCCATTTTTGCGGCCGACTATGTGATGATGGGCTACGGCACCGGCGCCATCATGGCCGTGCCCGCCCATGACCAGCGTGACTGGGAATTTGCGAAAAAGTTCGGCATCGATATCATCGAAGTCATCAAGGGCGGCGATATCGAAAAGGAAGCCTATACCGGCGACGGCGAAATGGTGAATTCCTCCTTCCTCAACGGCTACACCAAAAAGAAGGAATCCATCGCCCGGGTGCTGGAAGAAATCGAAAAGATGGGCATTGGCAAGGCCGGTGTGCAGTATAAGATGAAGGACTGGGCCTTCAACCGTCAGCGCTACTGGGGCGAGCCCATTCCGCTGGTGCACTGCGAAAAGTGCGGTGTGGTGGCCGTTCCTTACGAAGAACTGCCCCTCCTGCTCCCCGAAGTGGAAGACTTCCAGCCCGGCACCGACGGCAAGAGCCCTCTGGCCCGGATTGAATCCTTTGTCAACTGCACCTGCCCCAAGTGCGGTGCTCCCGCCCAGCGTGAAACGGATACCATGCCCCAGTGGGCAGGCTCCAGCTGGTACTTCCTGCGCTACTGCGATCCCCACAATCCCGACGCTTTCGCTTCCAAGGAAGCGCTGGATTACTGGATGCCCGTTGACTGGTACAACGGCGGCATGGAACACGTGACCCGCCACCTGCTCTATTCCCGCTTCTGGCATCAGTTCCTCTATGACATCGGCGAAGTGAGCTGCCCCGAACCCTACATGAAGCGTACCGCTCAGGGCATGATCCTGGGTGCCGACGGCGAAAAGATGAGCAAGAGCCGGGGCAACGTGGAAAACCCCGATGAAATCATTGCCGATATCGGCGCCGATGCCTTCCGCATGTATGAAATGTTCATGGGCGCTTTCGATCAGGCCATTCCGTGGAGCACCAACGGTGCCCGCGGCTGCCGCAAGTTCCTGGACCGCGTGTGGCGGCTGCAGGAAATGCTGGTGGACGGCGATCAGTACAGCGATGAACTGAAGGTCACCGTGAACCAGACCATCAAGAAGGTGTCCGAAGACATCGAACAGATGAAGTTCAACACCGCCATTGCCCAGATGATGACCATGGTGAACGAAGTGTATGCCAAGGGCACGCTGAACCATGCGGAATACAAGACGCTGCTGCTGCTGCTCAGCCCCGTGTCTCCCCATATCTGCGAAGAAATCTGGGAAAAGCAGGGCTATGGCGCTCCCGTGTACACTCAGGCCTGGCCCCAGTGGGATGAAAACAGCCTGGTGAAGGACGAAGTGGAAATCGCTGTGCAGGTGAACGGCAAGGTGAAGGGCAAGCTGATGATCCCCGCCACCCTGACCCGTGAATCCGCTCAGGAAGAACTGCCCAAGCTGCCCCAGGTGCAAAAGATCGTGGACGGCCGCCAGATCGTGAAGGTCATTTTCGTGCCCGGACGTCTGCTCAACATCGTGGTGAAATAAAAAGGAAGTGGGAAGCGTGGACGGAAAGAAGAAAAAGCTGCTGCTGGCCTGCATTGTGATTGTGATCGGCATTTTGCTGATCGTGATGGACAATGCTTCTTCGCCCAGGTATCCTTCCGCCTCCGGCTATGTTACCACCGGCGGTTCCGCTTCATCCGGCGCCGATTGCTATTTTTGCGGTGATACCGGAAAATGCCCCGATTGCCGGGGATTGAAGGATTGCCAGTTTGTGTTCGGCGCTTCCCACCGCTGCGTGAACGGCAAAATTTACTATGGCGGCGATGTGATGGAATGCTCCGCCTGCGACGGCTCCGGGGATTGCAATAAGTGCGATGGCACCGGCCGCTGCCCCTATTGCCGCTGAACAAAAGAACCATATAACAAGAAAGACCGGAAACGGTCTTTTTTGTTTTGTATTCAGCATGCGTTCAGGAAGGAAAAGGCACGCTTTTGTCATGATTTGCCACGTTCCTGCTATTGCAAAGGGGCTTTGTATATGATAGGATGAGAAAAAAAGCACAGGGGCTGTTTGTATGAACATATTGGAACAAGGAATACATACTGTCTTGCCCTACATCATTTCCGGGCTGGAGATCATGGGTATTTTTGTGGTGGCATGGAGCGCCGTTCACGCTTTTTGGGAATATATCCAGAACGCATTTTTCAGAAAGCAGCTGGATTTGCAGCATCATCTGGCCACCGGGCTGGCTACGGGGCTGGAATTCAAGGTGGCGGCGGAAATTCTCAAAACCGTGCTGGTGCAGGATCTGAGCGAACTGATGGTGCTGGGGGCCGTCATTCTGCTGCGTGCTATTCTCAGCCTGCTCATCCATTTTGAAATGAAAAGACCGGAAAAAACAGGCAAGGAGAAGGAAAACAGATGAAACAGATTATGCTTGGCAATACGGGGATGAATGCCCCGGCCGTTGTGGTGGGGTGCATGCGCCTGGCCCAGAAAAGCTGCGGGGAAATGCAGCGGTTCATCCACACGGCTGTGGATATGGGCGCCCATTATTTTGATCATGCGGATATTTACGGCGGCGGCCAGAGCGAAAAAATCTTCGGCGAGGCCATGGCCAAGGACCATTCCATCAAAAGAGAAGCGCTGATTTTGCAGTCCAAATGCGGCATCCGCAAAGGCTTTTTTGATTTTTCCAGGGAATATATCCTTTCCTCCGTGGACGGCATTTTGCAGCGGCTGCAGACGGAATATCTGGACGTGCTGCTTTTGCACCGGCCCGATGCGCTGATGGAGCCGGAAGAAGTGGCGGCGGCCTTTGAACAGCTGCACAAGAGCGGTAAGGTGCGCCATTTCGGCGTTTCCAACCATAATCCCATGCAGGTGGAATTGCTGAAAAAACATGTGGCCCAGCCGCTGATCATCAATCAATTGCAGTTTTCCATTCCTGTTTCCAATATGGTGGCCGCCGGGCTGGAGGTGAACATGACCACTGCCGGTTCCTTCAACCGGGACGGCAGCGTGCTGGATTATTCCCGGCTTAATGATATTACCATTCAGGCCTGGAGCCCCTTCCAGATGGAAAACTGGCAGGGCTGCTTCATCGACAGCGACAAATTCCCGGAACTGAACCGGGAAATGCAGCTGCTGGCAGAGCAATTCGGCGTATCAAAAACCACCATCGCCACCGCCTGGATCCTGCGCCATCCGGCAGGCATGCAGGTGGTGTCCGGCACCGCCAGCGAACAGCGGCTGAAAGAAATTGTGGATGCGGAAAAGGTGCTTCTGACCCGGGAAGAATGGTACCGGCTGTATCTGGCCGCCGGCCATATCCTGCCCTGAGCTGACCGGAGCAGGGGGGCTATGCGCCCCCCGCACCCCCGCACCAGGGGCATTGCCCCTGGACCCGGCAGCGGATATTGCAATATGTATCTTGCAAACAATGTCCCGGTGAAACAAAGAAACACGCACACACTCTCGCAGAGATAGATTGCATTTTTGCGAATTGGATGTGCCGCTGGCGTCACGCAGAAACCCCTTCGTAAAGGAATACTGTTTTTTTGCGAGTTGACTGCGGCGCTGCTGCCCCACGGGCTGGGCGGTGTGAAACACCGCCGGCCGGATGCTTTTGCATCCGGGGAAAACAAGAAAAAGCTGGAGGGAAAGCATGCTTTCCCTGCCAGCTTTTTTCATTGTTTTCAGAACGCCCGTGGGCTTACTTGCCGTATGCGTACTTTCTTTATTCCCCAAGTTGCATGCGGAAACCAGATCGCATAAACAGTTTCCGTCATCGCAGAATGGGTGCAGGGCGGACCGCCCTGCCGCAGGGGGTACGGGGGACGAGCAGTCCCCTGCTCAGGTAATCTCCCATCACAGGCTGTTGGCATAATTGCCCAGGAACTGCCGGGTGCGTTCCTGAGAGGGGTTGCCGAAAACCTCCTGGGGCGTACCCATTTCGCAGATCAGGCCGTCATCCATGAAGATCACCTTGCTGGCCACATCCCGGGCGAAGGCCATTTCATGGGTGACGATGATCATGGTGGTATTTTTGTCTGCCAACTCCCGGATCACCTTCAGCACTTCGCCGGTGAGCTCGGGGTCCAGGGCGGAGGTGGGTTCATCAAAGCAGAGGATATCGGGCTGCAGGTTCAGGGCTCTTGCGATGGCTACCCGCTGGCACTGGCCGCCGGAGAGCTGGTGAGGGTAATGGTTCATTTTATCAGCCAGGCCCATCTGATCCAATAGGTGCATGGCCTCTTCCCGGATCTGCCGGTGGATGGCAGCTTTGTTTTGCTTGTAATCCGGCTGTTCTTTGGCCAGCAGTTCCCGGGCCAGCATGACGTTTTTCAGGGCGGTGTACTGGGGGAAGAGGTTGAAATTCTGGAACACCAGGCCGAAATGCAGCCGTTTTTTGCGGATTTCGGAGGAGCGGCGGCTCATTTTGTCGGCACCGTCAAAAAGCACTTCGTTGTTCAGAATAATGCGGCCGGAACCTGGCTTTTCCAGGAAGTTCAGGCAGCGCAGCAGGGTGGTTTTGCCGCTGCCGGAGGACCCGATCATGGAAAGCACTTCGCCTTTTTCCATGGTGAAAGAGATGTTTTTCAGCACTTCGGTGCGGCCGAAGCTTTTCTGAATGTTTTCTACTTGCAAAAATGCCATCTGCTTTCCCTCCTCAGCGGAAATAATCCAGTTTCTTTTCCAGCCGGCCCAGCCCGAAGCTGACCAGCCCGTTCCACACCAGATAGTAAACCCCGGTAAAGAACAGGGGCCAGATGGCGCCGGAAATGCCCCGGCTGCCCTTCATGAAGGCCTGGCCCGCCCAGATGAGCTCCTGCAAGGCAATGATGCGGGAGAGGGAAGTGTCCTTTACCAGCGTGATCACTTCGTTGGAAATGGGGGGCACAATGCGCTTGATCATCTGCATCAGCTTGACTTTGAAAAAGATCTGACGGGGTTTCATGCCCAGCACCAGCCCGGCCTCTTCCTGGCCCACGGGGATGCCTTGAATGCCGCCCCGGTAGATTTCGGAAAAATAGCAGGCATAATTGATGATGAAGGCAATGGACGCAGCAAAAAAGCGGCCGGCTTCACCGCTGCCCCAGATGTTCTGCTTCAGCACCAGCCCGGGGAAATAATAGAAGATCAGCAGCTGGATCATCAGCGGCGTGCCCCGGATGATGCCCACAAACATGCGGGTGATGATCCGGATGGGCCAGATACGGGTCATGGACCCAAAGGCAATGATCAGCCCCAGCGGCAGCGCACCCAGAAGCGTGACGAAAAACAGCTTCAGCGTTTGCAAAAATCCCACGTTCAGCGCATCAAAAACCACGGGAAACTGTTCCGCGATCTGATTCAATAATGGCCTGATCGCATCAAATGCGGTGGAAAATTGCTGTGTAATCGGCATAAAACCCCAACTTTCTTTTGTCCATCAAGCGGAAAGGGGAAACTGCCCGAAAGCAGTTTCCCCGGCTTGATCAAATGTTTTTTGCTTATTCAGCAGCCACCTGTTCGATCACGGCAGCCTGCACCTTGTAGGTTTCGGCGATCTGCATGATGGTGCCGTCTTCGTAAGCCTTCACCAGGAAATCATTCAGCGCTGCGGCCAGGTCGCTGCCCTTGCGGAAGCCCACGCCGTATTCTTCGCTGTTGAGGCCGATGGTGTAGGTGAGGTCAGCATAGTTGGTGCCTTCGCCGATCATGGCGGCGGCCATCAGTGCATCGATGACAGCGGCATCGGAGGTGAAAGCGGAAACTTCCATCAGGGCGTCCGCCTGAGCGGAGACGGAAACATAGTTCAGGCCCAGGGCAGCCACTTCGGCTTCACCGGCGCTGCCGGCTTCCACGGCGAAGGTGAGATCCTTCAGGCTTTCGATGGTCTGGTAATCATTGGCCTTGTCGGCGGGCACAACCACCACCTGAGCATTGTTCATGTAGGCATTGGCACATTCCATGGCGGCCTTCACGGGATCGGTCAAGGTCATGCCGTTCCAGATGCAGTCCACAGCCTTGGCGTCCAATTCCAGGATCTTGTTGTCCCAGTCAATTTCCACAAATTCCACGGTCACGCCCAGTTCGGCGGCAAAGGCACGGGCCAGGTCCGCATCGAAGCCGATCCATTCGCCGTTTTCGTCCTTATAATCCATGGGGGCAAAGTCCGTAATGCCCACTACCAGCACGCCCTTGTCCAGCACATACTGCTTGTCGGAAGCGTCTTCGGCATACACGGTGCACAGGGAAAGGGCCATCAGCAGGGCCATCAGCATAGCAATCATCTTTTTCATGTTCATATTCCTCCATTGATTTGATTGACTTGTTTTATTCGGTTCACCACTTTAGTGCGGTGAACTGATAGCATAATAACACAGGGCCACATTCTTGTCAACCCTGCGGATTGTTTTTCTATTGTTCTGCCAAAGGAGCGGGCGGCAGAAGGGGCGTTTTTTGCGGAAGATAGGGAGAAAGGTGCGGTATAATAATTTTAGGAAGCAATTTAGGCAATAAACTGTGGGATGTAATCATTTTGTAGAAGAAAAAGCTGTTCTTTGCGCAAAAAGGCAGCAGGAAAAAAGGAAATGATGTGGAATAATAGAAGTTGGGTAAGGATGAGGTTGCTTTATTTCCAGCGACCTGTAGCATATGAATGACGCCTTCAAACCACAAAAAATCATGAGAATGGGGGATCCGGAAATGGACATGTCGGAAATCATCAAGACATTGGCCAAGGAAAAGACCGCCATATTGCAGGGTGACGCGGAACGCATTGCCCGGCAGCATGGAGAAGGCAAGTGCACGGCCAGGGAACGTGTAAACAAGCTGTTTGACGCAGGCAGCTTTGTGGAAATGGACGCCCTGCGTGCCGACAGCAATCTGGTTGCCGGTTACGGCACCGTGAACGGCTGTGCCGCCTATTGCTTCGCTCAGGACTTTGCTTCCTGCGGCGGCGCAATGACCAAGGAACAGGCTGAAAAAATTCAGAAGCTTTTGAACATGGCAAAGCTCACCGGTGCGCCGGTGGTTGCCATGCTGGACAGCGCCGGGGTGAAGCTTTCCGACGGTGCTGCCGCGCTGCCCTTGTATGCCGGGGTGATGAACCAGATGGCCCGCCTTTCCGGCGTGTGCCCCCTGATTGCCGTGGTGATGGGCCCTGTGCGCGGTCTTGCCACCCTGCTCACCCAGGTGTGTGATATCACCATTCAGGTGAAAAAGACCGGCGAAGTGGCGCTGCACACCGCACTGGTGATGAACAGCGAAAAGGGCGTGGAAAAATCCGCCCAGACGCTCTTTGGCGCCGAAATTATGGCCAAGCAGGGCGTTTGCGCACTGACCGCCGAAACGGAAGACGAAGCGGAAGCGCTGGTTTCTGCTCTGATTGACCTGCTGCCCGCCTGCAACATGGAAAGCGCTCCCCTGGTGGACGAAGATGACCTGAACCGCATGATGGTCGCTTCCGATGCCGATGACGCTGCTGCCCTGATGGCGGATCTGGCCGACCTGGGCCATGTGATTGAGCTGTATGCCGCTTATGGCGAAGGCATCCGCACCGCCCTGTGCCGCATTGGCGGCCGCACCTGCGGTCTGGTGGTGTCCGATCATCAGGCGGACAACGGCCGTCTCACCGTGGAAAACAGCAAAAAGGCTGCCCGCTTTGTGCGCCTGTGCGATTGCTTCTCCCTGCCGGTGATCTCTCTGGTGAATGCGGACGGCGTGGCCGTTCCCTGCCAGTGCAAGCAGGGCGATATGATCCGCTCCGCTGCCGAGCTGTGCTACGCCTATGCCGAATGCACTGCTCCCAAGATCGGCATCATTTGCGGCAATGCCGTAGGTGCTGCCTATGTGGCCATGGGCGGCAAGGATATGGCTGATGTGAGCTATGCCTGGCCCGGCGCCATGATCGCCCCTCTGACGGAAGAGGTGGCCGTGCAGACCCTGAACGAAAAGGAAATGCTGGAAGGAAAGAGCAAGGAAGAACTGATGGCCGCTTACCGGGAAAGCTGCGGCGCGCTCTTTGCTGCCAGGAACGGCATGGTGGACGATGTGATCAATCCTGCCGAAACCCGCAAATATATCATCGCTGCTCTGGAAATGCTGGTATCCAAGCATGATGTGAACCTGCCCCGCAAGCATGGCAATCTGCCCCTGTAAGAAAGGGAGGATGCTGAAATGTTGGAAAATTTGTCTCTGGGCCTTTCTACCACAGCGGTAGGGATGCTGGTGGTGTTTGCAGGGCTGGTGATCCTGATTGCCTGCATCTCCATCATGGGTATGCTGAACAAAAACAGCGGCACCAGGAAAAAATCCGCCGCTCCCAAGGCTGCCCCGCCGCCTCCTGCCAAAGTGGATGCGCCCCCTGCTGTGGTTGCGCTGCCTGCGCAGCAGGAAAGCGATGAACAGCTCATTGCTGTCATCACTGCCGCCATCGCTGCCGTATGGCAGGGTGAGCAAAGCGGCTTTGTGGTGCGCCGTGTGCGCCGTACCGACGGTATGAGCGCCCGTGCCCGTGCCGCCCGTGAAGAACAGATCTATACTCATTTATAATAAGAAGGGAGATTCCTGTCATGCGTAAATTCAACATTACCGTCAATGGTGTTTCCTACGAAGTAGAAGTAGAAGAAGTGGGCGCCGGCTTTGCCGCTCCCGTTGCTGCTCCCGTGGCTGCCGCTCCTGTGGCCGCTGCTCCCAAGGCCGCCGCTCCCGTGGCTGCTGCCCCCGCTGCCGCCCCCAAGGCTGCCGCTCCCGCTCCCGTGGCCAATGGCCTGAAGGTGGTCAGCCCCATGCCCGGTACCATTCTGGACGTGAAGGTGTCCCAGGGTGCTGCCGTGAAGAAGGGCGATGTGCTGATGATTCTGGAAGCCATGAAGATGGAAAACGAAATCGTGGCCCCCGAAGATGGTACCGTGGCCCAGGTGAATGTGCAGAAGGGCGCTTCCGTCAACTCCGGCGACGTGCTGTGCGTGCTGTAAGCTGAATCCTTTCAACGGAAAGAATAAACGAAAGGAGACGCTTTACAGATGGAATCCGTAAATATTCTGCAGACATTGGCTGACCTGGCCAACGAATCCGGTATTGCGCAGTTTCTGCGTGATCCCCTGGCGCTGGTGATGGTGGGCATTGCCTGTTTCCTGATCTATCTGGCCATCGTAAAGAAGTTCGAACCTTTGCTGCTGCTCCCCATTGCCTTTGGTATGTTGCTGACCAACCTGCTGGGCAGTGAAGTGTTCCACGAATCCCTCTTTGCCGGCGGCCATGCCAACTGGAGCCTGTTCGGCGGCGCCATATTGGTGGAATCCAAGGACCTGGTGGACCTGGCTTCCGTTACCGTCAACAATGCCGGTGCCATTTTGAACAGTGCCGAGCAGGTGATCGGCCAGATCACCGAAAACTTCTCTGTGGGCGCTACCCTGAACGCAGCGGGTGCCCTCATTGCCGAAAACGGCACGGTGCTGGCTGACAGCGTGGCTGTCATCATCAAGGATTCTGCAGCTTTCATGACCGATGGCCAGGTGTACTCCTCCGTGGGCACTTTGCTTGCCACCGCCGGCCAGACCATCACCCCCGGTCTGTTGGACTATCTGTACCTGGGTGTGAAGCTGGGCATCTACCCCTGCCTCATCTTCATCGGCGTTGGCGCCGGCACGGACTTTGGCCCCCTCATCGCCAACCCCAAGACCCTGCTGATGGGTGCCGCCGCTCAGGCCGGTATCTTCATCGTGTTCATCGGCGCCAAGCTGCTGGGCTTCTCCAATGCCGAAGCCGGTTCCATCGGCATCATCGGCGGCGCCGACGGCCCCACTGCCATCTGGCTCACCGGTAAGCTTGCGCCCCACCTGCTGGGCCCCATCGCCGTGGCCGCCTACAGCTACATGGCCCTGGTTCCTGTGATCCAGCCTCCCATCATGCGGGCGCTGACCACCAAGAAGGAACGGCAGATCGTCATGGAACAGCTGCGCCCCGTGACCAAGCGGGAAAAAATCCTGTTCCCCATCGTTGTGACGGTGCTGGTGTCCCTGCTGCTTCCCAGCGCTACGCCCCTGGTTGGGTGTCTGATGCTGGGTAACCTGATGCGTGAATGCGGCGTGGTGGAACGGCTGAACAAGACCGTCCAGAACGAACTGATGAACATCGTCACCATCTTCCTTGGCATCACGGTGGGTGCCACCGCCACTGCCCGCACCTTCCTCACCATCGATACCATCAAGATCATTGCCCTGGGCGTGTTCGCCTTTGGCTGCGGCACCGCCTGCGGCGTGCTGCTGGCAAAGCTGATGAACAAGCTGACCGGCGGCAAGATCAACCCCCTCATCGGCTCCGCCGGTGTGTCCGCCGTGCCCATGGCCGCCCGCGTTTCTCAGGTGGAAGGCCAGAAGGCCAACCCCGGCAACTTCCTGCTGATGCATGCCATGGGCCCCAACGTGGCCGGCGTCATCGGTTCCGCTATTGCTGCCGGCGTACTCTTAAGCATGTTTGGCTGATGAATGAAGCAGGGGCCTGCTCGGCCCCTGTACCCCGCGGCAGGGGGATCCCCCCTGCACCCATCCTGCGCTGACATGGTTTTGCTGCTCATTCTTTTTTCCGCATGAAGCGTGAAAAGATCATTCAACGGGCACAATGAAAACGGTGAAAATGCGGCAGGGAAAGCAAACTTTCCTGCCCGGCATTTTCCCTGTTTTCACCGGATGCCAGGGCATCCGGCTGGCGGCAAGGCCGCCGTGCCCGCTGAAGACAAACGTTTTCCAAGCGGCATCGGGAAATTGTTTGAAAGTGAAAATGTATGTTCCGTGAATGGGTCCAGGGTCAATGACCCTGGTGGGGTGAAGGGGCAAAGCCCCTCATCGTTCCCCATCTCTTGAATGAAGTAAAGGAGATTCATCATGGCAAAAGTATTGATTACCGATACCATCCTGCGTGACGCCCATCAGTCCCAGGCAGCCACCCGCATGCGCATTGACGAAATGCTGCCGGTGTGCGAAATGCTGGATAAGGTTGGTTTCTTTTCTCTGGAATGCTGGGGCGGCGCTACCTTTGACAGCTGCCTGCGCTTTTTGAACGAAGATCCCTGGGAACGTCTGCGCGCCCTGCGCAAGGCCATGCCCAACACCAAGCTGCAGATGCTGCTTCGCGGCCAGAACATTCTGGGCTACAAGCACTATGCCGATGACGTGGTGGATTACTTCGTCAAGAAGTCCATCGACAACGGCATTGACATCATCCGCACCTTCGACGCGCTGAACGACCTGCGCAACATGGAAACCGCCGTGAAGGCCACCAAGCAGCACGGCGGCACGGCGGAAGTGGCCATGAGCTACACCACCTCCCCCGTGCACACGGAAGAATATTTCGTGAAGCTGGCCAAGGATATCGAAGCCATGGGCGCCGACATGATCTGCATCAAGGACATGGCCGGCCTGCTTTTGCCCTTCAGCGCCTATTCCCTGGTGAAGAAGCTGAAGGAAAACACCAAGCTGCCCATCGTGCTGCACACCCACAACACCGCCGGTACCGGCGCTATGACGCTGCTGAAGGCTGTGGAAGCCGGCGTGGACGTCATCGACTGCGCCCTGTCTCCCCTTGGCGGCGGCACCAGCCAGCCCGCCACCGAATCCATGGTGGCCGTGCTGAAGGGCTCCGAATTTGACACCGGTCTGGATGAAGACCTGATGAGCAAGATCGCCGAACATTTCCGTACCGTGGCCGATCGCCTGAACAAGGACGGCTGGCGCGATGCAGGAAAGGTGCTGGCCGTGGACGCCAAGGCCCTGCAGTATCAGGTGCCCGGCGGCATGCTGTCCAACCTGATTGGTCAGCTCAAGCAGGCCAATGCCATGGACAAATACTATCAGGTGCTGGAAGAAGTGCCGCGGGTCCGTGAAGACTTCGGCTTCCCGCCCCTGGTGACCCCCACCTCCCAGATTGTTGGCACCCAGGCTGTCATGAACGTGCTGGGCGGCGAACGCTATAAGATGGTGACCAAGGAAAGCAAGGGCCTGCTCCGCGGCGAATACGGCCGGCTGCCCGCTCCTGTGAATGAAGACGTGCGCAAGAAGTGCATCGGCGATGCCAAGGTGATCACCCACCGTCCCGCCGATGACATCGCCCCCGAACTGGATAACTACCGCAAGGAAATTGCCCAGTACATCCAGCAGGACGAAGACGTGCTCTCCTACGCCCTCTTCCCCCAGGTGGCCACCAAGTTCTTCCAGTGGCGTCAGGCTCAGCAGATGAAGGCTGATCCCACCAGCTACAACAAAGAAGACGGCACCATGCCTGTCTAAATCATTTACCGGGCTGTCACACATTGCGTGTGGCAGCCCGGCAAATCTAATTCAGAATGAAGAATTAAGAATGCAGAATTGAGATGCTTTGTGATATCGGCCGAACGGTGTGATGCCATTGTATTTTTCTGGCCCTGGAATGCGGCAGTATCAACAGCAAACCAAATTCTTAATTCTTCATTCTGAATTCTTAATTTCCACGAGGTGCGATTGTATGGACTTTCAGAAACTTGACGGAATTGCTTTCCGCCTGATGGGCAAGCGCAAAAGCCATTTTGAAAGGGAAGTGGGCGCGGCCTATTTTCATGGGAAGCGAACGGGCAAGGGCGCGGTGCAGCTGCGGAAAAAGCTGGTGCCGGAAGACGGCAGCATGGATGATATCCTGCTTTGTGCCGGCATGTTTCACGATATGTGCAAAGGACTGGAGCCCCACAGCGATAATGCCGCCTTCCTTTGCCGGAAGGTGCTGAAGGATGAACTGACGGAAGAGGAAATGGAACTGGTGTGCCGGCTGATCGCCGCCCATGACAAGCGCCATCCCGGCACCGATGTGAACACCGTGTGGGAACAGCTTTTGCAGGACGCCGATATTCTGGACCATTACGGCAGCCAGGGCATCTGGATGAGCAACACGTATTACGTGTACCACGGCCAGCGGGAAATGGCGGCTTTGGGCGAATTCTATTTCAGCGAGTGGGATAAGCAGTGCGAAATGGACCGCAGGAAGCTGAATTTCGACCTTTCCAAACAGATTTTTGACGAAAAAGCGGCATTTGAAGGCGGCGTCATCCAAAGGATGCTGAAGGAAGCGGAAGGAGACTATCTGCTGTAAAGAAGGGGAAACCCCTTCTTTTTTTGTTGTTTGTTTTTACATATGTAACAGGAATTGTTACAGAACCGGCATTGAAGGGGGGGAAGGAAGATGGTATAATCAGGATAGAATAAAAGAAAAAGAGGTGTATATGCATGAAATTGCATCCGTATTTCAATTGTTTCAAACGATATGCTCTGTATTTTGCTGTGGTGCTGTTATGCCTTGCACCGTTGACAGCACTGGGATATTCCGTGAATGATGAAGCAACCTTTGGAAAATTTTGCAGATGGCGCATGACGAAAGATGCCACGCTGTATGACAGGCAAAAAATCTGCGACGAAAACGGTATGGAAATCGGCTGGGAATTTGTGCCGATTGGCACGATTGCGGCAGGAAAGCGTATTTCCAGTCTGGCCGAAATTGATGGGAAATATGATATATTTTACTGGAATGGCGGTCAAAAAACGGCCTATGTAGATCCGGGCACTTTTTCCCGGCACACCAAACTGGTCACTTCCACGTCTGGGCAGACTTATGATGTATCTGTTACGGCATGGGGCGACGAAGCAGCGGTGCGCGAGATCGTGGGCGAATTTTATACCCCGGCGGAAGTGGATCAGTTTATCGAAGGCATGCGACGGGAGATGAAGGGGATGGATCCCATCACAGGACAGCCGAAAAAGGAAGGCAGTTCCTCCTCGTCTGCTGGCTCTTCTTCCGGAAAGAAAAAGCCTAAGGCCACGCCGGTTCCCCTGGATAAGCCAGAAATTGTTTGGAAGCAGGGGGAAGAAGATATACCGGTGGATGTGAAAACAGCCGGAGTGACGGAGTGCGTGATTGTGCTGAAGGAAAAAGAAGAAAGGGTGGGCACAGCACATCTTTTCTGGGGATATGAAGGCGAAAAACCCCTTGCCCGGGTGTATGCCCCCCGTACAGGGAAGGCCACCCTATATGCCCGGGAGGGAGGAAAAGGCGGTGCGCTGAAGAAGCTGGATGCCGGCGAAGTGGTGCTGGTGTTGGAAGATGGCGAGAAGTACACCAAGGTGTATGTCCGGCAACTGACAGGGTATGTGCTGACAGATGCGCTGGCTTTTGAAAACGTGCGCACCGAATGGGAAAAGGGCAGTGTTAAGAGCACTGTGAATTTCCGGTTGATGAATGAAAAAGACAGCTACCGCATGGGCAGCCTGAAAAAAGGACAGGAAGTGTATGTCCTGTCCCAAAGCGGCCAATGGACGGAAATTGAAGCAGATGGCCGGAAAGGTTATGCGATGAGCGAATTTTTAGAATGACAAAAAAAGTGGGTGCTTTTTTTAGAAAACGATGGCATTTTTGCGTGCAAGTGGAAAATGTGCATAGAAAAACAAAAAGAAACACAAAAAATGTGGAAAAGCGGCAGAAAAATCTGCCGCTTGATTTATTTTGTTTTCTTTTGCCGGTGGAGCAGGATGAACCACAGAATGAACAGCACCTGTACCACCCCGGCCACCAGATAAATGAGATAGCTGCCGGGGATGCGCACCGTCAGATGGATGCACACCGCCAGGCCCCAGATGATCACTGCTACGGACAGGCATCTTTTCCATAATTGCCACCAGATGCAGGTGAACACCGTCAGGATAATGCCGCTGACGGGAACTGCGTACAAAAAACACAGCCATTTGCTTTCCAGCGAAGGGCAAAGCAGCATCAGCGCAAAAAACAGCACCAAGGCCGCCAGCCACACCAGCCCCAGCGATAACAAAAGAATCAGCACCCGGGGCTTTTTCAGCGGCGGTTTGGGTTCTTCTTCACTGATGAGATCGTTCACGGTGATCCGGTACAGATCCGCAATCTGTTTCAGCACATATATATCCGGCACGCCTTCGCCCCGTTCCCATTTGGAAACGGATTTATCGGAATAATTCAATTGTTCCGCCAGTTCCGCCTGGGTGTGGCCGGCCTGCTTTCTGTAAATGGTCAGGTTGCGGGCAATCAATTGCCGCAGATGTTCTTCCTGCATGCGGTGGGCTTCCTCCTGTTGAGTTTGCAACTTTATTATAGCACATTATGCTTATTCCTTTCAAGCGTGACAGCGGTGTCATTTGTTCCGTCATAAAATCAATGCAATTTTCATACACATAAGGCGCAAGGATGAAGGTAAGGAGCGTGTATGAAATGAACCTGAAAAAATGGAAAATTCGCCGGGTGGACGCAGAACGTGGCTTAATTTTGTGTGCTTCTGCCATGGTGGTGGCCCTGGCACTGCATCAGGGCAATGTGAACCGGCAAAACGAGCAGCTTCCCCTGCCGGCAACAACCGCCACCCAGGCCCAGCCTGCCGCAGAAACCCAGCAGACGGTGGTGTACTATCAGGATGGGGAAGGGTATCTGGTGCCCGTTACCCGGAACGTGGAAAAAACGGACGGCATTGCCAAGTCCACCCTGAACCTGATGGTGTCGTCCCCGGAAAATGATCTTTCCGCCGCCCGGCTGGGCCTGAAAACCACTGTGCCCGAGGGCACCACCTTTGATCTGGATATCCGGGACGGCAAGGCTCGGGTGGATCTTTCCAAGGAAGCCCTTTCCTGTATGAGCGCCGAGCAGGAAACGCTGATGGTGCATTCTGTGGCCCAGACGCTGTGCGGCTTTGATTCGGTGGAGGAGGTGTCCTTTCTCTTTGACGGGCAGCAGCGGTCGAAACTCACCTATGGCACCGATGTTTCCGGTGTGTTCTCCGGCGAATATGTGAACCTGGAAAGCGTGGAAACCTTTTCTTCCGCCGGTGCGGACAGCGTGAAGCTGTATTTTCCCTCCGCCTCCGGCCGCATGCTGGTACCTGTTACCCGCACTGTCTATTCCGATGCGGATGTGAATACCGCCATGCTGGAACTGGCCAAGGGGCCGAAAAAGGACAGCGGCCTGACGGCACCCCTGCCCGAAGGATGCGGCGTGCGCAGCGTGAAGATGAAAAACGGCGTGGTGACCGTGGATTTTTCCAAGGAATTTCTGGATGCGGTTTCCGGTGACGGCGGCCTGCAGACCGTGCGCGCCATTCTCTTTACCGCCCGGCAGTTCCCGGGGGTGAAGCAGGTGCAGGTCACCGTGGAAGGTAATCCCTACACGCTGCCGGATCAGGCCACCGCTACCTTTATCAATCAGGATCAGGAAGTGATGACCTATTATCCCGGGGTTATCGAGATTGATTGACCAGGGATTTCATCCCTGCACCCACCAGGGGCATTGCCCCTGGACCCAGAGGCGGAAATTGCATGGCTTATCCGACCAACGGTTTCCCGCTGATACATGAGGAACCCTGAGGGGGCAACGCCCCTGGACCCAGTGGCGGAAATTGCATGGCTTATCCAACATACAATTTCCCGCTGAAGCGTGGGGCTCCCTGAGGGGCGTTGCCCCCTCAACCCCCAGCAGGGCCATCGGCCCTGCACCCAGCAGCGGTAATTGCTTGGCGTAACTGACAAACAATATCCCGCTGAAACTTGCGGGATTATCTGCTGCACGCAGAAGCAAGTTTGCAGAAGAAGAAAGTGCTTTTGCGAGTTGGAGGTGGCACTGCCACCCGCCCACGGGCTGGGCGGCGGAACGCCGCCGGCCGGATGCTTTTGCATCCGGGGAAAATACACAAAATGGCGAGAGAGAAAACAAGTTTTCTCCTTCGCCATTTTTGTATTTTCATTGCGCCCGTGGGTGCACATCGCTTCCTGAAGTTTCATGCAGAAACAAGGAAGATGCGGGAGGGGCAAGCCCCTCCCCTACGTTAGGAGCCCTGTTTCATGCGGAAACAAGTTTGTTTTGTCCAGATTGTACTTCGCCCATTGGGTGCAGGGGTGATACCCCTGCCGTGGGGGTACAGGGGGCGCGAAGCCCCCTGCTCCGGTGAGCCGCGAAGCCCCTGCTCACGTCAGGGGATGTGAGTACTGCCTTGGTCAGCCGTGTGTGGTCTTTTTTGCACAAATTGACCATTGGGGGCAGGATTTTTGCCATTTTCTTCGAATGTAATAAAAGATATAGAAATTTTATCGGAGGTATTCATGAGCCTGCATCCTCCACGCCGCTCGCCTGATGATGAAAGGCGGCTGATGGTCCTTTATGTGATTCGTTCTTTTCCTGCCCTGACCGGCATGCAATTGCAGCAGTTTTTCTTTGATTACAACGAAATGAATTATTTCGATATGATGTTTGCCCTGAATGACCTGTGCGCCAACGGCCAGGCATTGCGTGAAAAGGCGGGGGACAATTTTGTTTACACCATCACCCCTGCCGGGGAAGAAGCGCTTTCCCTGTTTGGCAGCCGTCTGCCCCAGAGCCTGTGCCGGTTCGTGGAGGAAAAGGGCGCTGCGTTCCGGGAAAAAATGCAGGAAGATGAGCATTATCCCCGGCAGATCCGCAAGACGGAGGACGGGGATTATGTGGTGAGTCTGGGCATTGTGGAAAAGGATCAGCCCGTGATGCAGTTCACTGTTTCCGTGCCCTCCTGCCGCATGGCGCAGGACATGGTGAACGCCTGGCCCCGGCGTGCCGGGAAATTTTACAGTAATGCCGTTTTTATGCTGGCGGAGGAAGAAAAATGAGCGTTTTTGCCGTGATCCTCTGCGGCGGCAGCGGCACCCGGATGGGTGCGCCCGTGAACAAAACCCTGCTTTCCGTTGATGGAGAAAAGGCGGTGGTGAAAGCCTTGCGCGCCTTTTTGGCTGAAACGGACGGCGCGGTGCTGGTGGTGAAGGAAGGGGAGCAAGGCTCATTTGAAGCGGCGCTCCGGGAAGCGGGCGTATCCGTTCATGCCATTGTTCCCGGCGGTTTTGATCGACAGGCGTCAGCCCTGGCAGGGCTCCGGGCACTGCCGGAAGAATGTGAAATTGCCCTTATCCATGATGGTGCCCGGCCCTTCATCCGCCGGGAGGATATTCGCAGCGTGATCCAAAGCGTGAAGGAAAAGGGCAGTGGCGTAATGGCCGTGAAGGCCCGGGATACCATCAAGGAAGCGGATGAAAAGGGAAAAGTGGTTCGCACCCTGAACCGTGATGTGCTTTACCATATGCAAACGCCCCAGGGCTTTTATGTGAAGGACATGCTCCGGGCCCACGAAAACGCCAAAGAACGCTTCACCGACGATGCGGCGCTGATGGAAAACGCCGGGTACCCTGTGCATCTGGTGCAGGGGCATTACGATAATACCAAACTGACTTCACCGGAGGATTTGCCTGTGCAGAACATATTGCCCCGGATCGGCCACGGATACGATGTGCACCGGCTTTGCGAAGGCCGTGCGCTGATTATCGGAGGGGTGGAAATTCCCCACGAAACGGGGCTGCTGGGCCACAGCGATGCGGACGTGGCGCTGCATGCCCTGACGGATGCGCTGCTGGGTGCGGCGGGTCTTCCCGATATCGGCCATCTGTTCCCGGATAACGATCCTAAGTATAAGGGTATTTCTTCCCTTTTATTGCTGGAAAAAGCCATGGAGCGCATTCGGGAAAAGGGGTTTGAAGTGGGCAATGCGGATGTGACCATCGTGGCGCAGGCACCGAAAATGGCCCCGCATCTGGAAAAAATGAAGGAAAACACGGCAAAAGCCATGGGTGTTAATGTGAACCGGATTAACTATAAAGCCACCACCACCGAACACCTGGGCTTCGAAGGGGAAAAGAAGGGCATCAGTGCCCATGCCGTGGCATTGCTTATAGCACGTACATAAGGAGGCATCCGAATGCTGCTGAACAACAATATCTGGGTAGGTACGTCCGAAGAAGGCGCCGTCTCCCTGCTGCCCGCCATGGCCAACCGCCACGGCCTCATCTCTGGTGCCACCGGCACCGGCAAAACCGTCACGCTGCAGGTGCTGGCGGAAGGGTTTTCCGCCTTGGGCGTGCCTGTTTTCATGGCGGATGTGAAGGGCGATCTGGCCGGTTTCTGCAAGCCGGGAGAAATGAATGAAAAAATCGAAGAACGCCTGCAAGCCTGCGGCGTGCCCGAATTTTCCTTCCACGCTTTTCCGGTCACCTTCTGGGATGTGTATGGCGAAAAGGGGCATCCCATCCGCACCACCGTCAGCGAAATGGGGCCGTTGCTTTTGTCCCGGATGCTGGGGCTGAATGAAACCCAGACCGGCGTGCTCCACATCATTTTCCGCATTGCGGATGATGAAAATATGCTGCTGCTGGATCTGAAAGACGTAAAGGCCATGCTGGCCTATGTGGGCGAAAACGCTGCCCGCTACACGCTGGACTATGGCAACGTGGCCAAAGCCACCGTGGGCGCCATCCAGCGGGCCATTGCCATTTTGGAGGATCAGGGCGGCGATATTTTCTTCGGTGAACCGGCCCTGAATATCAACGATTGGTTTGCACAGGATGATGAGGGCAAGGGCATGGTGAACATTCTGGCGGCGGAAAAGCTGTTCCGCAAGCCTGCCATGTATTCCACCTTCCTTTTGTGGCTGCTGGGCGAGCTTTACGAAGTGCTGCCCGAGCAGGGGGACAAGGAACTGCCCCGGATGGTGTTTTTCTTTGACGAGGCCCATCTTTTGTTTGACGATTGCAGCAAAACGCTGCTGGAGCATATTGAGCAGGTGATCCGGCTGATCCGCTCCAAGGGCGTGGGTGTGTATTTTGTCACCCAGAACCCGGTGGACGTGCCTTCCTCCGTGCTGAGCCAGTTGTCCGGCCGGGTGCAGCATGCCCTGCGTGCCTTTACCCCGGCGGAGCTGAAAGTGGTGCGTTCCGTAGCCCAAACCTTCCGTGAAAACCCGAATTTTGACACGGAAAAATGTCTTACGGAACTGAAAACAGGCGAAGCGCTGCTCTCCTTTCTGCAGGAGGACGGCAGCCCCTCCGTGGTGCAGCGGGCCACCATCCTGCCGCCGCAAAGCAGCATCGGCACCATTTCCGATTCGCTGCGCAAAACCTATATGGATACCGACGCCGTGGGCGGGAAATATGACACCGCTGTGGACAGGGAAAGCGCATATGAACTGCTTTCGGCGGCCTTCCATGCTGCCGGTGCGCAGGAAACCCAGGTGCTGTCTCCCGTGCCTGAGGAAATGGGCCAAATGGAAGCGCCTCAGCCGGTGTATCAGCCCATGAGCTTCCGTGTCTATAACCCTGCTACCGGAAAATACGAAGAAACCCAGCTGCAATCCATGCAGGCCCCTGTGCTGCAGGCAAGTCCCCTGCCCCAGAATGCGGTTACCCAGTCCGCCGCCTATCGGTACAATTACCCTGCCGTGCAGGACGCCGTGCCCGTGCCCTCCAAGGCCAAGACCAAGAAGGAAAAAACGCCGGCCAAGAAGCGCAGTGAAATGACTCAGGCAGAGCAGTTGTTTGATTCCTTTACCAAGTCCATCTCCTCCTCTGCCGGAAGAGAAGTGGGCCGCAGCCTCAGCCGCTCCATTCTTGGAATTTTGGGGTTAAAGAAGTGATGAAGATAATTGCGGGAGGGGGTTTTTGAGTCAAAAACCCCCTCCCGCACCCTCCCCAAAACCTGCCGGGAAGGGGAGGGGTGCACACTCATGCTTCTTTCCCCGCGCTACATGAACATGGGCATCATGTTTTTTTGAAAACATCAGAATACCTCCCAATTGTTTTTGTTGCACTGCATGAAAAGATTTTGTATAATACATCTACATGGGCATATTGTTTGAGAAAAACATCCAAATACATCCCATACCGGTTTTCGGATGGGGTGCGGGGAAACCGCTTTTGACGTTCAAAAGCGGTCTCCCCGCAAAAAAATGAAAGGAGTCCTCCCTATGAAACGCAGAATTGGTATTTTGACCAGCGGCGGCGATTGCCCCGGTTTGAACGCGGCTATCCGCGGTGTGGCCCGTGCGGCTTATGAAATGTTTGATGCGGAAATCATCGGTATTTCCGACGGTTACCGGGGCCTGATTGAGGGCGAATGGCAGGAAATGAAGCGCAGCCAGTTTTCCGGTATTCTCACTCTCGGCGGTACCATTCTGGGCACCGCCCGCACCCCTTTCCGCAACATGCGCGTCATCGGCGATGATAATGTGGACAAGGTCAAGGCCATGAAGGACAATTATGAAAAGATGAAGCTGGATTGCCTGGTGACCCTGGGCGGCAACGGCACCCACAAAACGGCTAATTTGCTCTCCGAAGAAGGCCTGAACGTGATTGGCCTGCCCAAGACCATCGATAACGATATTTTCGGCACCGATTTCACCTTCGGCTTCCATACCGCCGTGGACATTGCCACCGAAGTGATCGACCGCATCCACACCACCGCCGCCTCCCATGGCCGGTGCATGGTGATTGAAGTGATGGGCAATAAGGCCGGCTGGCTGACCCTCTATTCCGGCCTGGCCGGTGGTGCAGACGTGGTGCTGCTGCCCGAAATTCCCTATGATATCAAGGAAGTGGCTAAAGTGGTGGAAGCCCGTGCCAAGAGCAAGAAGGCCTTCTCCATCCTGGCCGTGGCCGAAGGCGCCATGAGCAAGAAGGAAGCCAAGATGAAAAAGAAGGAAAGAGAAGCCTTCCGTCAGGAAACCGGCTTCAATGGCATTGCCAACCGCATCGCTAAGGAACTGACGGACATCGTGGGTGTGGAAGCCCGTGCCGTCATCCCCGGCCACATCCAGCGCGGCGGATCCCCCTCCGCTTATGACCGTGTGCTGGCCACCCAGTTTGGCGTGCATGCCGCTCAGCTGATCGAAAAGGGCGAATACGGCGTCACCGTGGCCCTCTCCGGCAACAATATCATTCATAATAAGCTCAGCGAAATCGCCGGCGTGCCCAAGCCCGTGCCCCAGGATTTCCAGATGATCGATGTGGCCCGGGATATGGGCATCTCCTTCGGCGACTGAAAATTTCCAAAGTTGTGAAACAAAAGCCCTTTTCGCATCGTTATTTGAGCGAAAGAACATTGCAAAGGATGCGATTGAAAAATGTGGATCTGCAATCATTGCCACGCAGAAAATAAGGACGGCTATTCTTCCTGCGACCAGTGCGGCGCCAACCGCTCCGCCGGGCGCTTTGGTTCTGCCCCTACTACGCTGAACACCCGTCAGCCCGTGGCGCAGCCCCAGCCGCAGCCTGCTGTGCCCGGCTATCAGCCGCTGCATCGCTATCCGGCCGCTGCGGCTCAGGAAAAACGCCTGCCCCCGCCCATGCGGTGCATGCAGGGGTTTGGCAAGACGGTGGGCTGGGCGCTGATGATCCTGCTGCCGCTGCTGACGGCATTGCTTGCCTGGCGGCAGTATGATGCGCTGTCTCAGGCGCTGGTGCCCTTGCTGCTGCCGGCAGATGCGGCGGATATCTGGAAGCTGCTTTGCTACATCGGCCTTGCGCTGGTGGCTGTGCTGGTGGCCCTGCTGCCCGGCCTGCACACGCTGCTTCAGTGCACCCGCCGCCCCAGGAAAAAGAACAAAAAATGACGAGGGGTTTCACCCCCTCAACCCCCACCAGGGGCATCGCCCCTGGACCCACAAGGGATTTCATCCCTTGACCCAGTAGCGGAAGTTTATTGTTTTATCGAACAAACAACATCCCGCTGATGCGAGTAGAAAAAGGCTCCCTTGTGTAAAGGGAGCTGGCCCACAGGGCCTGAGGGATTGTCGTCTCCCCACCAAGAAACACGCAGAAACCTATTTGCAAAAAGAGATTGCAATATTGCGAATGGACTACGGCACGGCCGCACCACGGGCCGGCGGCAGAATGCCGCCAACCGGATGCAACGCATCCGGGGAAAACGAGAAAAAACCGGCAGGAAAGTAACCTTCCTGACCGGCTATTTTCTTCGTTTTCATTGTGCCCGTGGTGCTGTCACTTTTCGTTCCTCACGCTT
>JAFSBN010000182.1 GCA_017437265.1 Clostridia bacterium
CATCCATTACCCACGGCACCATCGGCAAGGTGGTGGATTTTGGTGTTACCGATGCCAATAACATGGGTGCCGCCATGGCACCGGCAGCTGCCGATACGCTTTTTCATCATTTTTGCGACACTGGCAGAACGCCCAACGATTATGACCATATCTTCACTGGCGATCTGGGGATGATCGGCAGCCAGTTGCTGAAAAAATTGATGCAGGAAAAAGCATTTCCCTTATCTGATGATACCTATCAGGATTGCGGCTTGATGATCTACGATCCAAAGGATGATGTACACGCAGGTGCCAGCGGATGCGGATGTTCCGCCGCAGTTCTCTCTGCTCACATTCTTCCCAGATTGCAATCAGGCGAATGGAAACGTGTATTATTCATGGCAACCGGCGCACTGATGAGCACCGTTTCCAGCCAACAGGGAGAATCCATCCCCGGCATTGCTCATGCAATTGTATTGGAACATATCGAAAAGGAGCAATAAGAATGGAAACCATTCTCTTGTATCTCAAAGCATTTCTGGTTGGCGGCATTCTCTGCGCCATCGGCGAAGCATTGATTCTGAAAACAAAGCTGAGCCCTGCCAGAATTCTTGTACTTTATATTGTTACCGGTGTCATTATAAGCGCCGCCGGGCTTTACAAGCCGCTGGTACAGTTTGCCGGTGCCGGTGCTACTGTTCCCTTGACAGGCTTTGGCCATGCCCTGGCCCAGGGCACCATACAGGCTGTGCAGGAAAAAGGGTGGATCGGTGCCTTTACCGGCGGCCTTTCCGCCACTGCAGGCGGTATCGCCGCAGCTATATTTTTCGGCCTGATAACCGCCCTGTGTTTCAAACCCAAGCCAAAGGATTACTGAACATTTACACATCAAAAAAACACCTGCATTTTCGGCAGGTGTTTCTTTGGCGAACCCGGCGCGACTCGAACGCGCGACCTTCAGAGTCGGAGTCTGACACTCTATCCAACTGAGCTACGGGTCCATAGCCATCTTTCAGACAGCCAGTGTAGTATACCACATCAACATATTTCTGTCAAGGTTTTCAATCTTTGTTTCTATCTACAATTTTCGCTCAAACGGAAATAAAACACAGCACGAAATACCACGTTGATAATTGTGCCATTTTTCAATACGGAAAATGCATGAAACACACCGGCAAGTGCGGCCGCTCTTAACGCACTGCATCAAGCGTGTACACCTGTTTCTGCACAAAAAATACATTACAGAAACGGAACGAAATCCTCTTCCGTCAGTTCATAATCCACAGAAGACTGTTTTCTGCCAAGCTGATCCGTCCATGAATCCATATTGACCCTGATTTTCTGAAATCCGAGTTTTTCATATACATGCTGGGCCCGTTTGTTGTTCAGGTTGGTGTCCAGCATGATTTTTTTATATCCCCGCTGGTGAAAAAGTGCATCAATAAACAGGCTGAGGATGATACGGCCAAGCCCCCTGTCCTGCATGCTCTTTTCACATATTTTAATACCTATTTCACATTCATCGACGCTTATTTGTCTGTAATTCATTTCGCCGATCGGCACATTTGAATATAAAATCAGATGACGTCGTGTGGTATCGTCCGTTTCAGCCTCAATTTGTGCAACGACTTTTTCTTCCGAAATACCAAGCCCCATTGGGAAACCGGCATGCGCCATCACTTCCCCATCGTTCCACCACTTGCACAGCTGTGCCGCATCCTGAGGCAGGGCATTTCTGATTACAATTTTATGATGCTTAATATTCATCTTCGTTTCCGTAACTCCTTACACCTTTTTATCCTTCCATTTTCCGCTGGCAAAACGGGGATAGAAGAATATAAACCGAAGCGCAATTTCGGACAAACCAAAGATCCATGTTCCTGCCAGGCCCAGCCCCAGCACATGCACTGCAATATATGCCATCACCGGCCTGACAACGCTGACACACACCGTAGCAACGGCAGCAACGTACAAATTATCACCTGCACCCCGGAGAGAGCCGGAAAGCACTACAGAACTGATCTGGAAAGGCTGAATGGCCGCCAGCACCAGCATCGTTTGTGCAGCATATTGGATTACCTGATCTGCATTGGGGGTATTGGCACCGATATATAGCCCTGCCAATTGATACCTGAATATCACGATAATGCTGCCGATCACAATGGAAACAATAACGGCATACCGCTGGCATATCTTGCCGTAAAGCATGGAAAGATCCCATCGTTTGGCCCCCAGGTTCTGCCCCACCAATGCCGTGCCTGCCACCCCAAGGCCATCGCCGAAAGTGAATGTCAGGTTCAGAAGCTGCATGCAGATTTGGTTTGCCGCATACATAGTTGTCCCAAGCGAAAAGAGAATGCGAGCATAGATGAAAAAACCAAACCGAACCCCAAGCTGCTCCACCGCAGCATTACCGCTCACTTTACCAATGGCCAGCATGGTATCTTTATCAAACTTCCATCGGTCGTGCCGGGAAATGTGCAGATATCCCTTGTGTTTTCCGCTGACCAGCACCGTAGCCAATGCCATGAAAAGGCCAATGGTCAGGCCGATCACGGAAGCCCATGCAGCACCCTTTACCTCCAGCCTGGGGAAACCCAGATTGCCGCCGATCAGGCAGAAATTAAAAAATACATTGGAAAGATTGCTCAGCACGCGCACGCGCATGGTGATCTTCGTGTTCCCCACCCCACGCTGCGCAGCGCAGATGCACATGGAAAGCGCATCGATGGGCAACGAATAGGTCATGATCTGGAAATAATCCACAGCATCATTGAACACTTTTTCGCTGTCTGCCGTATCGCCGCCGGCCAGCATCATCAGCGGCCTGGCAAAAATGAGTGCAAACGTCATCAATACAGCACTGAGCATCATCGCAATCATCATGGCATTGCGAAGCGTACTGTTGGCCTCCTGCTGACGGCCCTCTCCTTTTCTGCGCGCCACAATGGAGGTGACACCCACATTCAGCGCAAAAAACATACACAGCATCAGCATTCTCGGCTGCGTGGGCAAACCAATGGCAGACAACGCTTCTGCCCCCAGCACATTACCCACCATCATCATATCAATGGAACTGATCAGGCTGACCAACACCATTTCAGCAACAGACGGTAATGCTATATGCAATACATTTTTGTATGCCTGGGGACCGCTTGGCATATCTCCCAGTCTGTATTCCTTTTTTACCAGATATTCAGGATGAAAAAAACGATTAAGAATTTCAGCTGCCATGGATGAATAGCTTCCCTTCTGTCGTTATCATTGTGTCAATATCATTTTATCACGGGCAATGGGCTGTGTAAATTGCAAATTGCTGCAAAATCTCTTATGTTTTGTGCAATATTTTACATGCCTGCCGTGTATTATCATTGGCATTGCGCTTTCGGTCTGTTATAATATTCAGCGGAACAGAACGGATACATATTTCCCAGTTCATCCGGGCATCATGAAATTGGCAATCATTTTCCAATTTACTATGAAAAGGAGTTTTAGTTTGAACAAGCCGTATTTGATCATCTGTATTTTGCTGGCCGTAACACTCCTTCCCCTTTCATCCCTGCCTGCACAGGCTTCGGAAACAGAAGGGGTCATTCGCGTGCTGCTTACCAAGCTGAATTTGACAGATACCGTTTCCCTTTCCCTGGACGGCAGCTACACGCTCAACGACATCTCCTTTCAGCGTGGCAGCAAGCTGACTGTTTCGTCCAAAACAGGCACGCTGATGGTCTACTACGAGGGCATGGCGCTGGATGCCGGAAAAAGCATGACGCTTTTGCGCCATGAAACGGATGACGGGAAGGAAAATGGCATTCGCTTCAACGGCATTTATGAATTGCACCCCGGCGATCTGGTTTTGTCCGTTGAAAACGGACAGCTGCGGGCTGTGCTGCACGCACCGGTGGAAGAATATCTTCTGGGAGTTGTGCCCTATGAAATGAGTGATTCCTTTCCGCTGGAAGCGCTGAAAGCACAGGCTATCACCGCCAGAACCTATGCCCTTCGCAAAACCGGCTCATCAGGTGATTATGACGTGGTGGATAATACCAACGACCAGGCCTATATGGGCATAAAGGCGGAAAACAAACAGGCGGCTCAGGCAGTGCGGGAAACAGCAGGCATTTGCGGTGTGTACAACGGGCATCTGGCAGAATGCTTTTATTCCGCCAGTAACGGCGGGCAGACAGAACTGGTTCATCACGTATGGGGCGATGGCGATTACGGCTATTTCGCCATGACGGATGACCCATACGATCTGGAAAATCCGGAAAGCGTGGTCATGCGTGCATCGCTTCCCAAATCAGTTTGCGACGGATCCTTGCCCGGCAATCTGCATTCTGTTTTCATGGATGAAATTCAGGAGCCCCTCTCTGCCAAGGGCTTTGACACAGAGGCAGGATTCACAATCACCGGCATTGAAAAGGTGGAGCTGATTTCTCCCCTTTTTACCGATTCTCCGTCCAGGCTGATGACACAGGCAGCTTTCACCCTTGCTGTTTCCGGCCACAAATATCAAAGCGACGAAGAAGAGCTTTCTATCTTCGCCCTTACTGATCAATCGTCACCCGCCCCTGCTTCCGAAAACGGAAAGACGCTTACCAAATCAACCGCCACAGTTGTGATTACCGTTCCCGTCTTTTCCACGCTGGAAGATGCACTTGGCCTTTCCATCAACGTAACGGATAATGAAATCATCTCAGTAAAAGAAGAAGAAACCCGTTTTGTGTTTGAAAGCAGACGGTACGGCCACGGCGTTGGTATGAGCCAGCGCGGTGCACAATGGATGGCAGCCCAGTATGACTGGACATACCAGCAGATCCTCGGTTTTTATTATCCCGGAATGAGCCTGAAAAAATACGAATATGCATATAAAATGCCGCAAAAGATCAGCAGCGAATTTCTTGCCACGCCGGGGCCGGCCGCTACGCCCACCCCGAGGCCAACGCCCGTTGCGCTCCAATCCACTCCTGCACCGTCCGAAACGCTGGTCAAGGTGGATAATATCGGCATCACTTCTTACCTCAACCTGCGTGCCAAAGACAGCACCTCTGCCGCCGTTCTGCAGCAGCTGTATTACGGCCAGAAGCTGTATGTAACAGAAGATCTGGGTGACTGGCTGAAGGTCAGGCTGGATGACCTGGAAGGCTATGTAATGAAAGATTTTGTATCACCGGTAGAATAAAAAAGCGGTCTCATCATTGAATGAGACCGCTTTTGATTTTCAGCGCCAGTATTCTCGCCACGCTTTCGTCAATGCATTCCATACTGATGGTTCCATTTTCCACCGCTTTAACAAGAGCATCAAACGCCCTTTTCCCGTCGCCTGGCACCAGCAAAATATCCACCCCGGCATCCACTGCCAGTACTGCCGCTTCTGAAATACTGTACTCCTCTTTGATGGCGTCCATACGCAGCGCATCGGTAATTACAACGCCCTGAAAACCAAATGTATTTCTCAGCACATCCGTTACAAGCACCCGGGACAAGGAAGCCGGATGCGCACTGTCCAGCGAATTGATTTTCAGATGGGACATCATGATCATCTCTGCCCCATCCCGAATGGCATCCTCAAACGGTATTAATTCACAGGATTGCATTTCCGTTAATGATCTGCCATGGGAAACAGGTACATTATGTGCATTCCGGCCGGCGGCACCATGACCCGGAAAATGCTTGAAACAGGGAATGATTCCTTCGTCTCTCAGCCCTTCCGCCATCATGCGTGCCATTTGGGAAACAAGCTGCGGATCCGTGCCATAGCTTCTGCCTTCCAGCTCCGGCGCACTGGCAATCAGCACATCGGCCACCGGTGCCAGATCAAGATTAATGCCGAATTCTTTCAGATATGCGCCGATCATCCGCCCATTCTGAAAAGCGTTTTGTGCATCGCCTGTCAAGCCGGTTGATTCCGCTGAAGGGACCGTGGCAATGCCCAGTTTATTGGCAATGCGGGCAACATAGCCGCCTTCCTCATCAACGGCAATAAAGGGCGGGTACAGTCCGGCATTTTGAGAGCCGTCATAGATATCCTGTATCAGCGCCCGCAATTGTTTTTCGGATGAAATGTTCTGCCCGTACAGGATTACGCCGCCCACAGGAAAATCAGAAAAGATGTCCTGTCCAGCAATTCTCTCAGAGCGTTTTTCGCCTGTCATATCTTCAGGTGATATCATGATCATCTGGCCGATCTTTTCTTCCAGCGTCATATGGCGCATCAGTATTTTTGCCTGCCGCAGAGGATCCGGCCGGTAATCGTCCGCATCTTCTTCCAACAAAAAATCATCATCAAAAAGCAACTCTTCATTCATCTCTGCGTGAACAAATACAGGAAGCATCAGGCACAAAGCAAGAAACATGCTCGTGATTATTCTCATTTTACCCATTTTGCCTTCACCCCTTCCTGTCAACTGTCAAAATACATTTTACCATATCTTATGGGTGATTACAACGCATCACATTGTAAAGATTGACACGCAGCACTGCATTTGATATAATAATCACATATTCAGCAAAGGGGTGGAAAGATGCGCAAGTAACCTGCACTTGAAAACAATCAACAGCAATAGTATTATTGCATCGTTTTTTTGTGTGCAGGAAAATGTGTCATCTTTTTTTGTTGCGAAAAAAGATCTGTTTGCCTGCGCAGCGAATGCAAATCCGGAGGAATATATGGCACAGATATCGATACAAAACTTAACGTTTTCATATGAAGGCTCCCCTGACATTGTCTTTGACAACGCTTCCATCACGCTGGACAGCGATTGGAAACTGGGGCTGATCGGCCGAAACGGCCGGGGCAAAACAACGCTTCTTCGCCTGCTGAAAGGCGATCTGGATGCAAACGGCGCCATCCGTACCAATGTATTGTTTGATTATTTCCCTTTTCCCGTTGTGAACGCTTCTCTTACCCCCATTCAGCTTGCGGAAGATTTCCGTCCCGACGGCGAAACCTGGCAGTTCTTCAGAGAGGCATCCCTTTTGCAATTAAGTGACGACGTGTTATCAACGCCTTTTCACCGTCTTTCCGGCGGCGAACAGGTGAAAGTGCTTTTGTCCCTTCTTTTTTCAAAGGATCATCATTTCCTGCTCATTGACGAGCCTACCGATCATCTGGACCGGGAAAGCCGCCAGATTGTCGCCGAATATCTGAACAAAAAGAAAGGCTTCATTCTGGTCTCTCATGACCGGCATTTTCTCGATCTGTGTATCGACCACGTTCTTTCCATCAATCGCTGCAATCTGGAACTGCAAAAGGGCAATTATTCCTCATGGGCCGAAAACAAAGAACGTCAGGATCAATTTGAAAAAGATCAAAACGAACGCTTGAAAAAAGAAATAGGCCATCTCAAATCAGCGGCACAATCGGCAAGAAACTGGGCGGATAAAGCCGAAAACCAGAAATTCGGCCTGAACGCCGACAGCCACGAACGCATGAAAAATGCCCGTTCCTACATGGGTGAAAAATCGCGCCGAATGCAGCAGCAGCGAAAAAACATGGAAAACCGGATGGAAAAGGCCGCAAATGAAAAAGAAGGCTTGCTGAAAAATATTGAATACAATGAAGAATTGAAACTGCACCCGCTTTTCCAGAACAAGGGACATGTGGCAACATTGGAAGGAATACAGATATCATTTGAAAACAGAACCATTCTGAATGATTTCAATTTATCTGTTCATCCCGGCGAGATTGTGGCGCTGGAGGGAAAAAACGGCTGCGGAAAATCCACCGTGATCCGTCTTCTTTCCAAACAAATGCAGCCAACGGAAGGCATCGTCCGCCATCAAAGCGGCTGCATCATTTCCTACGTACCGCAAAATGCCCATCTGAAGGGCGACCTGAACACTTTCATTCAATCACACGGCATTGACGAAACGCTTTTCAAAACAATTTTACGCAAGCTGAATTTCAGCAGGGATCACTTCGAGCATCAGCTGAATGAATTAAGCGTAGGCCAGCAAAAGAAAATTCTGCTGGCCATGAGCCTTTCCCAGCAGGCTCATCTATACCTGTGGGACGAACCGCTTAACTACATCGATGTACTGTCGCGTATACAGATTGAAAAACTGCTTCAGCAATATCACCCCACCATGGTTCTGGTGGAACACGATGCCGCTTTCATCGAAAAAACCGCTACGCGCATCGTTCGTTTGTAAATTTACCATTGAATTTCTACGGCATTACGCTATAATTACTGTTGAACAGACAGGAGGGAATCAGAAATGAAAAAAACGCAGCTGATCATCATGGCAGCAGGGCTTGGCAGCCGCTTTGGCGGTCTCAAGCAAATGGCCCCCATCGATAAAGAAGGCAATTTCATCATTGACTATTCCATTTTCGATGCCGTACGTGCCGGTTTTGATGAGATTATTGTAATCGTCAAGCCTGAAAACGAGCAGCTTTTCCGTGATACCATTGCCAGCCGAATCGGCGACAAGGCGAAGCTGATTTTTGTGCACCAGAAGATGGATGTGCTGCCTGAAGGGTACACCATTCCGGAAGGCCGTGTAAAACCCTGGGGCACCGCCCACGCCGTGCTTTGCGCCAGGGACGTGGTGGATGCTCCCTTCTGCGTGATCAATGCAGACGATTTCTATGGCGCAGGTGCCTTTGAAAAGATGCATACTTTCCTTGTGGAAAACAACGATGATGCCACGTTTGCCATGGTGGGCTATCTGATTCGCAACACCCTGACCGATAACGGCTCCGTTTCCCGCGGCGTATGTGAAACAGACAGCGAAGGAAAATATATGACCGCCATCACCGAACGCACCGCTATCATCAGGCAGGATGACGGCGCTGCCTACACAGAAGACGGCGGGAATACGTACACCTATCTTCCCGGCGATACCGCCGTTTCCATGAACTGCTGGGGTTTTCCCGCCTGTATCATGAACGAATTTGTGAACCGTTTCCCGGTTTTCCTGTCCGAAAATCTGCAGAAAAACCCCCTGAAATGTGAATATTTCCTTCCCCTGATTCCCGATCGGATGATCAAAGAGGGAAAAGCGAGAGTGCGCCTGTTGAAAACGGAAGACAAATGGTATGGTATCACCTATACAGACGACCTTCCCGATGTGCAAAACGCCATCGAAGCCATGAAGATGAAAGGCATATACCCTGATCAGCTGTGGAAATAAACATACGGCACGTCGCAAGGCGTGCTTTTTTTGACAGAAAACTACAATTAAATGACAAAGCATTTTTCTCCCTTGAAAGTATAAATAAACTGTGTTATCATGTAATCAAACTGGGATTTGATGCTATTTGCGCATCTTTTCCACAATTTTGAGGAGGAATTCTCTATGCAGTACGGCTATTTCGATGACGCAAAACGGGAATATGTCATCACAAACCCCAATACTCCTGCCCCCTGGGCCAACTATCTGGGTTCCCCCGCTTACGGCGCCATCATCACCGTAAACGCCGGCGGCTACAGCTTTGTCAAGTCCGGTGCTGCAGGCCGTATCCTGCGCTACGTGTTCAATCAGTTTGATGAACCCGGCCGCTACATCTACCTGCGCGACGAAGACAACGGCGACTTCTGGTCTGCTTCCTGGCGGCCCGTGGCCAAGCCCCTGGATCAGTATAAAACCGAATGCCATCACGGCACTTCCTATACCGAATTTGTCAGTGAATATGCCGGTATCGAAAGCAAGGCTCTGTATTATGTTCCTATGGATGCCACCCACGAAGTATGGCGTGTCACTTTGGAAAACAAGTCCGACAAGGAACGCACCATCAGTGCTTTCGGCTATTGCGAATTCACCACCGAATCCTTCTACACCCAGGATCAGGTGAACCTGCAGTACACCCAGTTCATCACCCGTACCGAATTCTGCAACGATTTCATCCTGCAGCACATCAATGAATTCTGCCATGTCAATCCTGACGGCACCAACGGCACCGAACGCTTCTTCGGTGTGGCAGGCGCTCCCGTTGTCAGCTGCACCGGCAGCCGTGAAAACTTCCTGGGCCGCAACCGCTTCACCAATCCCCAGGCTGTGGAAGACGGCAAGTGCAACGGCGCCATGAACTATAACGGCAATCCCTGCGGTGCTCTGCAGGTAAAGGTGACCCTCAAGCCCGGCGAAAAGAAGAGCTTTGCTTTCATGCTGGGTCAGAAGAACCAGTTCCAGGCCCGTGAAATTCTGGATTCCTACAAGAATGTGGAAGAAACCGTGGATGCTGAACTGAAGGCCCTCATCGCCTACTGGCACGGTGAACTGGAAAACCTGATCATCAATACCCCCGATGCCCGCTTCAACTCCATGATCAATACCTGGAACGCTTTCCAGTGCTTCACTACTTTCGTGTGGAGCCGCGCCGCTTCCCTCATTTACTGCGGCGAACGTAACGGCTACGGCTATCGTGATACCGTGCAGGATATCCTGGGCATCATCCATCTGGATCCCGAAATGGCCCGCAAGCAGCTGGACTTCATGCTCTCTGCTCAGGTGCATCACGGCGGCGGTCTGCCCCTGGTGAAATTCAACCACAATGCGGGTCATGAAAATACCCCCGAAGACGAATCCTATGTCCGTGAAACCGGCCATCCCCACTACCGCGCCGATGACGCCATGTGGCTCTTCCCCACTGTGTATAAATACATCGCTGAAACCGGTAATGTGGATTACCTGAACACCGTTATTCCGTTTGCTGATAAGGACGAAGGGACCGTCCGTGAACATCTCAAGCGCGCCATCGATTTCACCATGAACCATCTGGGCCCCCACGGCATGCCCGCCGGTCTCCACGCCGACTGGAACGACTGTCTGCGCCTTGGTGCCACCGGTGAAAGCACCTTCGTGGCGTTCCAGTTCTACTATGCCCTGCAGATCATGCAGGAATTCTGCAAGGATGAACCCGAATACGTGGCTTACCTTCAGGATATCGCTGCCAAGCTGCTCAAAACCCTGAATGAAGAATGCTTTGAAGATGACCGCTTCATCCGCGGCTTCACCGAAAAGGGTGCTGTCATTGGCAGCAAGAAGGACAAGGAAGCTTCCATGTGGCTCAATCCCCAGTCCTGGGCCGTCATCAGCGGTGCCGCTACTGCCGAACAGGCTGATACCATCCTCAATACCGCCAACGAACTGCTGAACACCCCCTATGGTGTACAGGTTATGTATCCCCCCTATCGTTACGAAGCTTTTGACGGCGCTCTGATGCTGCTGTTCAATCCCACCACCAAGGAAAATGCCGGTATCTTCTGCCAGATTCAGGGTTGGGCCATCCTGGCCGAAGCACTGCGCGGTCATGGCGGACGTGCTTTCCAGTACTTTGCCGAATCCAGCCCCGCTTCCTTCAACGACAATGCCGATCTGCGTGTGATCGAACCCTATGTCCACGGCCAGTTCATTGAAGGTAAGGACAGCCCCTACCACGGCCGCAGCCATGTGCATTGGCTCACCGGTACCGCATCCACCGTGATGGTCGGCTGCGTAGAGGGCATTCTGGGCTTGCGCCCCACCACTGAAGGTATTGTCATTTCTCCTGCTATTCCCGCTGAATGGGACGGCTTCACCATGCAGAAGAATTTCCGCGGCAAGAAACTGAACATCACCGTGGATAACAGCGCCCATAAGGAAGGCAACCCCGAAAAGTACATTTTCAACGGTGTGGAACGCGCTGCCGGTCTCATCAAGGCAGAAGAGCTGCTGGATGTAAACGAAATCACGGTTGTGATGTAACACAAAAAATAGCCCCGGCAATTTGCCGGGGCTTTTTGATTGCGCAATTTATTTGATTTTTTTGAAATTGCCGTACGTTTCGTTGATTGTGTGAGAAAAGGCAAAGGTATCGTCGTATTTTTTCAAAATGTTCTGAAAATCAACAATCTGGTGATTGTTCACCACACACAGCAGCACGCTTTTTTCGCCGCTGGAGAAACCGCCCACGGCGTCAATCTTTGTGCACCCATGCTTCAGCACACGATAAATTTCATCCTTCAGTTCATCTGCATGGGATGTGATGATCGTAAACTCACACGCCATTTTGGTACCCCGGATAATCCTGCTGCCAACATAGCTGGAAAGGAAGCAATACAACACACACAGGCACACGGGCTTATAATTATAGATCATCTGCCCGCTTGCGTCATTTTCTGCATAGACAAAGAATGAAACAGCAGCCACCACGGCATTGAGGGCAAAAGTAACCCAGAAGAAGTTCAACTCCGGATTCTTTTTGTTGATGTATTTGGAAACAATGTCCGTCCCGCCGGTAGATGCCTGGAGCCTGAAGCAGCACCCATAAACAAATCCGCTGATTACACCGCTTAAAATGACCGGATAAATGGTGTCATGTCCACCGGTGCGATACTGGAATTTTTCCACCCCCATTTGCTGTAAAGCAAGAAATACGAAAGAATATGTGATACAGAAACAAAATGAACGTAAAGCAAATTTCCTGTCCAGCAGAAAATAGGAAAGAATGCACAGCGGTGTATTGATCAGCAGAGACATATAGCCGATGCTGAAACCGGTTTTGTATTGCACCATGGTGGCAATCCCATTCAATCCTGCCGGGGCAAATCCGTTTTCCACCACAAACAAATGATAGTTCAGTGCCAGCAAAACGGCTATCGCAATGATTTCCAGATATACCACCAAAGCAGAAATATGCTTTTTCATAGCCTATCTCCTTTTGATCATTCACCAAACAATGCTTCCGCTTTCTTCATTCGTTGCGCAATATCAACACCAAAGGGACAACGGGATTCGCATTCCTGGCATCCGATACAGGCAGATGCTTTCACCGACAAACTGCCATAATGGTCTTTCAATGTATCAGACGGTGCACCCTTTATTTCCGCAAGATCATAATACTTGTTCACCAGCGCAATGTCAATATTCATGGGGCAAGGCTTACAATGCCCGCAATAGGTGCACTGACCCCGGTAGGAATGCCTGGGCGCACCGGCCAGAACAGATGCGTATTCCTTTTCTGCCTCATTCGCTGTTTCATATTGAATTGCCGCTTTTACATGTTCCGGTGTATCATAGCCAACCAGTACAGATGCAACTGCCGGTCTTGTCAGACAATAATGCAGGCACTGCACCGGTGTCATGGCAACGCCAAAGGGCGAACGCCCGGCATCAAACAGCCTGCCGCCTGCATAACCTTTCATCACTGTTATACCCACGTTTCTTTCATTGCAAAGTTCGTACAATGCAGCGCGCTGCACATCGATGCCGCCAAGCTCCGGGTCATATTCATCAGCAAAGAACTGCATGATGTCATCCGTAGGCGGAAGCATGTCAAAAGCAGGATTGATGGAGAAAAGGATCATTTCCACCGTTCCTTCTTCCACGGCCATCCGTGCAATTTCTGTGTTGTGTGTACTGAGACCAATGTGGTGAATCTTTCCGGATTCCTTCAGTTCCTTCATGTATGCCATAAAGGAGCCGTTCAGGATGCCTTCCCAGTCTGCAATCTCATCCACATTGTGGATCATGCCAATATCGATATAATCCGTTTTGAAACGTACAAGCATCTCTTCAAAGGCTATCCGGCATTTCTCCATATCACGCGTTCTGGTATTCTGTCCGTTTTCCCAGACATTCCCGACATGACCCTGAATGTACCATTTTTCACGACGTCCTTCGATGGCATCCCCGATGGCAGAACGTACAACAGGGTTCCCCATCCAGCAATCCAGAATATTGATGCCGTATTCCTCGCATGAAAGAATTACTTCCCTGCATTCCTGGGCATTATGTCTCTCCATCCATTCTGTGCCAAAGCCGATTTCGCTGACCATCAGGCCTGTTTTTCCCAATTTTCGATACTTCATTGAATTGTACCCCGATATTCGTTTATTTTTCTTTATTATACATGATATATTCCGGTATGACAATGAAAACTTCTTGCTAAATAAAATAGCACTTGCTAATGCAAGTGCTATATATGGTGCCGGTGGTGGGACTCGAACCCACACGTCATCGCTGACAACGGATTTTGAGTCCGCCTCGTCTGCCAATTCCAACACACCGGCGTGAACAGGAATTATTATATCCCTTTCCCACGGGATTGTCAAGCATAATTTCATTCTCCAGGCTGCACACATACGGCATATTCCTCCTCATCCCTTCAGTTGCGTGAACGTTTACGATACATTTTTACAGCTGTGTTACAAAATGTTAATTTTATTATAAATCGCATCATTTTGCACCAAAACATATCAAATATTCAAATAAATATCTTGACAATGCTCATATATCTATACTATGATGTGATTGTAAACGTTTACATTCTCATTTTATAATTGTCAGGAGATGATCGTGTGGTAACATTAAAAGATATTGCAACCCTTTGCAACGTTTCCGTTGCCACCGTTTCCCGCGCCTTAAACGGCCAGAGCGATGTGAACGGCGCCACCGCCAAGCGCATCCGCCGTATCGCCCAGGAAATGGGCTATCTGCCCAATGCCGCTGCACGCGCCCTGAAAACCAACCGTTCCTATAATATCGGCATTCTCTACGAAGATGAGATCCACCACGAATATTTCTCCCTCCTGATTGACAGCATCCGCAATGCCGCCGAAAAGAAGGGCTATGACATCACCTTTCTTCATAAGTCAACAAACACCTCATATTATGAACATGCCAAATACCGCGGTCTTGACGGCGTTGTTATTCTGCAGGCAGCGTTCCATTCGCCGGAAATTATGCAGCTGGCCGGAAGTGATTTACCCTGCGTTGCCATTGATTACGAATACGAATGCTGCTCCTGTGTTATTTCCGATCATCCAAGCAGCATGAGCCAATTGGTGCGCTATGCTTTCGA
Organism: Clostridia bacterium; assembly: GCA_017437265.1. Lineage (GTDB taxonomy): Bacteria > Bacillota > Clostridia > Christensenellales > Aristaeellaceae > RUG563. The sequence goes on from JAFSBN010000182.1 coordinate 14,768, forward strand.
TAAAGGCCACCGGAAAATTGCATTTGTCCACGGGCAAGCGGGCTATATCACAGAACAACGCGTGAATGCCTTCTATAAAGCCTGTGCAGCGCTGGGGCTCACGGTGCCGGATGCCTACATCCGCCCTGCCGCCTATCACGATCCCGGCAGTGCCTCCCGGGAAACCAAATTTCTGCTTTCCTTGGATGATAAACCCAGCTGCATCTTCTATGCGGACGATTATTCCTGTCTCGGTGCCATCACCCAGCTGGAACGCACCGGTCTTTCCATCCCCGATGACATCAGTATCGCAGGCTATGACGGGATCATGCTTTCCACTGTATTGCGGCCAAAGCTGACCACCTATCGTCAGGATGTTCAAAAGAAAGGCGAAACCGCCATTGCCCTGTTAATCGAAAGCATTGAAGCGCCGGCCGATCAGCGTCCTTACCGCATCGTAACCGTTTCCGGCTCGCTTCAGCCCGGCGGCACGCTGTAATTTTTTCCTTCCCCATTGAGCCTTATTTGTCCACGGACAAATGAATGGTATAAATCCAATTTAAGGAGGACACCTCGCATGAAAAAGGTACTTTCCGTTTTCCTGGCTGTCGTTCTTCTGGCTTCCTGCATCGTAACCGGTGCTATGGCCGAAGACGATCAGGTCGCTGCACTGCGTGCAGAGATCGAACAGATCTATTCCGGCATTCAGAATAATGATGTGGTAGACGTTGCTTACATCATGTATGCCGATGCCGCCTGGGCCAACCAGTATTGGGGCGATCCCGTGGATACCGGCGTTGTGGCTAAAAAAGCCTTGATTACCGGTGACGGCGATTACACCATCGGCCTGGATTTCACCGGCACGGTAGAAGGCTCTGCCAAGGATCTGGCTTTTGCTGCCGTTGGCATCAAGAAGGGTGAAATCAACTTCCCCGGCCATTTCATCAAGATCAACGAAATCCGTGTGAACGGCGAAGCCATCGAAGTGAAGAAGGGCTACACCTCTTCCGATAACGGCATCGAAACCCGTATGAACATCTACAACGAATGGGTAACCGAACTGCCCGAAGATGCCCGTTCTTTCGACGGCGATGTGTCCAACGCCTCCCCCATCATTGTGGACAAGTCTGCTTTTGCTGAAGTGAAGACCGTTGAAATCGACTTCACCTTCACCAACAAGACCGAAGACACCGCTTACATCGCTTATGCTGATGCCGCCTGGGCTGCCCAGTACTGGCATGACGGCAGCGAAAACCCCGTAAAGGCTACCACTGCCAAGATCACCGGTGCCGGTGACTACACCGTGGGTCTGGACTTCAGCGAAACGGATGCCGGCTATGCCACCGGCGTTGCTTTCACCGGCCTGATGATCCATCGCGGTGAAATCACTTTCCCCGGCTACACTATGAAGATCAACGATATCCGCATTAACGGCGAAAGCGTTCCCTTCACCAAGGGCTACACCTCCACCGACGAAGGCCTCACCACCCGCGTGAACGTGATGAACGAATGGGTGAGCGAAGTGCCCGAAGATGCCCGCACCTATAACGCCAACAAGGATGGCATCTCTGCCGTTATCGTTGACAAGACTGTTTTCGATACCGAAGTGAAGACCTACGAAATTGACTTCACCCTCTATGATGCCATGGCTTACATTATGTATGCCGATGCCACCTGGACCAACCAGTACTGGGGCGTGGATGACTCCGCCGTGAAGGCCACCAATGTGAACGTGACCGGCGAAGGCGAATACATCGTGGCTCTGGACTTCTCTGCTGTTGAAGGCGGCGCTGCCAAGGATCTGGCCTTTGCTGCTCTGGGCCTGGCCAATGGCGAAATCCAGTATCCCGGCTATTGCATGGATATCACCTCCATCAAGGTAAACGGCGAAGATGTTGCTTTCACCGAAGGCTTCACCACCACCGATGACAAGATCACCACCCGTGTGAACTTCTACAACGAATGGGTCACCGATCTTCCCGACACCGCCCGCACCTCCGATGCCGACCTGACCGGTGTTTCCGCCATCATGGTTGACAAGGCTGCTTTTGCCGAAGTGAAGAACATTGAAATCACCTTTAAGTTCGTCAAGGGTGCTGCTCCCGCTGCTGCCGTTGAAGAAGAAGGCGCAGGTCTGAGCCAGGCTGAACTGGATGAACTGCTGGCCAAGGACTATAACGCCTACATGGGCGTGCAGACCGCTTCCTACATCTTCCGCAACGAATGGAGCGATGCTTCCTACGGCCTCAACAGCGAAGCAAACCCCGGCTTCTTCAATCGCCTCACCGGTTGGGATGCCGACAGCAATGCTGTGGACTACGGCGGAACCTTTGTTGATACCGCTATCACCGGCAACGGCACCTACACCGTGTCCATGACCACCGGCGAAATGGGCTTTGGTTCCGACGAAAAGTATAACCTGCTCTTCGTCTCCACCGACTTCCCTGCTGCTCTGATCAATGAAGGCCACGTGGTCATCTCTGATGCCAAGATCAAGATCGGCGAAGGCAAAACCATCGAGTACACCGAAGTGGACTGCGAAGGCGAATATGCCCGTCTGCTGTTTGTCAACTCCTACGGCGCCACCGAAGATATCGGCTGCACCGTTCCCGGCCCCAACACCACCATCACTGTCACCTTCACCGTTGACGGTCTGGTTCGCTAATCATCATTTGTTGGCGGCGTACCTCTTTCCCGGGGTACGCCGCCCTCCGTGATGAGACACATATTTTCATCGGAATAGAGGATTTGAAATGGAAATGAATGTTGCTTTGCCCCGTGGAGCGGCTGAGAAAAAAACAAAGCAGTCCTCCATAGTGGAAATAATCAATCGTCTGCTGATCCTCATCGCAGGCTTTCTTGTGTTTTTCCCACAGGTAAACCCCGGGCGAATTTCGCTGAAAATTAATCAGAACACCTCCCTCTTTACTACTGCCATTTCCTATGAAACGATCACCGCCAGTCTGGCCCGTCCTCTGCGTATGGAATGGGTCACGCCCGGCCAGTTTCATCTGCTGATGGCAGGCGCTGCCCTTTTGCTGCTGGGCATCATTGCATGCGCCGCCGGTGCCTGCATGAGCCTTGGCAACAATCGCATGAAAAAGCGTGCGTCTCTGTTCCCCATTGCCGGTTCCTTCGCCATGCTGGGCGGCCTGGGTGTCATTTATAACAGCTACACCTCCGTGCTGAAAACTGTTACTGAGGCTGGAAAGCTGAGCAATGTACAGCCCAATTTCCCCACCGGAATCTACGTGTTCGCAGTGCTGGCTGCACTTATTCTCGTTGTCTCCCTGATCCAGTTCTTCCTGCTTCGCACCCGCGTTTCCGAAGCAAAAATGGAAATGGAAGAAAAATACAGGTTGTTTTTGATGTTCCTGCCTGTTTTGTTTATGGCTTTCATTTTCTGCTATCTGCCCATTTACGGCTGGCGCTTCGCTTTCTTCGATTATAAAGTGGGCGATTCTCTTCGCATCTTTGATACCGTTGTGGACGGTGTTGTAACAGAAAAAAGCAATTTCGTCGGTTTCAAATGGTTTGCTTATCTTTTTGAAAATCCCGCCACTCGGATGGACCTTGTCCGCGTGCTGCGTAACACGCTCATCATGAGCGGCCTGGGTATCGCCACCAGCTGGCTCCCCATTGCATTTGCTATTTTGCTGGCCGAAGTGCGTTCTTCCAAGTTCCAGCGCTTCGTGCAAACCTTCACCACTATTCCCAACTTTATCTCCTGGGTGCTGGTCTACTCCTTTGCTCTGGCCATTTTTGCATCCGACGGCTTCATCAACAGCTTCATGACAAATATTTTCGGCATTGCTTCCGATACCGATTATCTGGCATCTGCCGATCATATCTGGATCAAAATGCTGCTGTGGGGCACTTGGAAAGGCGTAGGCTGGAGTGCCATCATCTATATTGCAGGCATTGCCGGTATTGACCAGCAGCTGTACGAAGCTGCCCGTGTGGACGGTGCCGGCCGTTGGCAGTGCATCTGGCATGTGACCGTTCCCGGCCTGATGCCCACCTATTGCGTCATGCTTCTGATGAGCATCGCCGGCATTCTCTCCAACGGCATGGAACAGTATCTGGTATTCGAAAATGCCCTCAATAAGGACGTCATTGAAGTGTTGGATCTGTATGTGTATAACATCGGTATTAAGGATGGCTTGATCCCCATTTCAACGGTGGTTGGTATTTCCAAATCCCTGATCGGCATTACGCTGCTTTTCTGTGCCAACCGCATTTCCAAAGCCATTCGCGGCGAAAGCATTATCTGAGGAGGGAACAAAAATGGAAAAGAAAACATTGCATAAAAAAGTTCCCCTTTGGCGCAAGACAGTTGAAATACTGGGCACCGCTTTGCTTTGCGGCCTGATTGCTTTCCTGATCTGCCATTTCATGATCACTCCTCAGTATCAGGCCACCGCTTCCATGGAAGTTTCCTTTGCCCATCTTCCTGGAGCCTTTTATACCAGCTTTGAAACCGGTGTGGATGTGGATCTGGCAAAGGAATATGCCGGACTTTTCCAGCTTGACAGCACCCGCTATAATGCCGCCGGCGCTGCAGGCATCGATGTGGCTGAAATCGATAAAAATGTTTCTGTTTCTGCTGTCCCCGGCACCCAGACCATGTATTTCAAAGCCTCCTTCCCCACCCCTGAACAGGCCCAGGCTGCAGCCAATGCCTATATGAAGGCGTTTGATGAAACGCTGAAGGATAACACCGGCTATGACGATGAAAATCTGCTGCTGGAAGCGCAGCTGCCCACTGCACCTGCGTCTCCTAAAACAGGGATTGTCACCATCGTCACCGTGCTGATTTCAGGCATGATCGCCTTTGCTATCTTCAGCCGTCAGCCCCTGTTCGATTCCATCAATGTGCTGTTCTTCCTGGTGTTTACCATCATCTGTATCTTCCCCTTCTACTACCTGTTCATCAATACCATTTCCGATAACGATCTGGTATCCAGAGGGCTGATTAACTTCTACCCCGTTGGCATCCATTTCTCCAACTATGTGTCTCTCCAGAACGTGTCCGATCTGGGTTCCTCCATTCTGGTCACGGTCGCCCGCACCATTCTGGGCACGGCGCTGATGGTGATCGTTTCTGCCTGGGCCGGTTATCTGGTCACCAAGCAAAAGATGTGGAAGCGCTCCTTCTGGTATCGCGCCCTGGTGATCACCATGTATTTCAATGCCGGCCTTGTGCCGTGGTACATGAACATGCTGATGCTGGGCCTGACGGATAACTTCCTGGCCTACATTCTGCCCGGCATGGTGGCGCCCTACAATATCATTCTGGTGAAAACCTACATCGAATCCATCCCTGCATCTCTGGAAGAATCTGCCGTGATCGACGGTGCCAGCACACCCAAGGTGTTCATCTCCATCATCTGGCCCCTGTCCATCCCCATCCTGGCCACCATCGCCATTTTCGGTGCCGTAGGCAACTGGAATTCTTTCCAGGATTCCCTGCTTTTGATGAGCAACAAACCGCAGCTCTACACCCTGCAGCATCGTCTCTACATCTACCTCAATACCTATTCCAATCTGGGTGCAGCCATGAGTTCTTCCGGCGGTGTTTCCAATACCGCCATCCAGAACATGCTGAACACAAAGGTTGTGAAATATACCATCTCCATGGTAACCATCATCCCCATTCTGGTTGTTTATCCCATCATGCAGCGTTACTTTGTCAAGGGCATTATGCTGGGGGCTGTCAAAGGCTGATACCGGCATATCAATACGTTTCTATTCACACTTGAAAGGAGATTTTACCATGAAAAAAAGCACCCGTATTCTGGCGCTTGTGATGACGGTTGTCATGCTGCTTGGCGCCTGCCCCGCTTTTGCGGAAAGCATTTTTGACATCTTCCCCCGGGAAGACGGCCCGATCACCCTGACCGTGTACAGTCAGCTGGCCAACTATTCCGGCCTTCAGGGCGGTTGGAGCGCCACCCTGCTGGAAGATAAGTTCAACGTAAAAGTGAACATCATCCCCGATTCCGACGGCACATACGAAACCCGCATGGAAAGCGGCAATCTGGGCGACATCGTTGTCTGGGGTTCCAACGGCGATGATTATCAGAACGCTGTGGATAAGGGCATGCTGCTGGATTGGGAAGAAGACGACCTGATGCAGACCTGGGCACCTTACCTGACCGCCAATTACACCACCGCCCTGGAAGCCAACCGCAAAATCAATGGCAATGATAAGATTCACGGCTTCGGCTTCAACGTGGCCACCACCGAAGGCGCTCACCAGTCCTTCTTCTACACCTGGGATCTGCGCTGGGATCTGTATAAGGAACTGGGCTATCCTGCCGTGAAGGATCTGGACGGCCTGATCGAAGTGTTCAAGCAGATGAAAGCCATTTGCCCCACCGATGAAAACGGTAACGAAACCTACGCCGTGTCCGTCTGGCCCGATTGGGACGGCAGCATGGTGATGTATGTGAAGGCCCTTGCCACTGCCTATTACGGCTATGATGAGCTGGGTATCGGCCACATCAACCCCACCAACGGTGAATATTATGACTGTCTTGCCGAAGGCAGCCCCTATATGGAATGCCTGAAGTTCTTCAACAAGCTCTATCAGAACGATCTGCTGGATCCCAATTCCATGACCCAGACCTTCGAAAAGATGAGCGAAAAGCTGAAGGCCGGCGGTACCTTCTGGTCCATCTTCAACTATGCAGGTTCCATGGCCTTCAACACTACCGAGCATCTGGAAGATGGCAAGTACATGTATGCCATGGTGCCCGAAGAAGCCAAGCCCATCGTCTACGGCCTTGGCAACCAGGGCGGCAACCGTATCTGGTCCATCGGCGCTGACACCGAATATCCCGAACTGTGCCTGGCGGTTCTTGACTGGCTGGCCACGCCCGAAGGCTCTATGACCATGTGGTACGGCCCCAAGGGTCTCATGTGGGATTATAACGAACAGGGCGGCATGTACTTCACTGAACTTGGCAACCTGTGCAACAAGGACAGCAAATACGATCTGACCGGCGTTGAATGGACCTCCCCCGACACCGGCAACACCTATACCCTCTCCAACAACTTCAACGATGGCTGCCTGCAGATCAATAATACCACTCTCTCCAAGGATATGATCAACCCCGAAGGCAAGCTGGGCGAAGCTTTCAACAGCGATACCTGGGCTTCTCAGCTGGCCGGTGTTGTATATCCCATCCAGCAGGATTGGCGCGATTACACCGGTTACACCCTGGCGGAACAGTATATGGAAAACCACCCCTACCTGCTTATGCCCGACGTGAACTACAAAGAATCTGCCAAGGACGATACTTTGAAGGTTGTCTGGGGCCAGGTTACCAAGGCCATCGTCACCTATTCCTGGCGTGCCATTTACGCCAAGAGCGATGCGGAATATAACTTCCATGTCCGCGAAATGCGCAAGATCTGTGACCAGTACGGCTACGACAAGTGCGTGGAATGGAGCCGTGGAGAAGCCAATGCCAAGTGGGACCTGTGCAAGGAAGTTTTGGGCATTCAATAATTGCAATATCAGCAGAGAGGGAAATTTACGCAATTGATTATCAATGAGGGAATTTCCCTCTCTCTCACTTCAATTCAAAGGAGAACATATCATGAAATTCAACGTCGGCGAATGGGTATTGAAGCCCGGTGTATCCACCCATAACTGCGAACAGATTCGTCAGGTTACCCTGAATGAAGACAAAACTTTGCTGCATCTGTATGCTGTTTGTTATCGTGCAGATTATCGCGGTCTGGATGGTCCTTCACTGGAAGTGGATATTACCGCTCCCCAGCCCGGCATTCTGCGCACACGTGTTACACATTTCCGCGGAAGCCGTGTCAAGATGCCCGCTTTCCAGCTGAATGATGCAGCCTGTCCTATGGAAGTGGTGGAAACTGACCGGGAAATTTCCGTTTCTTCCGGCGATCTCACCCTGAAAATCGGCAAACTCCCCTGCTATTTCCGTTATTTCTGGCAGGGCAAGCAAATTACGGCCATTGGTGATCGCTTTGGTTCCCCCATGCTCAGCTACCTTTCCACCAATGACGGGCCTTTCATGCGCGGTCAGCTGGAAATCGGCGTGGGTGAAAAAGTATACGGTATGGGTGAACGCTTCACCGCCTTCGTGAAAAACGGCCAGGTGGTGGATATCTGGAATGAAGACGGCGGCACCTCCTCTGAACTGGCGTATAAGAACATTCCTTTCTACATCACCAACCGGGGCTATGGCGTGCTGGTCAATGATCCCGGCCCCGTTTCCTTTGAAGTGTGTACCGAAGCTATTACCAAGGTGCAGTTCTCTGTGCCCGGCCAGAAACTGGATTTCATGGTCATCGGCGGCGGCGATATGAAGAATGTGCTTTCCAATTACACACTGCTTTCCGGCCGTCCCGCCCTGCCTCCTCCCAGCACCTTTGGCCTGTGGCTTTCTTCTTCCTTCACCACTTCCTATGACGAAAAAACCGTTATGAGCTTTGTGGACGGCATGTTTGAACGGGGCATTCCCCTGTCCGTTTTCCACTTTGACTGCTTCTGGATGAAGGAAAATGAATGGTGTTCCTTCGAATGGGACGAAGATATGTTCCCGGATGTAGAGGGGCTCATTCAGCGCCTGCACGACAAAGGCCTGAAGGTTTGCGTGTGGATCAATCCTTACCTGGGCCAAA
>JAFSBN010000013.1 GCA_017437265.1 Clostridia bacterium
AAAGAAAAAACAGCCTGCCGCTGTTTGTCCCAGGGCGGCTGGCCGGGGGCATTTATTATCAGGGGATCAGGGTTTCCTTTCCGGGCTCCAGCACATAGGTGTTTGTCCAGGTGCGCAGATACAGGCAGGTGGATGTGGGGTTATACACACGGTGGCCGTCGGCGCTGAAGTGCAGCTGTTCCCAGGCCTTCACATAATCGTGAATTTCGATGTTGGTGGCGTACCAGATATCTTCCCGGCCGCCCATGTATTCCGCAAATTCTTCGATCACATGCCAGTTATCGTTCCCCTCGAATTCATAGCTGTGGCCCCACAGATAGAACATCCACGGGCGGCCATAGGGGGCTTCTTGCGCAAAGCGCTTGGCCAGCTCCATCAGTTGGGGGTCGTTATGGTGGCAGGTGGCCGGCAGCTGCAGCCAATCGGAGGGCAGGTGGAAATCGTGGGTGGAGTGCACGGTGCGGGCATAGGCCACGCCCATATCCGCAAGCAGCTTAGAAACCTTTGCGTTCACCGTGCCGTAGGGGTAGGCAAAGCCCCGGATGATGCGGCCGAACTGGGCTTCCAATTGCTCCTTATCCTTGATGATCTGGTAAGGCACCTGATTCAGCGGAATGCCCACAAGATCGGCGTGTTCATAGGCGTGCATGGCCACTTCCTGGCCGCAATCCTTGTACACCTGGGTTACCTGGGCTTTGGTCATGCGGCGGTGCACCTGGCCTTTGGGGTACACGGTGCCTTCCTTGGCATACAGGCCGCTGTTTAAGTTAAAGGTGCCCTTCAGGCCGTGCTTGTTCATAATGTCAATCAGGCGGATATCCTGCTCCACCCCGTCATCATAGCTGAGGGTGAGGGCCTTGCGCTTGCCGCCGGGAAACGCCATATAAAAATCAGGCATAAGAAATACGCTCCTTTTCGTTTTTTCTTTATTGTACAAAGAAAACGGGGCGTTTGTCAATGCCGGGTTTGACTTTCCCATAGGGCTTTGATAAAATATACGCATCTATGGCCATGGGCAAAAATGGGAAAGGCGGTGAGGGAATGGAACAGGGGCTGATCAGCGTGGTGGTGCCGGTGTATAACGGGGAAAACGTGGTGGAAAGCTGCCTGAAAACGGTGCTTTCCCAGGATGTGCCTTTGGAAATTGTGGTGGTGAACGACGGAAGCCAGGATGGCACCCTGGCCCTTTTGCAACGCATGGCGCAGGAAGACAGCCGCATCCGGGTGTTCACCCAGGAAAACGCCGGGGTGGCCGCCGCCCGGAACCGGGCCCTCCGGGAATGCCGGGGGGAATACATCCGCTTTGTGGATGCGGATGACCTTGTGCCGCAGGGCAGCATGGCCGCCCTTTTATCCGCTGCCCGGGCCAATGAAAGCGATCTGGTAATTGCCGGGTATCTGGAAACCATGGGGAAGAAAACCACCCCCCGGGGCCTGAAAAAGCAGAACGCGGATGTGCCCACCGATGAGATGCTTTCGCATATGAACCGCTGGTCCAACAGCTTTTATTACGGCGCCCTGTGGAATAAATTGTTCCGCAGGGATATCATTCAGGAGCATAACTTGCAATTTATCGGCGGCATGAAATGGGGCGAAGATTTTTGTTTCGTCTGCCAGTATTTGCAGTATGCGGATTGGGTACGCTATTGCAGTGACCTTGTGTATGAATACCGGCGCACCGCCTCCGGCATGACGGTGAAGCAATGCCTGGATTGCGTGGTGCATCCCTTGGAAAACTGCAAAAAGAAAGTGTTTTTGTACAGGCAGTTGAAAAACCTGTATGTGCACCGGGGGCAATATGGAAATCACCGGAAAACCCTGTGGCAATATTTGTTCCGGGTGACGCTGAATAACTGATTATGCCTTGGGGCGGACAATGTTTGTTCACAATTTGTTTAC
>JAFSBN010000183.1 GCA_017437265.1 Clostridia bacterium
AGGGCCAATGGCCCTGCCGTGGGGGTACAGGGGGCGAGAAGCCCCCTGTTCTGGCCGCACAGGCTCCTGCCCGGGCAGGCGATACTTATTTGAAGAAGGTGAAGTTTTCCAGTTCAAAGAGGGCCTTATCGGCGAAGTGATCCCGGGTCCAGCCCTGAATGGGCACATCCACGGTGAAATAGAGGGCGTGGCGGCCGGTAACATTTTTGCAGTTTACTTTGTATATCTGATCGCCGCCGCCGATGCGCACGCAGCCGATTTCGGGGCCATCTTCGGCATCAATATGCACATGCACATCGCAGAAGGCGCCCATGCCCTTCACCTGCAGGGCCAGCGTCATGAAGGAGGAGCCGTAGTCTTCACCGAAGTCGAAATACTTATAGCCCAGCACAGCGCCGTGGCGGATATTGGTGACCACCCGGGTGAAGGCGTCCTTTTCGGTAACGAAGCAATCGCCCTTGAGCACGCAGGCAATTTCAGCCGGGGTGATCTTGTAGGGGTTGAGAGATTCTTCAAAGCCAAGGGAGGTCATTTCTACGGGCGGGATGGTGCCGTCGGGCAGGATTTCCACCTTTTCCACGCAGGCGCGGCGGCTCATGATGGAGTGGTTGGTCATGCGGTGATAGAAAACGTACCACTGATCGCCGATTTTGCAGAGGCTGCCATGGTTGTTGCCGGCAGGGAAATCCACGCCATTATCGATGATGTAGCCCCGGTAGGTATAGGGGCCGGTGGGTTTTTCGCTGGTAGCATAGGCCAGGCGGCTGCCCTTGCGGGGGGAATAGATCACATAATAGAGGCTGTTGATTTTCCGGGGGGAAGAGGCTTCGTAGAAGCGCTGTTCAATGCACAGGTTGGGGTCATCGTTGATGACGTGCTTTTTCAGGGTGCCGGGCAGTACGGTGACCATGTCTTTGCCGTCCAGCTCGTTCATGAAGCTGCCTTCAAAGCCATAAAAGCAGTATACCCGGCCGTCATCGTCCACAAGCACGCCGATGTCGTTATAGATGCCGTCGTCGCCGGCGTCTTCTGGGGCGTACTGATAGGTGGAAAGGAATTTGAAGGGGCCTTCGGGCTTGTCGGACACGCTGATGCAGCCCTTGGAGCCCACGATATAGGTGTACAGGTAATATTTCCCGTCTTTTTCCACGCAATCGGGGGCGTAAAGAGCATGATCGGTATGGGGGGTGTCGGCGGGATGGTTGCGGGTATCCCGGGTTTGGAAGGAGGTGCCGTGGCACTGCCAGTTGTTCAGATCGCTGAGGGGGGCGGACCAGACCTTCAGCTTGTAATCGCAGAATTCATAATGGCCCACCCGGTCATGAGAGCCGTAAAGGTACACCCGGTCGCCAAAGACACGGGGCTCGCCGTCGGGGATGTATTCCCACAGGGGCAGGATGGGATTGGGCATGTGAAAACCTCCTTATGAAAGAATGAATCATTTCAGAATTGGTTTGTTTTTTCCGGTATTATTTCTTCAGCCGGATATCTTCCCCGCGGAAGGGGATGGCCATGCCGGTACGCACGTCCAGCAGACGGGAGGTGACCCGCTCGGTATAGCGCTTTTGCAGCTCGGTGCGGGAAAGATTGGTGGAGATGGCGGTATACAGGCCCCGGGACAGGCGGCTGTTGATGAGGTGGTAAATCTGTTCCACGGTGATGTTTTCCATCAAAGGCTCCATGCCCAGATCATCCATCAGCAGAAGGGGCGTGTTCAAAACCGCGTCGGCCAGATCGTTTTCCCGGCCGAAATAGCGCTGGCGCAGGGCGTCCAGCACGTCATAGGCGGTGCAGAACACGCTGTCCACCCCCAGGGCGGCGCATTCCCGTTCAATGCAGTGGAGAAGATAGGTTTTCCCCAGGCCGCTGCCTCCGTGGAGCAGCAGCGTCTGCATGCTGCCGCCCTGCAATTGCCGGGCGAAGGCCAGGCATTTTTCCTTGACCAGCAGCATGTATTCCCGCTGGGAAACGTCGGTGCCGGGAAGCAGGGTTTCGGGGAAACGCAGGGGGTCAAAGGCGGCGAAGGAAACGCCGGAAGCGGTTTTGTCCGCCTCCCGGACAGCCTGCTCACAGGCCTTTTTCAGGCAGTCGCAATATTCCTTTTTGCCGCCCTGATACACATAGCCCGTGTCCTGGCAGATGCTGCAGGCATAATGGGGGGACAGATAATCCTCCGGGTAGCCGGCTTTTTTCAGGGCGGTGCGGATAAGCAGGTTGTACTGTTCCATTTTTTGAACAGGGTCTTCCCCGGTGCCGGAAAAAACGCTGCGCACGGAAGAAAGCACCATCCGGTGCCTGTCCTCCATCAGGCGGTGAATTTTCGGGCATTTTTCCTGAATTTCAGCCTGGCGGCGGGCTTCTTCCTGTTCGTTTTCGCGGCGCATCTGGGCATAGCGCTCCATCACGTCTGCAAGGATTATTTTATCCACGGTTTCTTCTCACCTCTTCAATCAGGTCTTCGGAAACAAGGGCCAGTTGTTCTTCGGTGTACTCCCGCTGGGTATAGTTCTGGGCAGATACCTGCTTTTGCCGGGCGGCGGGCTTTTTGGCGGCCGGCCGGGCCTGAGAAACATCGGTCACCCCGGCTTCATGCCATGCCTGAAGCACTTTATCCAGATAGGAAAGCTTGCTGCCCTCTGCCATGCGGGCTTGCTGGGCCGCCTGCAAAAGCAGGTCGTCATTCATGCCCATGCTGCGCCATTTCTGCAAAAGCAGCCGGTCCTTTTCCGTGGGCCGTGCCTGATAGCCGCAGGCGGTGAAAATTTCCCGAAGCAGGGTGTTTTCTTCCCGCACGCGGAAGAGATAGGCGCTGGTTTCTTTTTCCGTGACCAGCCCTTTTTTCTGCCATTCTTCCAGCAGTGCCTGAAAATCTTCCAGGTTGCCGCCGGAGCGGCTGAAGGTGCGGGAGGCCAGTACCATCACTTCGTGGGGCACAATCTGCAGCCACTGGGTGTACAGCCTGCGGGCAGCAGCGGGGCTTGTTTTGAATTTGAAATTTTCAAACACCTGAACATACTGTTCCTTCAGGGTGTTTTCCTTTTCCAATTGCTTTTTCACTTGATCTCCGGTGCGGGCGTCGGAGCGGCTGCGGATGCCGTTCAAGATGCCGTCCAGGTATTTGAAGGAAGGGTCGCCTTTGGTGGTTTCGGCGCAGGCGTCCAGAATGGCTTTCTGGTCAAAGCCCCATTCCCGGATCCATTTGTGGTACAGGGCCAGCTCGTCTTCGCTGGCCATGCGGCGCTTGCCCATGCGGGAGAGCACTTTCCGGGCGCCATCGTGCACCGCCTGTTCGTGGCGGAGGAATAGGTCGGCGTCGTCGGAGTTCATCACGTTTTCTTCCTTCATGCGCACGGCCAGCGGCTCAGCCTTTTTCAGGGAAAACTGCACCCCGCGCTGGTTGATCAGATGGGCCAACAGCATCAGCACCACTTCCTGAGACAGGCCGATATCCTCCACCCATTCCCAGGCCAGGGCAATTTCGGCTGGGGTGATTTTCCGCCGGTCTTCAAACAGGGCATACACGTTTTCGGAAAAGGCCACATAGCCTGTATCTGCTTCCAAAGGCGTGCCCTGACGCAGAACCTGCTGCATGGGGGAATAAAAGCGGAAGCGGGGAGGATTATCCTGCAGCTTGATCACCAGCGCCCGTCTTTCCCAATAGCGCAGGGCGGCTTCCACCTCCGAAACGGACAGGAAAAGCACCTGGGCCATTTCTTCCATGCCCATTTCTTCGCCCCTTTGGGCCTGCATCAGCCCATAGAGGTATACTTTCACAAAATCCCCCTTGGCAGCAGGCAGATAATCCGTCAGAAAACAGTTTTCCACCGGTGTCACGCCAAAGCGGAAGGCATCCTTATCCATTTCAAACATGCTTTTTCGCCTTTCTGTTTGTAAATAACGCACCGCCCTGGGCAATCACCACAGCGGTGAGCATCAGCACGCAGCCAATGTATCCCCAGGCTGTCATGCTTTCGTTCAGCATCAGTGCACCGGCGATCACGCAGAAAACGGATTCCAGGCACAGGATCAAAGCAGCCAGGGCAGGATGGCAGTCCTTCTGGCCCAAGGTTTGCAGGGTGTATCCAACGCCTGTGGACATAATGCCGCAGTATGCCACGGCCCACAAGCCCCCCAGCACGTCTTGCTGGCTCATATCTTCTGTCAGGAAAGCAAAAAGCCAGTTGAGCACAGCGCCCACGGCGAACTGGATCAGGCATAGGCGCAGGGGCTGCACCGTGACCACAAAATGGTCCGTTACCAGAATGTGCATGGCCCAGAACACCGCCCCTGCCAGCAGCGCACCGTCAGAGGGGGCCAGGGTGAAGGAAGCGCCTTCCGTCATGCAAAGCAGGTACAAAGCTGGGATGGCCAGCAGCAGGGAGAGCCAGGTGAAAAACCCGGTTTTCTTGCCGATGAACACGCCCAATACCGGCACCAGCACCACATACAGGGCGGTGATGAAGCCGGCCTTTCCTGCGTCCGTGCCTTCGGTGCCGCTGACGCCGATCTGCTGCAAAAGCGCAGCAATGAAGAGCACCGTGCCGGTGATGCACCCGGCCATCATATCCCTTCTGCCAAAGGGGGCAGGGTGCTTTTTCTCCTGATGCAGCACCAGCGGCAGAAAAACAAGGAAAGCCATGGTGGTGCGCAGGGCGTTGAAGGTGAGGGGAGATAAATGTTCCGAGCCCACCCGCTGGGCGGCCATGGCAAAGCCCCAGATGGCTGCGGTGAGCAAAAGCAGCAGGCTGGAGCGGAGCTGTTTGTTCATTTCGTTTGTTCCTCACTGGTTTTTTTCGCAAGATCGGTGCGCCGGTACCAGATGATCAGGGCGGCGCTGATGAGAAAGGTGATGGCGTAGGTGATGATGGCGGCGATATAGTTTTCATTCTGGGCCAGGCTGCCGGTGATGGTGGAAGAAAAAAGAGACGGAATGCGGGCCAGGGAAGTGAGCCACAAAAAGGTGGGCAGTCGCATGGGCGTCAGCGGCACCACATAGGTGAGCATATCCTTGGGCGTGCCGGGAATGAGAAACAGGATGAACACCAGAATATCCAGCCGCTTTTCGTTTTGCAAAAAGGCGTACTGGCGGATTTTATCTTCCTGAAAGAAAAGCTCCACCACCTTTTTGCCAAAGAGCCGTACCAGCATAAACACAAGAGAAGACGCCAGCACGCAGCCGATCATGCACAAAATGCCCCCCTCCAGCCAGCCGAACACAAAGCCGGCCGCCAGCTCAAAGGGTTCGCCGGGCAGCAGGGCAATGACCACCTGCAGCATGGTGATGCCAATCATCAGCAGTTTGCCAAAGAGGCCATGGCTGTCCACATAATCCCGGAAGCTTTCCGGAGCTTCCCGGAACTGGCGCACCAGGGGCAGCCCCACATAGATGCCGATGAGGGTGAAAACCGCCAGGAGAAACAGAATGGACGCAATGGTTACAATCTGACGAACACGTTCTTTACGGGTGATTGTCATGGGGGACAGGATTTCCTTTCCGCAAAAATAAGTATAAAACAACAGGTTAAGTATACCATTCTTTGCCGGGCAAATCAACTGCCTGGCTTAAAAACACAGCCCGGATGCCAATCCTGTTCGGGAAAGAAAATGACAGAAACGCTGATCCACTGTGTTTTTGCAGCTTCTTGCAAAACATCATAGAAAAAGAAGCAAAAACACTGAAAGGAACCAATGAATATAACCGGACACTTTACTGCAGTTCCGTATTCAGCTTCTTCCTTTTTTCCATCTTCCCCTTGCTTTTTTTCCTTCCCCGTGTTATACTGTTTCAGCGCAAACGGAATGGGGTATTAGCGCAGTTGGTAGGACGAACTCCTCCCATATACGCCCCACAGCAATCATCGGTTTTCACATCAAAAACCGTATGATGCAAAAACGTCCCCGGATCCGTCGGGAACACATGGAAAATTACCCAACTCAACACACGGGGTATTAGCGCAGTTGGTAGGACGAACACCTCCAGCATACGCCCCGAATTTTTTCGCGGCGGCTTCCCTCTCTCTCGTTCGGTCAGCCGCTCGACTTGAATCCAAGTCTCCCGGTTCCCGAACTTGTCACTTCTAACATACGGGGTATTAGCGCAGTTGGTAGCGCGCGACATTCGCATTGTCGAGGCCAGGGGTTCGACTCCCCTATACTCCACCACGTAACCACGCAGTATTTGATACAATCTGCGTGGTTCTTCTTTTTTGTCCGACAGTGCCCGGAACCCTTTGAAATACAGGGGAGCCGGGCTTCTTTGCTTTTTGGCGCTCAACACGAAGGGGGTAAAATCACTCTCCGGCAGGGTCGTTTTTGCCTTCTGAAGCCGTTTTTCATCCTTTTTCGTTTTACCCCCCTGACGTACAATCACACGGTCACCAGATACAAGAACGCACAAGAACTCACAAGAATACACCGCACACACAAAAACACGGTGCCCGCTGCGAACGCCATATCGCCACAATCCATCGACAACTTGACCCACCAGCCAGATGTCGATATAATATACGTTACATGATTCGGGGCGATTGAGTATTGATAAACATAGGATATGGGATAAGCCAAGATCAACCTGGGAACCGTCCCCCGATTCAAAGAATGAATAATCTGCATGTTTCTTTCGAAAGACAGGAGAAAGTAAATGAACGAAAAAACTTACACACTGAGTGATCTTTCCGCCATGAGCGGAACCACACTCCGAACCCTGAGAAGCGATATAAAGTCAGGGCTTCTCTCAGGAACAAAAGACGCCGGCAAATGGATATTTACAGAGAATGACCTGAATCTCTATTTCAGCAGGCCTGAAATCCGCCAGCGAATCCGAAGCAAAATACATGCTCCGGCATGCTTGTTCCTTGATGCGCTCGGACATCCCAAGCCCTCCACCTGTCTGATCCATGATGTGCAGGATAAAGCAGAGGCAGAACGGCTGAATGCCGTGCTTGCGGCCTATGCCAAAGCCCGTGCAGACGGGAACATGAGCTACACCTATTTCTATGACGATGAAAAGCGATGCGGACGGTTCATCATGACCGGTACGACCATGTACATCCGCGAAGCCATAGCGCTGCTGCAGTGAAATGTGACGAGCATTTCACGTTGACGATGATGCCCGGTGGTTGGTACAATCCAACCATCGGGCTTTTTACTGTTAGCTACAGTATGCACGTCATGTTTCATCAATCCTGAAAACATAAGTAAAGGAGAAATGTAAATGATTGAACTTCGCGTGGAAACACATAATGCATTTACTGTGTGTGGAAAGAAAACTTGGATCAGTGGGCAGGACAACGATCTGTTTGGATGCTTTGGGGAAGAATGTGGTTCGACAGCATGCATTTGGGATGAAACATCTGCAATTGGCTGTCGCCCTCATTGATGAAAATCACGTAACACGGCGCATGTACAAGGAAGTCTTGTTAATAGTGAGTATCGGTGACGAGTGAGACAAAAAATGATAACATATAGGAAAATTTGAAAATAAAAACGATTGTTTTGGGGACAAGCATTAGATTAAGGAGAATGGCATGAAAGCAAAAAACGGTATGATTTATCAAAACAATTACGCAAGAACAGCGGCATTTTATGAAGCAACCTGTGCACCTGCTGTAGAAAATGATTTAACAAAGAAAGCAGCTAATGAGTTTCTTATTTCAATCTATCGAACAATTGG
>JAFSBN010000184.1 GCA_017437265.1 Clostridia bacterium
GCCTTTGAAGCATGGAAAGCAACCATGTCAAGTTTTATCGCGTTCACAAAGGACGAGGACGGTGACAGCCCCCACCTGGGCCAGTTCAGCCAGCAAAGTATGTCCCCGTACACGGAACAGCTTCGGACGTTCGCCGCGCTGTTCAGCGGTGAAACCGGTCTGACCCTTGATGATTTGGGCTTTGTGACGGACAACCCTTCCAGTGCTGAAGCAATCAAGGCCGCACACGAAAACCTCCGTCTTACTGCCAGAAAAGCACAAAAGACCTTCGGCAGCGGTTTCCTGAATGTGGGCTATCTTGCCGCGTGTGTCCGTGACAACTTCCCGTATAAGCGCGAACAGTTCTATTTGACCGCGCCCGTCTGGGAGCCTGTCTTTGAACCTGATGCCGCCATGCTGTCCGCCATTGGTGACGGTGTCGGCAAGATCAACCAGGCCGTTCCCGGCTATTTCAACGAAAAGAACCTGCCCCGGCTGACGGGTACTTTTTAAGGCGGTGAACCGATGGAAGATATTTCCCCCGGCCTGTTGGAAAAGATTCGGGCAACCTTCGCAGATTTAATCAGCAAGAACCCGAACATTGCCCAACTGCGGCAAGCTGTCCAGAACGGAACCGCCACATATATCGAGGCGGAGGATTTCGCATACCATGTGGGTGTTGCGCTGTCTGAAGCTTTTTCCGCACACCTGTCCTCTTCCGTTCTTCCTGACGGGAAACTGCATTTCAATATTGCCGAAAAGGTTTTGCGCCCCATGTTTGAGGATGATCATAAAATGGTGTCCGAAATCGCCACGCAGGTGCAAACCACCCTGAACCTGAAAGCCGGTATCCGCATCAAGGCACAGACCGCCAAGGTGGACGTTGACCGGATTGATGGTTTTATCAATAAGCTTTCCACCGCTGAAAACTTCGATGATGTTGCGTGGGTTCTGAATGACCCGGTTGTGAATTATTCTCAGGCCGTGGTTGAATCCGTTTTGAAGGCGAACATTGATTTTCAGGGCAAGGCAGGGCTGCGCCCCCGGATCATCCGCAAGGCTGAACGGAAATGCTGTGAATGGTGCAATTCCCTGGCAGGTGAATACGATTACCCGGATGTTCCGGATGATATTTACCGGCGGCATGAACGGTGCCGTTGTACCGTGGATTATGACCCCGGCACCGGACGGCGGCAGAACGTACACACAAAACAATGGAGATAACAAGGGAGGGTTTTCATGGACGAGCCACGCAAAGGCCGCCAAACCCCCACCCAATCGGTTGTTTTACCTTATACCGAAACCCACGGACAGGAAGCCATTGACCTCTACAATTCCACCGGCAGAATTGCCCAGGAATGGCAGGAAATCCAGATGTACGATATTCTTGCCGTCAACGAGGACGGGCTATGGGTTCACACCAAATATGGCTATGCGGTTCCGCGCCGTAACGGTAAAAACGAAATCGTTGCAATGCGTGAATTTTACGGCCTTGAACATGGTGAAAGGATCCTGCACACCGCCCACAGAACAACCACCAGCGCCGCCGCGTCCAGACGTTTGGCGGCGCTGCTTGATGCTGCCGGTTATATCGAAGTCACCCGAATCAAAAAGGGCGAAACGTATGATAAACATTACACTTATTCCAAACAGCTTGGCCTTGAAAGAATCGTCATTCTTGGCGAAGGTGGCGGCACCATTGATTTCCGCACCCGTTCTTCCAAAGGCGGCTTGGGCGAAGGTTTTGACCTACTTGTCATAGACGAAGCCCAGGAATATACGGATGATCAGGAAAGCGCCCTGAAATATGTGGTTACGGATAGCCGCAACCCCCAAACCATTTTTTGCGGAACACCACCCACAACGGTTTCATCCGGTACGGTGTTCCTGAAAATGCGCAACAGTGCCCTGCAGGGCGAAACGGTCAACACCGGTTGGGCTGAATGGTCTGTGGACACCATGACCGATACCCGTGACAAAGAGGCATGGTACGAAACAAACCCGTCATTGGGAACCATCTTCACAGAACGTTCCGTTCTGGATGAAGTCGGCTCCGACCCGGTTGATTTCAATATTCAGCGTTTGGGTTTGTGGCTGAAATATAACCAAAAGTCAGCAATCAGCAAGGCAGAATGGGAGGAACTTCAGATTTCCACCCTTCCGAAGCTGACCGGCAAGCTGACGGTTGGGATTAAATATGGCAAAGATGGTGATAGCGTTGCAATGTCCATTGCAGTCCGCACCATTGATGGAAATATTTTGGTTGAGGCAATCGATTGCCGCCCGGTTAGTGCCGGCGATGGTTGGTTGCTTGATTTTTTGTCCAAGGCGGACATTGACACCGTTGTGGTTGACGGTGCCAACGGTCAGCAGCTACTTGCCGCCGGGATGAAGGAAAGGAAGCTGAAAGCGCCGCTTTTGCCTACGGTCAATCAGATCATTCTTGCAAACTCCACATTTGTGATGGAGGGCATGACAAAGCACCGTTTGTGCCACATGGGCAGCCGTCCCTTGTGCAGATCGTAAGCAACTGCGAAAAACGCGCCATTGGCTCCAACGGCGGTTTTGGCTACAAGTCCATTTTGGACGGGGCAAAAATCGAACTTATGGAAAGCATGATTTTGGCTTTCTGGAAGTGCAGCGAAAAGAAGGTAAAACAGAAGCAAAAAATCCGATACTAACGGGTTCGCCCGTAGTAAATACAAAACCGATACCACCGGGTAAGTGGGGAAAGGATTTTACACTATGGCAGATTTTGTACCTATTAACACTCAGGAGGAATTCAACACAGCGATTGCCGACCGTCTGCGGCGCGAACGGGAGAAATACGCTGACTATGAATCCATCAAGGCCGAAAACGGCACCTTGAAAAATCAGGTTACCACCCTGACAGGCGAAAAGGAAGCTTTGGAAAAGCAGGTGAAGGGCCACGCTACCGCGGCGGTAAAAATGCGGATTGCCCAGGAACTGAACA
>JAFSBN010000185.1 GCA_017437265.1 Clostridia bacterium
GGCATGGTGATGCCTATGATTTTTTTGCCCGGCATGTTTTCCGGGGCATTGGGTATGGTGAGCACGCCGGCGGTGGCAGGGTGTGCTTCCTGTGAACGGCAGCGGAAATTAACCGCCCGGCTGCTTGTGACGGCGGCAGGGGTGGGGTGTGTGTGCAGCAGTGTTTTGTATGTGTTCGCTTTCTTTATTGGAGAAAAGCTGTACGGCCTGCCGGAGGTGGGGCAGCTGCTTCAGGCCATGAGCCCCATGGCTGCTTTTTTGCCGGTGCAGCAGGTGCTTTCCGGTATCATGGCCGGGCTGGGGCTGCAGAAGAAAAGCTTTTTCGCCAGCCTCTGGGGCGCAGCAATCACCCTGGGCCTCACCTATGTATGGACGGCACAGCCCCATCTTGGTATTTACGGTGCCGGATATGCCAACCTGATCGGCCATCTGGTGACGCTGGTTTCCTGTCTGATTTTCTTTTTGCTGCATAAAAAAACAGCAGACATCCCGTCTGCTGTATGAAGATCATTGCTGTGAAAGCAGGGCGTTTACTTCTGCCAGGGTAGGCGGGTTGAGCGGCAGGGGGAAGCGGGAGATGGCCACGCCGGAGCAGGCGGCGGCAAAGCGCACGGTTTCTTCATCGCTCATGCCGTGGAGCAGGGCGTACACGCAGCCGGCCTTGTAGGTATCCCCGGCGCCCAGGGTGCTGCGCACATCCACCTTGAAGGCGGGCATGTGCTGCATTTGCTGGCCCTTGCGCCCGTAATACATGCCCTTTTCGCCGGCGGTGATGATCACCAGGCCTTCCGTGCTGGCGGTGAGCAAATCGTACACTTCTTCCAGCGTGTGGCCCTTGTAGTCACCGTCGGTGCATTCGTGGGACAATACATTGATGGCGGCATGCTGGTGGAGATAGGTATCGTGTCGGCAATCGATGGTGACGTAGGGTTTTTGGTGTTTCACGCACAGCTTTGCCACCTGCAGGGTTTCCTCTCCGAAATAGGGATCGATGCCTGCCACCTGACAGTCTATGATGTCCTGTTCTTTAGGGGCGTTCCAGCGCCTGATGCCGATTTCATAAAGATGCTGGAAACGGCCCAGGGGCGTGCGGTAGGGGCCGGCGATCAGCACATGATCCACCAGTCCTTCCCACTCGGGATCAAAGTACAGGGAGGACAGATCCACGCTCTTGTCCGCGTAGAAGGAGCGGATCAGTTCTGCCGGTTCCTTTCCGATATGGGTGCCGTCCATTTTGACGCTTGCCCCAAGGGAAGAAAGCACCGTGGCGGCCGTGCCGGTTTCGCCGCCGGGCAGGAAATAACGTTCATTGATTTCACTGTAGGAATCCGGTTTTGGGAAATCGCCCCGCAGCAGGAAGGAATGGGTGCCCAGCACCTGACCGTGGAGATAAACTTCGTTTTTCATGGAAAAACCTCCTGATAACGTTCCTATTTTCACAGAGATACCCCTGCAATGGATGATGTGCGAACCAATGCTTCCCGGCACCAGGAATACAGCAGGGCAAAGGCTTCCTCAAAGGCAAAGGATTTGCCGGCCCCAAGAGCAATGGAAGTCTCCAAAGCCAGCTTGTCCTGACCTGAAAGAGCTGTCAGCAATTCCTTTTTGGTACCGATAAAGCTGCCGGTTTCAAGAAAGTGCAGATTCTGCAGGATGAAGAAAACCTGTTTGTATGTTCCGGTCAATGCTGTGATGCTCTGTTCCTCAGGTGCATGGATATACCGATGGCATATCTCATGATACAGATTGCCAAGACTCAGTTTCACAAAAGCAGCCACATCATGTCTTGTATACGTCGGAACAAGATCAGCCAGTGCGCCGTAGTAATCCTTTGTGCTATGGAGCAGGTGGCAGATTTCCAGCGGATTCCAGTGCAGCAATTCGTCTTTGCCGCAGATAAAACCGCAGGACTTTTGAGCATCCGGCAGGGAAGCGATTGCCCGGCGGTAGGCATCTAAATCAGCAATTGTCATAGTTTCAACGACCACCATGATATCGATGTCGCTGTTTTCGGTTGCTTCACCGCGCAGATAGCTGCCCTGCAGGCCTATATAAACCAGCCTTTCGCTGAATGCTTCCTTTAGCAGTGTAAGCAATGCTGAAATATAAGAATCTGGTTGAAACATGATTTCTCCTTTCGGATTGAAGTGCCGATATTGTCATGTGCTGCCATTGACCTGACGGATATACTCTTCCTTGGGAATCATGGGTGTTTCCAATGCAGCAATCGTTTCTGCGGAAAGGGTAAGAGTTGCGGCGTATTCCTCACCGGCCTGTTCAAACTTTTTCAGCAGGGGATCGGCCACAATGGCTGCCTGGGGCACGTTCAGCATGGGGGTTTCCGGCACACACACCATATCCGGCCCGCCGAAGCAAACTTCACACATTTTCCGCAACCCGTCAAAATTGCCGTCCCAGTCCGGGAAGCCGCAGCCGCAGATGACCAGCGTGTGCATCCGGGAAAAATCGGCCAGGGCTTCATGGCGGACAGTGCCGTCAGATAGCTGCACCATGTCCATTTTCACCAGGGGAATGGTGCGGTCCAGCACGGCTTTGAGATGGGAGGGCATGCCGTAGCAATAAAGCGGGAAGCTCCAGATGACCACATCCGCCCGGCGGTACAGATCCAGAATTGCATTCTGATCATCCTGGATCACGCAATGGCCGTCCAGCTTCTGCCAGCAGCCAAAGCAGCCGGTGCAGGGGGCAATATCCTTCTCAATCACATGAATAATGTTTACTTCGTGTTCCTTTGTTTTGTTCAGCCCTTTCAGAAAGGCATCGGTCAGGCGGAAGGTGTCGCTCTTCTTTTTGGGGCTGCCGTTCAGCACAAGGATCCTCATAATTTTCTTCCTCCATGTAGTGTTAATAAAGAATCTGACGAATTGTGTGATTTTGTTGTGATGCGTGTATCCGTTTGCATTATTCCCATATTGCCGTTTCTTTTGTTGCCCATTCGCCCAGTCGGCTGGCCCAAGACTCAACAAAACAGGCAGTGTATGGCAAATGTTTATTTTTCCGCAGCTTTGCAAAACAGGGCATGTTTCCCCACGAAACAGAAATAACACCAACAAAAAACATGAGTGGCCCAAGGAAAAGAGACTGAATGGCATGCCCGTATTCATGGACACGAATCTGTTCAGAATTGCTTTGGCTGTCAACCGGAGTAAAGATAAACAAGCCCAGGCTCAATCCGCCATGGTGATTCCATTGCGTATCGATACAGCCATGGTACATGCTATGATCGCATTTCCTGTTGGCAATAAAAAATCCCAGACCAATCAGCGTTTGTGCCAGTCCCCAGGTACATTGCAGGATGATAAACAACGTTTTTTTCATCTCTTCACCTTTTCTCTTTTCAACCGGAATTGAATCACTGTAAAATTCCTGATAGTACCCGGTTAATAAGGTTTTGTCAGGCGGAAGGTGTCCGGCACAAAAGTCTTCATGCTTGTTCCTCCTTATAAGCGGCAATAAAGTATCTGACAAATTGATGGATCTTTTCCATGGCCTCCGCTTTCCTGTCCGGCTCCCGGTCGCACAGGTGGACCAGCGCAGAGATGGGGGCGGTATAACTGAAGGCCAGCAGGACGGGATCCTCTTTTTTCAACAGCCCCTTTTCCATCATGCCTTCGAACACTTTTGCATATAGGTTTGCTGTGCCCTCCAGAAAGTGTTTGGTGGCCAGCCGGCACACCCGGGCATCGTGGAACTGTTCCGTCAGCAGCAGCTTTCGGGTGAGGATAATCTGGGGGTCGTGCACGGTAAAGTGGATCTGCTGCATGCTCAGGGTGATCAGCTCTTCGCAGGAATCGGGTATCGGCGGCAGATTGTCCAAGGATCCGAACTGCCGGGCATAGTAGACTTCCATCTTGTCAAGCAGTGCGTTCCAGATATCTTCCTTGCTTTCGTAATGCTTATACAGGGCGGATTTGCTTAAGCCCAGCCCTGCAGCCAGATCCCGCAGATTGGTGCCCTTATACCCATTTTCGGCAAACAGGATCAGCGCCTCATCCAGAATTCTGTTTTTTGTTGTATTTTCCATATCGTCCTCCAAAAAGAACAAAGAGGTGACCGGTTGGTTACCTAATATTATAGTGACCAAATGGTCACCTGTCAAGATGTATTTTTGTACACGCTGTTTTCTGCATCAAAAAAACAGCCGGGAAAGGCGGCTGTTCAGGAAAATCAGGCAACGATGTTATAGCCATTTCGGGAAAGGATATCCATGGCCCTGGAAAAATCGGCTTTTTTCACCAGTACATAATCGGTGTTGTAGGTGGAAAGGGCAAAGATGCTGATGCCCTGATCGGCCAGCAGCCCGGCAATGCGGGAAAGGATGCCCACCAGAGAAAAATCCAGCGTGCCGTCGATGTAAAAGCCTTGCCAGCCGTCTTCCCTTTGCAGGGTGCGGGCAGGCACGTCCTCTGTTTTGCACACCAGAGAAATTTCCTTTTCCGTCTTGCCCACGAAATAAAAATCTTTCCTTACATCCAGCAGCTCTGCGTTTTCCACCTGGCAGACGGTGATATCAAAATCCAGGTGTTTGATGATCATTAGTTCCTCCACAGAGAAAGCGCCTGAACGGCTGTGTTCAGGCGTTTTTGTCAGCTGAAGCGCTGCTCCAGCTCTTCATATTTCTGATAGGTAATCAGGGCGTCGTGGTCGGTGTTTTCCAGCTGCACCACATAAGTCCATCTGCCGTAGGGGGTGATGTTGCGGATGCGGCGCAGGTTGATGATGTAGCTTTTGTGGCAGCGGAAGAATGTGTCCGGATCCAGCCGGGCTTCGGTTTCGCTGAGGGTTTCGGAAAGCACATAGCGCTGGCCGTCGTCGGTGTAGATGACGGTGGAGCGCTCTTCCCGCTGCACCAGCAGAATATCCTGCTGGTCAATGAAAGCCACGCCGTCCTTGTGCTTGAGCATCAGCCTTCCATGCACCTGACGGATATCGGCAGGCCTGGGCAGGGGTTTGGGCTGTGCGGGCTGCCGGGTTTTCCGGATGTGCTCCAGGGTTTGCTCCAGCCTTTCCAGGTTGAAGGGCTTCACCAGATAGTCAAAGGCATATACCTCAAAGGCTTCCTGGCGGTATTCTTCATGAGCGGTAGCGAAAATGATGATGGCGGCCGGGTTCATATCCTGAATGGCCCGGGCGCATTCAATGCCGTTCCTTTCCGGCATATCCACGTCCAGAAACACCACCTGGGGATGCAATTCCTGAAAAAGAGCCACCGCTTCTTCGCCGTTTGTGGCTTCTCCCAGCAGGGAAAAGCCCTCTGTTTTCTCGATTTTTTTGCGGAGAATCAGCCGCATGCCCGGCTCATCATCGGCGATGAGCACGGTGAAATTTTTGTCTGTCATCTGGCCCTCCCGGCAAAGCGCGTCTGGGGCCGTGCCATGATCTCACTGATGATAATGCCCCGCACCAGTTCCTGTGCCTCTTCCGGGCTGATGCCGCTGTCGTCCAGCGTTTCCGTCCGGGGAGCAGCGGGATCATCCAGCATGAATTCGTGGCAGGGATCGACGCCTTCCATGCCTATCGCAGGGGCGGCAGGCTGATGGTTTTCCAGGCTCTTTTTCACAGGCTTTTTTTCCACCCGGGGCAGCATATAGTCGTGGCAGCTGTCGGTGCCTTCTGCGCCCATCACCGGGGCGTGGGGAGCGGCAGGCTTTGGTTCATCATGCCATACGGACATGGCAGGCACTGCTGCGGGCTTTTTCGCCACAGGGGGCTCTTTGGGAGTTTTGGCTTCAGCAGCGGCATTACGCTCCTGGGCCAGCTGCCTGCGGGCGGCAGCCGTTTGCTTTTTCTTGTTTTTATTGACAGCGGAGATGATGGACAGAATGATGGCAATAATGACAATCGGGAATTCTTCCATGCTTTCTCTCCTTTCTGATCACAGTGGGAAGGGGGCGGCAGCCAGGCCGCCGCCCCGGTTATACGGCATTACTTTTTCTGATCCAGGGGTTTTTGGGGTTCGCTGGCAGGAGCAGCAGCCTTGGCGATGCCATTGCGCATTTCGGTATCGGCCACGGTGTTCTGCATCTGGTAGTAGTCCATCACGCCCAGCTTGCCTTCCTTGAGGGCGGCGGCCATGGCCAGGGGCACCTGAGCCTCGGCTTCCACAACCTTGGCGCGCATTTCCTGCACGGCGGCCTTCATTTCCTGTTCGTGGGCAACGGCCATGGCGCGGCGTTCTTCGGCCTTGGCCTGAGCAATGCGGCGGTCGGCTTCGGCCTGGTCCATCTGCAGCTGAGCACCGATGTTGCGGCCAACGTCCACGTCGGCAATGTCGATGGAGAGAATTTCGTAAGCAGTGCCCTTATCCAGGCCCTTGTTCAGCACCGTCTGGCTGATCAGGTCCGGGTTTTCCAGCACGGCCTTATGGGTGACGGAAGAACCGATGGTGGTAACGATGCCTTCGCCGACGCGGGCGATGATGGTTTCTTCGCCGGCACCGCCAACCAACCGTTCAATGTTGGTGCGCACGGTGATGCGGGCCTTGGCGCGCAGCTCAATACCGTTCTGGGCGATGGCGGCCACAGGGGGCGTTTCGATCACTTTGGGCAGCACGCTCATCTGTACAGCCTGGAACACGTCACGGCCGGCCAGGTCGATGGCGCAGGCAGTGGTGAAGGACAGGCTGATGGCGGCCTGCTTGGCGGAAATGAGGGCGTTGATCACCTTTTCAATGTTACCGCCGGCCAGCAGGTGGGTTTCCAGCATATCGGTGGTGATTTCCAGGCCGGCCTTGCGGGCCTTGATGTAGGCGTTGACCACCTTCTGAGGAGAAATGCGGCGGAAGCGCATACCAATCAGGCTGATGATTTTGACGCCGGCGCCGGAGGCACGGGCGTTGATCCACAGGCCCAGGGGCACATAGCGGAAGAAAAGGGCGATCATCACGATGGCAACGGCCACCAGCACCACCCAAAGAATGGTAAGATCGGGTCCTACAGAGTATCTCATTGTTTGTTCCTCCCTCTTTTTTGTAAAAGCTTATGCTTTCAGTTCGCGGACAATGATGTGGTTGCCATCAATGCGGTGTACCTTTACTGGCACATCCTTGCCAAGATAGGCGCATTCGGAAATCACTTCCAGCCGCACACCGTTGAATTCCGCCGTGCCCACAGGGCTGAGGACGGAGGTGGTGACGCCTTCCTGATCCAGCAGTGCTTTCAGCTCTTCATTATCGGCAGCAGGGGTTTCGTCGTTGAGGATGAGAGCCGAGCGGCTGATTTTGCCGTGGGATGCGGACTTGATGGACATGGATACCGCTATGCCGGCCAATGCCAGGGCAATCAGCGATACGGAAAGCCCCGCCGCCATGCCGTAATGGTTCCAGGTGAGCACCACGCCCGCCACCAGCAGCACCAGGCCGGAAATGCCGGGCAGGCCAAAGCCCGGAACGAATACCTCCACCACCAACAGCGCAACGCCTGCGATGAGACAGATAATCAGCGGCAGGTTGGTGAGGATAAAGGCCAATACGTCTTGCATGCTTCTTTTCTCCTTTCCGGGTTTTTGACACGGTCAGCATAACACAGAAAAAAGAAGATGAAAACAGGTTTTGTCCCAAAACATCATTTACAGGACTCAAATGTCATTTTGTGTTTTGCAGCGCTTCTTTCAGTGTTAATACATCCGCCTGATACACCGGCATCAGCGCCCTTCTGTAGATAATGGAAGCGGGATGATACAGGGCAAACAGGGGCACCCCGGCCTGGCAATCCATGAAAGTGCCGTGGCAATCACCGATGGTGATCTTGGGGTCTGTCAGCGCTTTGAGGGGCACATTGCCCAGTGTTACCAGGGCCTTTGGCTGCACGATGGCAATCTCTTTCATCAGCCAGGGGATGAACAGGGCCAACTCTTCCTTGTTGGGGGCACGGTTCCGGGTGCGGCCGGTGGGGCCGATGTCGGTTGGGCGGATTTTCACCACATTGGAGATGAAAATATCCTCTCTTTTCATTTCCATCATGGACAAGAATTCGTCCAGGTTTTTGCCGGCCTTGCCCACAAAAGGACGGCGCTTGATCACTTCCGTTTCCCCGGGGGCTTCGCCAATGAGCATCAGCGGAGGGTTGAAAGCATTTCCTTCCCCCAATACCAGGGGCTTGTCTTCCCCCGGCCACAGGGGATGGAAAAATTTCTGCATATCGGCATAGAGCGCCTGTAATTGTGTCATGGAAGCATTACTCCTTTATGCCCAGTTCCTTCATTTTTGCCTGCACGGCCTTCAAATCGTGCCAGGCATCCCGTTTTTTGCTTTCGTCTCTCAAAAGGGCTGCCGGATGATAGGTGGGCATGAAGAAAACGCCCTTCTTTTCCACCCAGATGCCCCGGTCCCTTGTGATGCGGATATGGTCTCCCAGGATGTATTTGGCGGCGGTGGCCCCCAGCAGCACAATGATCTTCGGCTTTACCATGCCCACCTGGCACCGCAGATACGGCATGCAGGCGGCAGCCTCCTCCGGGAAAGGTGCCCGGTTTTGCGGAGGGCGGCATTTGACGATATTGCAGATAAACACTTCTTCTCTTGTCATGCCGATGGCGGCGATCATTTTGGTCAGCAATTGCCCTGCCCGGCCCACAAAGGCCAGTCCCTGCAGATCTTCATCCGCCCCGGGGCCTTCGCCGATAAACATCACCCGGGCGTGGGGATTGCCCTGCCCGGGTACTTTGTTGTGGATATTCCGGCACAATTCACATTTTTCGCAGGATGCGATCTGTTCATGCATCAGATCCCATGAAATCTGCATGGAAAGGCCTCCTTATGTATTTACTGGAAATGGGTGCGCAGCGTGGCGAAGGTGGAGGAAATATCCTTTCCCAGCCAGGAAATGAGGCTCATTAACAGGGCGATGAGCAACAGAATGCACACCACACCCGCCACCACGCCTAAAAATTCCATCACGCCTGCGGCCACTTTATAGCGGTCCTGCTTGTCTTCCTTTTCCCATTGCTTGCGCAGATGATAGGGCAGATTGTCATTATACATGCAGCTTCTCCTTACACATAGTCCATCCAGGGGGAGGCTTCATCCTCTCTGCCTGTCAGGCTGCCCTCTGCCATCAGCCCCGGAAAGCCCTGCTGGCGCAAGGCTTCGTACAATACGATGGCCACGGAGTTGGAAAGGTTTAAGGACCGGGCTTCCTTGCGCATGGGGATGCGGATGCACCGGTCATACACCCTTTTCAGCAGGCTTTCGGGCAGGCCTTTTGTTTCGCAGCCGAACACCACAAAATCGTCTTCTGCGAATACGGCTTCGTGATAGGCCCGGGGGGCCTTGGTGCTGGCGAAATGGAAGCGGGCAGCGGGGTATTTTTCCATCAATGCTTCAAAGCTTGGCAATACCTGCATATCCACCAGATGGAAATAATCCAACCCGGCGCGCTTTAAGTACTTGTCGGAAATTTCAAAGCCCAGCGGTTCAATGAGGATGAGGTGGGCGCCGGTGGCCGCACAGGTGCGGGCAATATTGCCCGTGTTCTGGGGAATCTCCGGCTGATATAAAACGATGTACATGCGAAAAATCTTCCTTATGTTACAGGGTCACACCGCTTTTGAAAATGGCAATTTCCCGGTAGCCCCTCTTTTCGGCAGTGGTTTCTTCGCCGTTTGCAATGGCAATGATGCGGTCAAAGAGCTGTTCGCCGGCG
Source organism: Clostridia bacterium (assembly GCA_017437265.1). Taxonomy (GTDB): domain Bacteria; phylum Bacillota; class Clostridia; order Christensenellales; family Aristaeellaceae; genus RUG563. The sequence goes on from JAFSBN010000185.1 coordinate 9,663, forward strand.
GTTTGCATATCGGTGCCGGCAAGCAGCACCCCAGCGTTGAAATCGATCCAGTCCCGCTTCTTTTCGGAAAGGGCGGTGTTGGTGGCCACCTTCATGGTGGGGGCAGGGCCGCCAAGGGGAGTGCCCCGGCCGGTGGTGAAGAGAATCAGCTGGGCTCCGGCGGCGGTGAGGGCGGTGACAGCGCAGATGTCGTTCCCGGGCCCCCAGACCAGGTTCAGGCCGGGCTTTGCTTCGGGGGTGGCATAGGGCAGCACATGCTCCACCGTGGCCAGGCCCCCCTTCTGGGTGCAGCCCAGGCTCTTTTCTTCCAGCGTGGTGATGCCGCCTGCCTTGTTGCCGGGGGAGGGGTTTTCGTAGACGGGCATGCCGTTCTTTTCGTAATAGGCCTTGAAGCCGTTTACCAGATCGCAGGTCATTTGGAACACCTGCTCGTTGCGGCACCGGGCCATCAAAAGATGCTCCGCTCCGAACATTTCCGGCACTTCGGTGAGCAGTGCCGTGCCGCCGGCAGCACACAGCCTGTCGGAAATGACACCAAGCAAAGGATTGGCTGTGATGCCGGAAAAGCCGTCGCTGCCGCCGCATTTGAGACCGATGACCAGCTTGCTGACGGGCAGCTGCACCCGTTCATCTTTTTCGGTAACGGCCCTCAGTTCGCGGATGATCTTTTCCGCTTCCGCTTCTTCGTCTTCCACGTCCTGGCACACCAGGAACCGGATGCGTTCTTCATCCACTTCGCCCAGTGCTTTCCGGAAGGCCTGCATGGTGTTGTTTTCACAGCCAAGGCCCAGCACCAGCACACCCCCGGCGTTGGGATGGCGGCACAGGGCCAGCAGCAGCTGTTTGGTGCGGTCATGGTCTTCGCCCAGCTGGCTGCAGCCGTAGGGGTGGGTGAAGGAGTAGACGGGGGTGCCGGCTTCCTTGTTGGCATTTTCTGCTATGCGGGTGGCGGTGCGGTTCACACAGCCAACCAGGGGCAGCACCCAGATTTCGTTGCGGATGCCGGCCTTGCCGTCTTTGCGAAGATAGCCCATGAAGCTGCCTTCAAAGGGCTTGGCGGTATAGGGGGCGGCGGGGGTGTATTCGTATTCCATTTCACCGCCCAGCGCCGTTTTCAGGTTATGGCTGTGCACCCATTCGCCGGCCCGGATAGCGCAGGTGGCCCGGCCGATGGGATTGCCGTATTTGATGATTTTTTCACCGGCCTGGATGTCCGTCAGGGCAATCTTGTGTCCGGCGGGGATATCGTCCCTTTTCTGGAAAAGCACGCCCACATTGTCCAGGGGGTGCAGCTGCAAATAATCCTGCTTCATCTTACTTCTCCCAGGTTTTCTTCATGGCAGCGCGCAGACCCAGAATTTGCATATCACGCAGTTGTTCGGTCACCGCCTGTTCCAGCCCATCCACTTCCCGCAGGTCCTGTCCCCACAGTTCCTGATCGGACAGAGCAGCATAGGCGAGGGTTTCCGGGGGCATATCGCAAGAGAGCTTCGAGAAGGCGGAAAGCACATATTCGTCATCCCGCACGGGGTAGGGCTTGCCGTCCCGCAGGGCTTCGTAATTGCCTTCCGCATTGCGCTTGGCCCCGGCATAGAACATGATCAGGGCGGACAGGCCAAAGCACAGGCAGGGAGGCACTTCGCCCTTTTGTGCGATATAGTCTTTCAGCGTGGGCAGCACACGGGCCACCCATTTGGAAACGGAATTGAGGGCGATGGACAAAAGCTCGTGCCGGTTGAAGGGGTTTTCGAACCGCTGGCAAACCGCCATGGCAAAGCTTTCCACCTCTTCCTTGGGCAGGGGCACGTTGGGCATAATTTCGTCAAGCAAGGCATGGCCCAGGAACGCGCGCACGTCTTCATCCGCCATGCATTCGCCCACCGTGTCCAGCCCGGCCATGTAGGCCGCCAGCACCATGGTGGTGTGGGCGCCGTTGAGCATGCGGACTTTACGCAGCTTGTAGGGCTTTACGTTATCGGTAAAAATGACGGGGTTCATTTTGTCCAGGGGCAGTTCGTTTTTCACACATTCGGGCCCTTCGATCACCCACAGGCCAAAGGGCTCGGCGGTGACCAGCTGCTGGTCTTCATAGCCGATCTCTTCAAAAATGCCGGGCACTTCATTGCGGGGGAAGCCGGTGACGATGCGGTCCACCAGGGTGGAGCAGAAGATGTTTTCTTCTTCGATCCAGCGGATGAAATCATCCCCCAGATTCCACTGGGCAGCGGTCTTCAGCACCGCTTCCTTCAGGAAATAGCCGTTATCGTCGATCAGTTCGCAGGGAAGCAGGATGAAGCCCTTCTTTTTCAGCAGGAAGCGCTGGTGCATAAGCCGGGTCAGCTTGCCGGGGAAGGAAGCCTGGGGTGCATCGTCGTAACTGTCCTTGCCGGTGTAGACAATGCCGGCTTCGGTGGTGTTGGATACGATGAAGCGCAGATCGTCATTTTCGGCAAGGGCCAGGTACTTGTCAAATTCCTGATAGATCTTTACGGAATCGATCACGCTGCCCACGATGCGGGTCTTTTTCACGTCGCCTTTTTCTTCACGGCCCCGGAGCATCACGGTATACAGGTGATCCTGCTCCCGCAGCATATCCACCATGCCTCTGTCCAGCGGCTGGGCAATGCATACGCCCACATCGGCGTTTTTGGCATTGTTCAGGTTATCAATCATTTCATCCACGAAGGCGCGCAGAAAATTGCCTTCGCCAAACTGTAATACACGGATTTTTCCGGGACGGTTTACATTCGGGGCATGCTGAGCAGAAAGACGATCCATATTTTTGTCCTCCAAACAACAAAAAATTTCCTACAGTAATTATACTCCAATCTGTCTCTTGTGTAAATGGGCAAATGGCTTGCGGCTGTACAAAAAGTGTGCTATACTCTTGGAAAATGAAGGAATGGGAGGGAACGAAGGTGGAAAAGACCCAGGTTTTGTTGTCCGTCAGCGGCTGGAGCCAGACCCAGGGGGACGAAGAGGCAGACACCGTGCGCCTTTTGACTACAGGTACCCTCACCGGCCGGGATGATGCCTGGCGCATTGATTATACCGAAACCCAGCCCGATTCCAGCGCTTCCCACGATGTGGTGGTGAAGATGCAAAAGGGCGTGGTAACCATGGAACGCCTGGGGGACTATGCCACCAGCATGGTGTTTGAAAAGGGCCGCCGTTTTGAGGGCAGTTATCACACCCCCTTTGGCGCTTTGGACATGGGGATTTTTTCCACTACGGTGAAATATAACGTGGATGAACAGAAAACCGGGGAAGTGAACCTGAAATATCAGCTGGATCTGCAGGGGCAGTTTGCTGCCACACATGAGCTGCGCATCCGTTTCTGCCCCTCCCATAAGGCATAAAATGCACATCGGTGAATTGTGGCGCAATGAAATAAAGGCCCTGCTGCCCTGCGGATTTGTGAAAATCAGCCGGGAAGGGGCTTTTTTGTTCGTCAGCGATTATCCAAAACGCACAGATGATACGGAAAAGGTGCACGCAGCCCTTGAAAAGGCAGGCTTTCTGGTGAAACTGGAAAAGGGCATGGCTTATCTGGATGCTGCTCCGGAAAAATACCGGCAGGCATGGGAAGAAATGAAGCCGCTGCCCCTTCCCGTTATGACGGAAGAAAACGCCCGGCTATTCTATGCAGCCAGGCTTTTAACGGAAAAAGCAGTGTCCTTTGATCAGCAGCCCCTGCAGCTGATCCGGCATGTATTGCGGTGCACCATGCTGCATGACCGGGAGGGGCTGGGCCGGCTGCCGGGGATGATTGCCCTGCAGAAAAGAAATAAACAGCCCCTGTCGCCCATGGCAGGGAACATATTGCTTCAGTATTTGTGGGGAAAATAGAGGAGGAAATTTTATGATCATTACGTATCACGGCCATGCGGAATTTATGGTGGAATTGGCCAATGGTTACACCCTCATCACCGACCCTTATGACGCTCACGTGGGCTATGAAATGAAGGAATATACCTGCGATTGCGTCCTTGTTTCCCACGGACATGGGGATCATGCGTACACGGAAAAAATCAAGGGCAGTTTCGCCCGGGTGGATGAAGCGGGCCTTTGGCAATTGCATCCCGATGTGCAGGTGGAGGCCATCCCTTCGGTGCACGATGATGCAAACGGCACAAAGCGCGGCAAAAATTTGATCATGAAGCTGCAGGCGGAGGGGCTCACCATCGTGCACCTGGGAGATCAGGGGGACATCCTCACCGATGAACAGGTGAAAAAAATCGGCAAAACCGATGTGCTGATGATCCCTGTCGGCGGCTTTTACACCATCGACGCAGAAACGGCAAAGAAAATTGCAGATGCGCTGCGGCCCCGGGTGATTATTCCCATGCATTACAAAACGGAAGTCAATCAGGATTGGCCCATCGCCGATGAAAAGCCTTTCCTGCAGCTTATGGGGCAGGAAAATGTGCAGAAAATGCCCCTTCTGCGCATCACCAGGGGCGATCTTTCCCAGCAGCCTGCTTTGGTGATGCTGCAATATGAAGCGTGATCCTTGAAAAAGCAAGTCAAGGGCCTGATCGGCCTACCGGAGCAGGGGGCTCCGCTCCCCTGTACCCCGCGGCAGGGGTATCACCCCTGCACCCGGAGTGCGATGAACAATATGATCGAACAGGGTTGTTTCCGCATGAAAGTTGAGGAGACGAAAAACAGCACCACGGGCGTAATGAAAACGAAGAAAAAAGCCGGTCAGGAAAGTGAACTTTCCTGCCGGTTTTTTCTCGTTTTCCCCGGATGCTCTGCATCCGGTTGGCGGCATTCTGCCGCCGGCC
>JAFSBN010000186.1 GCA_017437265.1 Clostridia bacterium
GACAGCAAGGGGTATTGGAAATGATTGCAAGCATGATTCAAGGAATTCCCGTTGTTCTGTACCAGACCACCCAAACCGGTGTTGACGCGCTTAATGCCCCGGTATTTTCTGAGGATCCTGTCACCATTGAAAACGTTCTTGTCTGTCCGGTTAGCGCAGAGGACATTATCAGCGGAATCCAGCTGTATGGAAAGCACGCTGTATATGAACTTTGCATTCCAAAGGGCGATTCCCATGACTGGGAGGACAAAACCGTTGAGTTCTTCGGCCAGAAATGGCGCACTTTCGGCTTTCCACAGCAGTGGATTGAAAAAAATGTGCCGCTTTCCTGGAATATGAAAGTGAAGGTGGAACGATATGGCTGACGTTGAAATTGAACTGGATTCTGCAGGTGTCCGGGAACTGCTGCAATCTGCAGAAATGATGCAGATTTGCGTTGCACACGCAAACGCAGGCCGCGCCGCGTGCGGTGATGGATACGAGGTTGACACCTATGTGGGTAAAACCCGTGTCAATGCCATGCTTCGTGCGGCAACCCCTGCAGCAAAGGCCGACAATGCCAAAAACAACACCATTCAGAAAGCGATTAGGGCAATGAAATGATTGAAATGACCATTATTTCGTATCTGAGCGCCCACCTGCCCCACCATGTTGGTGCTGAAATCCCTGCAAAGCGGCCTGACAGGTTCGTTGTAGTGGAAAAAATGGGCGGTGAACGCGAAAACTTCATTGATACCGCCACATTTTCTTTTAAGTCGTATGCACACACGATGCTTGCGGCTATGGAACTAAGCAAGGCCGTCCGGGATGCTGTTGAATCCATGACCGACCTTGACGAAATCTGCTGTTGTGAATATGGCGGCGATTTCAATGACACTGACACCGGCTCCAAACAGTATTGTTATCAGGCGGTGTACAATATTACCTATTATTGAAAGGAGAAACCGAATGGGAAATACCGCAACCAATGTGACCGCCGGTAAGCCCAAGAAGGGCGGCCACGCGTACCGTGCGCCTATTGGCACCAAGCTTCCCGTCAGCGCCACCGAGGAACTTGACAAGGGTTTTGCAAGCCTGGGCTATTTTTCCGAAGACGGCCTCACCAATGCCAACAGCCCCACCACCGAAAAGGTCAAGGCTTGGGGTGGTGACACCGTTCTGAATCACCAGACCGAAAAGCCCGATACTTTCAAGTTCAACATGATCGAGGCGCTGAACGTCAATGTTCTGAAGTCTGTCTATGGTGACCACAATGTTACCGGTGACCTGACCACCGGCATTCATGTCCGCGCCAACAGCGATGAACAGCAGGAATATGCGTGGGTGTTTGACATGGTTCTGAAGGGCAATGTTGCAAAGCGCATTGTTGTTCCTTATGCTTCCGTCACCGCCGTTGGTGAGATCGTGTACGCGGACAACAAAACCATTGGCTATGATACCACCATTACCGCCGTTCCTGATGAGGGCGGCGATACCCACCATGAATATATCATTGCCGCACCTGCCGCCGCTGCTGCCGCTTCCAACGATGAGGGCGAACCTGCCGCGGCTGACCCCGACACCAATGAGGAGGGCGCTGAATAATGGCCGAAATGCTGAAAGGCAAGACCGCTGCCGGGTTTGAATACCAGATCGACGCGGATATGCTGAACGATATGGAACTTCTGGAAAACATTGCAGAAGTTGACACCAACCCCCTGAAGCTTCCCAAGGTCATCGGTGCCGTTCTGGGTGCCAAGCAGAAAACCGCAATGTATGACCACTACCGCAACGAGAACGGCAAGGTTCCCGTTGATGTGATTAGTGCCGCATTTGTGGAAATCCTGTCCACCAACAATCAGGGAAAAAACTGATTTCCCTCGCCGGCATGATTTCTGCAGATCGTGACGCGCTGCTTTGCGACTTTGCAGAAACGTACGGGATATACGATTTCAGAGCGTTGCCGGTTTCCACGCTGGCAACGCTCGCTGTCGGTTTGAGGGACGATTCCCGTATCAAAATGAAAATGCACGGCACCAATGTTTCCCGGATTGAAACCCTTCTGGCCGCCGCCGTTGACCGGCTTTCTATGCTTTGGTGGGCAAAGACTGAGGATGGGCGCAACAACACGAACCGTCCGAAATCTATGCTTTCCATCCTGATCGGGGAACCCCAGAAACAGGAAAGCGACGTGGAAGCTTTTGAAAGCGGCGATGAATTTGATTCCGCATGGAAACGTATTACGGGGGTGAAACATGAGTAACATTGCAAAGGCTTATGTGCAGGTCATCCCGTCTGCCAAAGGTATCAAGGGAAAGCTTACCGACATTTTCGGTTCTGAGGGCAACTCTGCCGGCACTTCCTTCGGCAATAGCCTGATTGGAAAGGTAAAGGGCCTGATTGCTGCCGCCGGTATCGGTAAGGCCCTGGGTGATTCCCTTCTTGCCGGCGCAAACCTGCAGCAGAGCCTTGGCGGTATCGAAACGTTGTTTAAGGACAGCGCCGATATTGTCATCAAGAACGCAGAACAAGCCTATAAAACCGCCGGTATGTCTGCCAACAGCTACATGGAAATGGTGACGGGCTTTTCTGCAAGTCTGCTGCAGGGCTTGAGCGGTGACACCGAAAAGGCCGCCGCCGTTGCTGATATGGCCCTGACGGACATGGCCGACAATGCCAATAAAATGGGTACCAGTATGGAACTGATACAGAATGCGTATCAGGGTTTTGCAAAGCAGAACTATACCATGTTGGACAACCTGAAGCTTGGCTACGGCGGCACCAAAACCGAAATGGAACGGTTGCTTGCCGATGCCCAAAAGCTGACAGGCATAAAATATGATATTTCAAACCTTTCTGATGTATATGAGGCAATTCATGTTATTCAGGAGGAAATGGGAATCACGGGTACCACCGCCCTTGAATCCGCCGCCACCTTCACCGGTTCGCTTGCTTCCATGAAAGCCGCGTTTTCTGACCTGTTGGCAAATCTTGCCACCGGGCGCGATATTCGCGGATCCTTGGACGCATTAGGCGAAACGGTGTTTATTTTTGCCCAGGACAACCTCCTTCCGATGGTTGGCAATGTCCTTTCCGAACTGCCCACCGTTCTGGAATCTGCGTTGAGCATGGCAATCCGTGGGCTGAATGTCGCGGCAAACAATGCCGATGCCCTTGTGCAAATGGGTGTTGACCTTGTCACCGGTATCGGCACCGCTGTCATTTCTGCTGCGCCTTACCTTCTGGAAGCTGGCCTCAACCTTGTTTCCGCCCTGGGCAATGCGCTTTTGTCTGCAGACTGGGCAAGTATTGGCAGCACTACAATCAGCGCCCTCCGGGACAACCTCGACATTGCTGCCGGGGAAATCCTTGGCACTGACGGCAATATTGTGCAGTCTGTTTTGACCGCAATCACCACGCACCTGCCGAATCTGCTTTCGGGCGGTTCTTCCATGGTTGTCAGTGTGGTGAATGGCCTGTTGCAGCAGTTGCCGTTTTTGCTTCAGACGGGCGGCCAATTAGCTGAACAGTTAATTTCCACGCTGATTTCCTTTGCCCCGGAGATCCTTTCCGCCGGTGTGACATTGGTTTTGAATTTGGCAAACGGTCTGATTCAGAACCTCCCGGCTGTGATTACTTCGGCAATTTCGATTCTGGGCCAGTTGATTGCAACGATTCTGAGCCACC